>JAYULM010000124.1:0-16784 GCA_043763605.1 Armatimonadota bacterium | reverse complement strand
GCTTAGTGCCCTTCAATAAATAAACTGTGCATTGTCGTGATCTAATTGAGAGGAAATTCGTCATAAAACGAACAGTTTATTTCTTGAAGGGCACTTATGTCATTGATTCGGCGTTACGATGTCGTTACTGGCGCGATCCCCTGTTATCCTGTATCGGTCTTTATTGGAGGAGTTTTCCCGTGTCTGATTCTCCCTTGATTCCTGCGTTTCGTGCGGACCGTCTCGCTTTTGGCGGGGCGTTCCGGCGTGTTGCCGTCGTTGCTCCGTTGCTGGCGGGATGCCTCGGGCTTCTGCCGCTCGTCACCGCCCCCTGCCGCGCCCAGAACTTGCGCGTCGAGGATCTGCGCGACGGGGCACGGTTCACGCCCGGTCAGGCGAACCCGCCTGCCGCCGCGACCCGCCGCGTGATCCGGGTGCGCTGGGATGCCCGGCCCTCCGGCAGTTTCCCGTCGCCCTTCATGACGCCGACCGCGACCTCCGCGCCGGTCTCGGCGGGCATCGTCTGGGACGCGCTGAAGCGCACCCCGACCAACGGAAACTTCCTGTGGTACTTCCAACCCGGCTCCGCGAACGCGGGGGCGACCGCCTACGACGACAGCGACTGGGACTACAACACGACCTACAACTACTCGCTGGTCGGCACCGCGTTCGCCTGGTACTCGGTGCATCAGGGCAACGGCGTTTATCAGTGGCAGCTCGGATCGGCGGCGTGGGAATCCGCCCTGACCCCGGTCACGGTGCGCCGGATCGCCGCGACCGCCGCGCAGACGGTGGACACGCGCATCGACCCGCGCCACAGCACCTATGTCCTGAAAGACTTCAAGTTCCGCGACGACAAGTACCGGGGCGGATTGTTCGCGGGCTACAACTCCGACGGCGCGAAGGTGGCGCGTACCTATCTCAAGTTCACTGGACTCGCGGGACCGCCCGTCGCCGGGCAACAACTCTGGACGGTCGGCGGCTTGTCGCTCTACCTGACCCGGACCGCGCAGGCGAACCAGCCCGCCTCCGTCCGCCCGCGCTTCGTCGCCGACGACACCTGGACCCCCGCGACGCTCGTCTGGAGCAACGCGCCCGCTTTCAAGGCGAGTGGTGCGGAGGCGGTGTCGCTGTCGTGGGCGGCGGGGACCCCCGGTCGCTGGGTGTCGCTGAACATCCTGCCCGACCTGGAGCGGACGCTGACCCAGAACGGCGGCGACGGCACGCTCTCGGTTGCGCTGTCGGCACCGGGCGAGGCGAACGGCGGCACCTCGGCGACGTTCCCGCTGGTCGCATCGTCGGGGTGGGCGTACTTCGCGCGCCCGGGCTACGTGCAGGACGGTCTGACAGACATCCAGCCGTATCTCCTGTATGCGTTTGGCGGCTATGGTGTGGACATTAACAGCGTCGGTGTGACCCCGAACTACAACACGAGCACGATGCCGCCGACGCTGATCCCGCTTTCGTCGAACTCCTCGCGGCAGGGGACGCTGTATCTGGCGTCGGCGGCACCGGCGGGCGGCGTCACGGTGACGCTGTCGAGCAATTCGCCGTCGGTGACGGTCCCGGCGAGCGTGTTCCTTGCCGCCGGGCAGGGCAACGTGAGTTTCACGGTCTCTTCCGGGACGATCACAGCGAGCGGGACGGTGACGATCTCGGCGACGCTGGGCAAGACGGTTACGGCACCGGTGCAGGTCGCCCCGTAGGAAGGCGCAGGAGACGCAACGATGATGACGCGAAAACAACGCTTTCTCACCGGTACCATAGCGGCGACGGCTCTGGTTGCGGGCGGCTCCGCGCTGTGGTGGCGCTCCCATGAGGAAGCGATACAGCAGGCGGCGCGGGAGCGGCTGACGTACCGCGCGGATGGCTACGGCGGGTTCCGACCGAGCGGCGGAATCGGGAACGGTAGTGCGCCGTCCATGCGCGGCGCGTCACCGTCGCCGACCGCGACGGCTAAGCCGCAACTGCCAAAACCCGCCGCGCCGCAGGCACTCGCCCTCGCACGGACCGCCTATGCCAGCGGCGATTACCGAACGGCGGAAGCGGTGGCGACGAAAGTGATCGCGGCGGCGGCGCGGACGGAAAGTATAAAAGCCGTCGCAGGGTCCGCTCCCGTCGCAGGTGCTTCCGCCGCCCCGGACGGCGTTTCGGTCGCGTCGGCGCGGCACCTGATGGCGTTCGCGGCGGCGCGGCGTGGCGACCTGAAGACGGCAAGGACGCGGTTCGCCCGGGCGCGCGAGGACGCGGAAGCACTCCCCAAAAGTTCGCCGTCCCCGCCGCCGCTCGGAGAGATGCCGCAACCGACGCTCGCCGAGGATGCCGCTTACCAGCACGCGGCGTGTACGATGGGGCTGGGCGACAAAGCCGGGGCGGAGCGCGAGTTGGTGCAGTTCGTGCGCGATTTCCCGGAAAGTCCGCTGGTCCACGGGGCGATGCGCCGGATCGCGCGGCTCCACGGCGGCGACATCCCGAAGGACGCGGAAGCGGTCTGGAAATCGGCGCAGGCGATCCAGCGCAAACACCAGGAGGAGCGCGACCGGGCGGCGGCGATGTGCGGTCCCGAGTCGCTGGCGTATGTGCTCCCGTTGCTCCCTCCCCCCAGCCCCCTCCCTCATCGGAATGAGAGAGGGGGAGAAGGAACCCGGGGGCGAGACGCTACCGCGTTGCCCTCTGGCTCCCCCTCTCTCATTCCGATGAGGGAGGGGGCTGGGGGGAGGGAGCAACGGGAGATTATAGAATCCCTGGCGCGGGAGATGAAGACCGGGGCGGACGGGACGACGCTGTCCGCACTCGTCGGAACGGCGAAGTTGCACGGGTTCCCCGGGGCGCGCGGTGTGCGGCTGAGCGAGGCGGGTCTGAAAAAGCAGGCACTGCCGCTGATCGCGCTGGTCGCGCCGGGGCATTTCGTGGTGGTGTCCGGCGTGTCGGCGTCCGGCGTCACGGTGTGGGACGCGGGGAACCTCACCCCCCCGCCCCCTCTCCTCGGAGGAGAGGGGGAGCCAGAGGGGACACGCGGCGGCGTCGCGCCCTCCGTTTCCGGCACCCCCTCTCCTCGGAGGAGAGGGGGCGGGGGGGTGAGGTTCCCCGGGGGTGAGGTCAAAACGATCCCCTGGCAACTATGGCGGCAGATGTTTAACGGTGTGGCGGTGAGCGGGCTGAATGCGACCGGGGGCGACACCTCCGGCGCGGCAAAAGGATCAATCGATGTTATTTCAAAGCAATAGCGGTGTCTTCTTCGGCGGAAATGCCGTGTCGTTCGACGGTCGTAAGAACGCGACCTGGCTACGTGTCACGGCGGCGATCACGTGCCTGTTTACGGCGTGGCTCCTGTTCCCGCGCACCGTGTTCGCGAAGCCGCGCGTGTATAAAGCCTACTCGCAACTGACGGAGAAGGGTTTGACCCAGACCCCGGACGCGAAACTACGCGCGAAGATCGACGCCCGGGAGAATGCCGAGCGACAGAAAGCGGCGGCAAAGCCGCGCGCCGATGTGGAACCGCTGAGTGCCGCCGAGATGCTCCAGATTCGCGGGCGCGGCGACAAGCGCAACAAATACTTCGCCGGTTCGCCGATGCCGTGGCACCGCTCGCTACGGGACGTGAACCTGTGCAACGGCAACCTGTTCAAGTCGTTCACCGATGTCCAGGTCGCGCCGGGGCGCGGCGCGGGCTTGGTGCTCCAGCGCACGTACAACTCCAACGACGACCGGGCGGGGGCGTTCGGGATCGGCTGGACGCACGCGTACGACATCCGCATCGAGGAAGCCGGGGCGGTGGTCGAAAACAACGTCGAGAAGGAGCTGGTGCCGCGCACCGACTTCTTCGGGGGCAAGCACAAATACACCCGCGACGCCGACGGGCTGTACACACCGCCCGCGTACCTGTACGACGAGATGGACAGCCGCTACGACGAGGAGATGGTCAGCGGGTTGCCGCGCTCGGAGGAGGACACGCAGGTCGGAATGGACGGCACGGTGAAGCACTTCGTGCCCGAGGGCACCGACGCGGCAGGTCGCCCGTCGCCGGTGCGCGTGTGCGACTATATCGAGGACCGGTACGGCAACCGCACGACGCTGACGTACGGGCAGACGATCACATTCACGGATGGCTCGACAAAGAAACTGCTGACGCAGGTGAAAGACCCGGTGAACCGGACGTTGGTGTTCGCATGGCAGAACTTCGGCACGTCCGCCGCGCCCGCGTTCCGGATTATTTCCGTTCAGTCGCCGCTGTACATGGTCACGTACGAGTATTACCAGAACGCGGGGGACGCGTCGTCGTATCTGAACCTGTGGCGTGTGCGTGTGGACAGCACGGGGCTGAACCGCGTGACGACGTACACCTACACAACGGTCGCGGGTGAGACGGGCTTGCTGGCGTCGATTGCCGACCCACTGGGTAACGCCGTTTCGTACACCTACACCATTACTCCCGGTACGCGCACCCGCACAGTTTGGGGCGACCTTGTTGCCCCACCCGGATACAACCCCACGGGAACCGTCTGGGCGAACAGCATTACCGAACCGGGGGGCATTGTTGCCGGAACAGGACAGGCAAGGAGTCAGGTTTGGACGATTGATACCGGTGGAACGTGGTATGCGAACTCCTACGGTTTAGGGATAATCAATTTCAAAAGTAGCGGCGGTATCCAGGGGTATCTGGGGATAGATGGCTCGCTTCGCGCGAATGTGATGAATGACGGGCAGTTGTTTGACGTCTCGCAAAACTTATCGTTTGCCTGGAATTACGACATAACAAACAATGTCACACGTGCCTTTGAATACAATACACCCGGCAACTACAATGTGGCGCGAACGAGATCTACAGAAGCGACGTACGGTCCTCATGGCAACGTTCTGACTCAATTCACGTCAGGTTTCCCCGGACAAACGACGTACACGTATTATAACGCCAGCAAGTATTTCCAGAAGGCGAGCGTGACGGACGCGCTGGGACGCACCTCGACGTTCGACTATTTCGACAACAAAGACATTTTGCCGGGAAACCGGGGCAATATGGCGTGGGTGCGTGACGCGGGCTACGGCGTGTCCGGCAGTCCGTCGTTTGGCAAGCAGTTTACCTATACCTACAATCAGTACGGTCAGAAGGCATCGGAAACCAACCTGAATGGCGTGGTCACGAACTACACCTACGGCGACGCGTGGGGCAACCTGACGCAGGTGGTGCAGGATCCCGGCACCGGCAGACTGAACCGCACCACGGCAATGGTATACGATACGGTGGGTAAGGTGACCAGCAGCACCGACCCGAACGGGCAGGCGAGCACGTTCCTGTACAACAAACTGGGTCAGCCGACTTCGGCGACCTTCCCGGCGAAGGCGGGCGTCGCGGCGGGCGAGACGATCTCGTACCAATACGGCTTGAACGGGCGCACGGAGTCGGTCACCGATGGGCGTGGCACGACTTCCATGAGCTACGAGAATGGGTGCGACTGGGTGTCGTCGGTCACCGATCCGGTGACGGGAACCACCGGCTATACGTACCGCTTAGGCGGGGAGCGTGACACGATGCTGTTGCCGGGCGGCGGTGTCGTTTCCTACCAGTACGCGACGACCGATGTGATTAGCTATGGACAAATGGTTCATGCCAGTAGCGAACCGGACAAGTACGGTCACAAGCTTGTCGGAATCACCGATGACCAGGGGCGCCAAGTCAGCGTCACACTGGATGACTTCGGTCGTTCTCAGTGGGTGCGCTTCAATCAGGTGTACAACAGCAGTGCGCAACTGGTCGGCTACGCGGAAACCAAACACTCCTATGGGCCGACAAACAGTCATCTGGGTCGGGGCTGGTTGACGCAGTCGCGGACGGTGTACCGCGTCACCGCCACCGGGGCGGACCGTCTCCTGTACCAGAACGACTACACGTACAACAACCTCGGTCAGCGCACGGCGAACACGATCACGACCACGAACGCGCAGAACCAGCTCGTGAGCCGGACGGAGTCGTACACGTACGACGAGCAGAGCCGCCTGAAGACCGCGAACTACGGTGACGGTCAGAACCAGACGTATGGCTTCGACGCGATGGGGAACCGTACGGCGAAGACGGACAACGTGACCGGGAGCGAGTCGTACGCGTTCGACAACGCGAACCGGATCGCGACGCGGCAGGTCGGTTCGTCGGGCGTGACGACGTACACGAGCGACGCGAACGGCAACACGCTGACCGACGCTTCGCATACGAACCAATGGGACAGCCAGAACCAGCTTGTGTCGTCGCTCTCGAACGGGAAAACGTCGGCGTTCAAGTACGGCGCGGACGGCTTGCGGCGCAGATTCGCGGTCACGCCGACCGGGCAGAGTCAGGCGACGACGATCACGCACTACGGGTACGACGGCTCGAACGTTGTCCGCGAGTGGGAGGAGAACATAGCGGGCGTCCTGAACGTCAGCGCGACGTACCTGCTCGGTGCTTCGGGACCGGCGTACAAGTGCCCCGCGAACGCAACGGATGTCAGGTGGTACGTGTACGACGGCTTAGGCTCGGTCGTCGGCGAGGTCGATGTGAGCGGCAACGTGACGAGCGCGAAGAAGCACGACGTGTTCGGGCTACGGCGCGGGACCGTCGGCACCGAGAAGAGCAGGCACGGGTTCGTCGGCGGGCTGGGGCACTACAGCGACGACGAGACCGGGCTGGTCTACATGCGGGCGCGCTACTACGACCCGGCGGTGGGGCGGTTTATTAGCGAAGATAAAAGAGGAGATGGCAACAACTGGTTCGCCTACTGTAACAACGATCCGGTTAACAAAGCAGATGCCAACGGCAATGTATCGAACAGTCTTGTAACAATTTTTACAGAGATGATGGCTGCTTGTGGTATCAATATAGATGGATACCAACAACGATTATTGTTAGATGCCAGTGCCGCGCTTTTTGGTGCTCTACTATTCACCAAGTATACTCTTGAGTTAATGTTTAAGAGGATAGATTGGCAGGAGAGGGCGAATCAAGCAATGGAAGGTCGTATCGCAGGTGAGGCACTAGGACTTACAGAGGAAGCTGGCTTATGTGCAATTGCTGAGAAAAATTGTCGTGGCAGAGCGGCTGTATGTTTAATTACTCAAGGTATGCTACCTATATTGTTCTTCATAGCATCTTCTGAAGAAAACATTATGGGTTTGTAGACCCTGAACAAAGCCAATAGATACTGGCGATATTGAAGATCATCTCGTGGCAATGCTTTGTTCCGACCCGCTTGGAGGGTAGGCAAGGTGGACGCTCAGACTGCTTGAGGAGAAGATGATACTTAACGGCAAGTTGAAAACCATCAGAAAAGTCGCCCTGCACGAGCGGCTAAAAAATGCGCTAAAGCCGTAGCACATTCAATCGTGGTGCATTGCCAAGCCGTCAGCAACGGAGGGGCGAATATAGAAAATGTCCTTGTGGTCTATGCTCGCCCCTATAACGCGAAACGCTCGGTTGTCTGTGTGGACAAAAAAAACAAAGACCGGTTTTCGAGACGTCAGGAAATAGTAAATCAAGTTAAAGAAACCTTAGTGAGATGCTCATCGTACTCGACTTATGGCTGAGCAGAAAGTCGACATGACTTCGATGGCGGTCAGAACAAAGCAGGTAACAACTGATATATGGTAGAACCAACCGACCCAAAAGAGTGCCACCTTGATGCACGGTTGACAGAGTACGAATGTGACTTCTTATGGCGTATCACAGTAGACCTGTTAAGCCCTGAACTACTTAACGGCTATCGCCAGGAGGTGTTGCTTTATTGTATGCAGTTTTGGAGTATCAAAATGAGCGAGTATTATCTAACTGGGAGGCAGTTACGAGCATTAGGCTTCATTCTAAACATTGCTCTACGAGACTTAGGAAAGTTAAGTCAAGAAGCTAAAACTAAAGAATGTACTGACTTGTCCTTCGCGTTGGCAAGACTTCCGTTGTTTATGCATAGAAAGATGAGTTGGGAAGAGGTACTCGAACCGCTTCGTGATTATGAACGTCTTTACCCTGAAGGAGAGTTCCATTACGTGCGACACTTGATCAAGATACGCGATAAACCAAACCATTGCTAATGTTACACTCACTCGCTGAAAGCGCAGAGGGTGGATACCCCGGTGCTTGCACCGTTCCGGCTTGAAGCGGCTACGACTCTCTCAGGAGGCACAGTCCTGTTGGTGACTTTCGGGTCGCCGTCCGGCTGGTACTCCGAGGCTTGCCCCGGCAGAGATTCATTCTACAGACATGGGCACCGGACGCTCCCTCGTTACCTGAATGCAAACCATCTGGCATGATAATTATCCGCAGACGGGACCGCCGGTAGAGCGACTGCTATCTCAGAACGACTACACCTACAACAACAACTCTCAGCGCACGTCGAACACGGTCACGACCACGAACGCGCAGAGCCAGCCGGTGAGCCGGACGGAGTCGTACACGTACGACGAGCAGAGTCGGCTGAAGACGGCGGGCTACGGCGACGGTCAGAACCAGACGTATTCGTTCGACGCGATGGGGAACCGTACGGCGAAGACCGACAACGTGACGGGGGGCGAGACGTACGCGTTCGACGACGCGAACCGGATCGCGACAAGACAGGTCGGGGCGGGCACGGTGACGACGTACACGAGCGACGCGAACGGCAACATGCTCGCCGACGCTTCGCACACGAACCAGTGGGATAGCCAGAACCGGCTCGTCTCCAGCCTGTCGAACGGCAAGACGAGCGACTTCCGCTACGGCGCAGACGGACTGCGCCGGAAGATGGCGGTCACGGACGGCGATCAGGCACCGATCACGATCACGCACTACGGGTACGACGGCTCGAACGTGGTCCGTGAGTGGGAGGAGAACATCGCGGGCGTGCTGAACGTCAGCGCGACGTACCTGCTCGGTCCGAACGGTCCGATGTACAAGCGACCCGCGAACGCGGCGGATGTCAGGTGGTACGTGTACGACGGCTTGGGGAGCGTCGTGGGCGAGGTGGACGTTTCCGGGAACCTGCTCGCGGAGAAGAAGCACGACGTGTTCGGACTGCGGCGCGGCACCGTCGGCACCGAGAAGAGCAGGCACGGCTTCGTCGGCGGGCTGGGGCACTATTCCGACGACGAGACCGGACTCGTTTACATGAGGGCGCGGTATTACGATCCCGCGATTGGAAGGTTCGTCAGCGAAGACCCAAAGCATGATGGAATGAACTGGTTTTCGTATGCTGGTAATAACCCTGTTAACATGGTAGATGCAGACGGGAAGTCATCCAACTGGGTCGGAGAAGCATTAAAAGATCTTTGGAGGATGATGGACACAACAGGTGCTTTCGACGGTAAAGGAGGAGGTGGATTGGTGTTTATTGCTGCCTTAATCTTCGCGATATGCTACGTGTTAGATAAGAATGGACATGAGTTAACCGCTGCTACCCTTGGTGTGATTTCGACATCAGTCGGCTTATACTCGGCCGGTTCCGGGCTATATGCGGCAATAGTTGCATTGTGTCTGACCCCCGCAGGTCCTGTAATGGGGGTCGTATTAGCTACAGTGTTCTTAGCCTGTGCTGTTGTGGCAGTAATTGCTGCCATGGATAATGCTCAAGACAAGTTTTCTGACCCGTCAAGCAGGTGGTGACGTTATACAGAATCGAAGACTGAAGCTCACAACAAAGTTCAAGGATGTTACTATGCAGAGAGGAAACTCAGGAGGCAAAAACATGATGTCGCTTCAGGTAGAGTTACGCGTTGCGTTGCTTTCGTTACCTGCTTTGATCTCCATAATTGGAATCAGTATTATCTCACGACCTAAGTGGGAACTATCAACTATCGCTACATTGCTGTTGTTGGTAATAGTTTGTATCGGCACTGAGATGTTCTTTCTTTTAAGTCCCTTTCCCAAAGTGTCAAAAGTGCCCATGTTAGTTAAATACATCGTCACAGCGTACATTTGTATTTTGCTTGTTCAGTTGATTTTTGGAGCGCGTTTGTGAGTTGTGGGAGAGGTCAAAAGTAAGGTTACTTTTTCGACGCGATGGGCAACCGCACGGCGAAGACCGACAACGTCACGGGGAGCGAGTCATACGCGTTCGACGACGCGAACCGGATCGCGACGCGGCAGGTCGGCAGTTCGGCGGTACAATCGTATACCAGCGACGCGAACGGCAACACGCTGACCGACGCCTCGCACACGAACAAGTGGGACTCGCAAAACCGCCTCGTTTCCTCGCTCTCAAACGGCAAGACGAGCGACTTCCGCTACGGTGCGGACGGACTGTGGCGCAGGTTCAGCGTGACGCCGACCGGGCAGAGCCAACCGACGATGATCACGCACTACGGGTACGACGGCACGAACGTCATCCGCGAGTGGGAGGAGAACATCGCGGGCGTCCTGAACGTCAGCGCGACGTATCTCCTCGGACCCTCGGGACCGATGTATAAACGCCCCGCGAACGCGATTGACGTAAGGTGGTATGTTTACGACGGGCTCGGTTCCGTAGTCGGCGAGGTGGACGTGAGCGGTGCGATGCTTGTCGAAAAGAAGCACGACGTGTTCGGACTGCGGCGCGGCACCGTCGGCACCGAGAACAGCAGGCACGGGTTCGTCGGATCGCTGGGGCACTATTCCGACGACGAGACCGGACTCGTCTATATGCGGGCAAGGTACTACGACCCGGCGATTGGGCGCTTTATTAGTCAGGACCCCGCTTTAGATGGTGAAAACTGGTTCGCTTACTGTCAAAACAATCCTGTCTGCTACGTTGATGAATCGGGTACTGAGATAGGCATCCCCGACCTTGCTGACCTCAGCGAATTGCTGGGAAAGTGGTTTGCGTTCTCCACTCCGAAGTGGCTACACGGTCTCTTTTCTTTCATAGAAAAGATGGGACTGTGCAAGGCAATGATAATGGCTGGTATCGTTTTTGCGGTCAGTGGAGTTAGAATTGCGGGTTTAGCAGCGATGGCGGTGGTTGTACCTGGACTTGGCGTAACGCTCGGTTTAGTTGCGGGTATTATGGTGACCATAGGTGTGATGTTGATTTGCATCGGATTTGCTCTAGCAATGGCAGAAGCAGTGGACGCAGGAGCCACAGTAAGTCAACATGGATGGGAGGGGTACGATGATGGAAAATCAGTCCTTACTGGCAACTAACGATCCGGTGGTACAATCCTTCTTTAAGTCGTTAGAGGAAACGAGGATTGTAAGACTCATCATTTTGTTCGCAGTTCTCTCGTTTTTCTATGCGAGGCATGAAACTTTGGTTTCTTTGCTAACGAAGTGGTTATCTAGTCATCCTCTTGCTCAAGGCGTATACTACTGCATTATGTCGTTTGGTGTCCTTGCGGCAGTCTTCGAGATTTCATTAGGGGGCATATACAACCGCTTGACAAAAGGAGATCAGAAACGAAACAGCGGCAAGTAACTGTAAACATACGATCTCGCGTTCTTCACGGTCGGCTGGGTTGTATCAAAGTACCCTGTCAGGAAACACGTACAACGCGGTCGGTCAGCGCACCGCAAACACGATCACGACCACGAACGCGCAGAGCCAACTCGTGAGCCGGACGGAGTCCTACACGTACGACGAGCAAAGCCGGCTGAAGACGGCGGGCTACGGCGACGGTCAGACGCAGGGCTACGGCTTCGACGCGATGGGGAACCGTACGGCGAAGACGGACAACGTGACGGGGAGCGAGTCGTACGCCTTCGACGACGCGAACCGGATCGCGACGCGGCAGGTCGGTTCATCGGCGGTACAATCGTATACCAGCGACGCGAACGGCAACACGCTCACCGACGCTTCGCACACGAACAAATGGGACAGCCAGAACCGGCTGGTTTCCTCGCTCTCGAACGGCAAGACGAGCGACTTCCGCTACGGCGCGGACGGACTGCGCCGGAAGTACACCGTGACGCCGACCGGACAAAACACGCCGACGAGCATCACGCACTACGGGTACGACGGCACAAACGTGGTGCGCGAGTGGGAGGAGAACATAGCGGGCGTGCTGTACGCGTCGGCGACGTATCTCCTCGGTCCGTCCGGTCCGATGTACAAGCGACCTGCGAACGCCGCCGACGTGCGCTGGTATGTCTATGACGGGCTGGGGAGCGTCGTCGGCGAGGTGGACGTGACCGGAAACCTGATCGCGGAGAAGAAGCACGACGTGTTCGGACTGCGGCGCGGCACCGTCGGCACCGAGAAGAGCAGGCACGGGTTCGTCGGTTCGCTGGGGCACTATTCCGACGACGAGACCGGACTCGTCTATATGCGGGCAAGGTACTACGACCCCGCGATTGGGCGGTTTGTAAGCGAAGATTCCAAAGCTCATGGAGTTAACTGGTTCGTCTACTGTACCAATGATCCGGTCAACTCCGTTGACTTAAGTGGTAACTCGGCAATCACTTTGTTAGTGGTGGTCTTTCTTACATTCATCGCGTTCACACTAGGGATAATCGGAAGCAACGTACACCTCCCCGCACAAACACAGTGTAAATTGCGCGAAATGGGTTTGTTTTTAGCATCCGTTGATTTTGCTATCATGGCTGTGGAACTTTCCGCTCTCGCATTAATTGCAGGGCCGGTGGGAATACTCGCCATAGTCGCCATTGGTATTGCCGCATCGCTTTGTGTCCTATCTTTCGTGTTGGCATGGGATGAGCATAACGCAGCAGATCAAGGCGCACCAAGAGTGTTTTCGGATGATAAACCCGGGCTTCCGAATGCAAACGAATAAAACTATGACACAAAAAATCAAGATTGCAGTTGGGGTTATTCTGTCTTTGGTTTGTGCGGGGGTAGCGTTTGCTAACTCCGCACTCGGTGTCCCGACCGCGAAGATGATTATAGTTATGCCACTCATCGCTGGCTTTGCTGTAGTGGTCTTATTGCTGGTTGCACGTTCGAGTCGCGAAGAGAAATAACAGATCGGGCGCACGTATATGAAGTGAAATGAAACGATTCCGTCAAATATTGCACCGATTGAAGCGGGCGAATCTCGGGGATATACATGAAGGTATTCGGCATTTCGCAAGACAGAATCAGTCGCACTTTTTTGCGACGCGAACCGGATCGCGACGCGGCAGGTCGGCACAAGCTCAGTGACGAACTACACCAGCGACGCGAACGGCAACACACTGACCGACGCCTCGCACACGAACAAATGGGACAGCCAGAACCGGCTCGTCTCTTCGCTCTCGAACGGCAAGACAAGCGACTTCCGCTACGGCGCGGACGGGCTTCGCCGGAAGATGAGCGTGACGAACGGCGGGCAGACGACGCCGAACACGATCACGCACTACGGGTACGACACTACGAACGTTGTCCGTAAGTGGGAAGAAAACATAGCGGGCGTCCTGAACGTCAGCGCGACGTACCTGCTCGGTCCATCCGGTCCGATGTACGCGTAGGCATACCTTCCTACAAGCGACCCGCGAACGCCGCCGACGTGCGCTGGTACGTGTACGACGGCTTGGGTAGCGTCGTGGGCGAGGTAGACGTGAGCGGGAACCTGATCGCGGAGAAGAAGCACGACGTGTTCGGTCTGCGGCGCGGCACGGTCGGCACCGGGAAGTCGCGATCCGTGGCGGTGGCGCGGTATACTCAGGGAGAGGAAAAATCGTATGCAAGCCACTCTGCTACTGACCGGCGCGGACCCCATGCCGCTCGATCTGTCCGAGGTCGCGTACCGATACGCGCTGGCGTTGCCGCCGCAGGAACGCGCGCGCGTGATCGCCGAGGGGATCAGCGCGGCGGTGCTTGCCGCCGCCGAGGCGGAGGCGGAACCCGTGTTTACCGAGGAAGATTACGCCGCCATCGGTCGGGGTCTGGCGGACATGGACGCCGGGCGCACCCGCCCCGCCGCCGCCGTGTTCGCCGAGATCCGCGCCCGGTACGGCTTCGCGCAGGGGGAAAGCCCGATCTGGTGGCACCGCCGCCGCCGCCGCCACTGACGCTCGACATCTCCGAGGGCGGTCAGTTCGACATCGACGCGGCGGCACCGTTCTTTTCCCAGTCCAATGGCTCCGAGTACGCGGAGCGGTTCACCGAGCGGCTGGGGCAGGTGGCTGTCGCGCTGTGTGAGCGGGTCGCGCGGGAGATCGCGGACGGCGGCAAGCCGTTCGGCGCGACGGACGAGGGGGCGTCACTCCGCTTCACCCGCCCCGTTTACCGCGAGCCGGTACGGATGGCTAAGACCCGGGCGCGGCGCAGTAGTGCCGGACTCTGGTATGCCTTCTACGCGCTCGAAGACCGCAGCGGAGCGGGCGCGGCAGACACCCTCGTACTCGTCGGCGTCCGCCACAGTGCCGCCTCGCCCTATTCGTTCGAGCGGCGGGACGATGGTGAAGCGAAACCGGATTGAAAGAGCGAGAACTACCCGCGACGCGATACGGCAGGTCGGATCACCCGGCGCGGTATACTATCCGGCAGGAGACCGTCTTTTATGGATACCACCGAACCGACCGCCGCGCCTGAACGCGTCACCCTATCGCTCTCGGAAAGCGAGCGCGTAACCCTCGCCCGACTGACCGCCGAGAAACACCTGACGCCGGAACAACTCCTGCGCGTCGCCCTCGCCACCTACGGCGTGGTCAGCGAGTACCGGCGCACCACGGACGAGCCGATGCCTTGGGAGCGGCACCGCTTCGACGAGCCGTTCGGGGCGGGACTCGCTGAGTGAGAGTGGTCCCGACCGCTCTGCTCGCCGCCGACGGGACCATGACCGCCGCCGAGGTGCGCGGTCCCCTGTCCGTCGCCGAAATCGATGCCACCGAAGACATGTGGTATCCGTTCCTGCTCAACGCCACGCAGACGCTACTCCAGTCGGGTGTGCCTGTGCGGCAGTTGCCCCAGCACAAACACTGGATGTGGAGCAACAAGGCGCGGCGTTACCACGGGATTCCGGGCTATGCGTTCTTCGGCGTCTTCTGCGCGGGTGGCACCGAAGGGCTGATGCTGTTCAACACGGTGCGCGAATGTCGGTTGCCCTCACAAAAGAACGCCCCGCTCGTTTATGTGGACTATCTCGCCACCGCGCCGTGGAACATACACCCGCTATCGAACACGCCGCGCTATATAGGGGCGTCGGTAAGTCACTACTCCAGTTTGCGGCAACGCACAGCCGGGATCTCGGGATGGGCGGTCGGATAGGGCTTCACTCGCTCCGGCAGGCGGAGTCGTTTTACCGCGACACGTGCGGGATGGCGGGCTTGGGAGAAGACCCCAACGAATACAACCTGCCGTATTTCGAGATGACGGAAGCGCAAGCGAACCAATTCATCGGAAATACCACATGAATACGAACGCGATGGGGGAGCGAGTCGTACGCGTTCGACGACGCGTACCGGATCGCGACGCGATGCCGGGCAACCCGGATCGCAGTCGGCACGATAAATCCGCTCGCTACCTGTGATAGCATGAAGCACCGATGACTCCTCCGCTCCCTGACATTCCCGAACGCCTCCGGCGGCGCGAAGCCCGCGAGCCGTCGCCGGGTGTGTTGTTGCGCGGCAACACGGCGAGCGGGACGCGTACCGTGTTCGCGCGCGCCGCGAAACTGACGCAGGACCCGAAGACCGGGCGTTCGACGCTGTCGGCGGACCTGCTGGCGGTTGCGGTGCGGCAGGCGAAGCGTGAGGAGCCGGTGGAGATCGTTCTCGTCACCGCCGACGCGCACCATTCGCTCCTGATGCCGCTCCCCGAGGGCCTCATTTTAGCCGGGGTGGTCGCCGAATGGGAGACCGATCCGCGCTTCACATTGCCGACCGATCTCACCGTGGTCGCCGGGGTAGGGGGGGCGCGGGACGCCGTCCCCGAGGGCGAGTGGCTGATCGTGGACCCGGTGCGACTGCGCGTCACAGTCGCGCCGGACGCGGGAGCCATCCACCGTTTGCAACACCGCCAACGCCCGCGCTACCGACTCGGCTACGCCCACGAAACGGCGCGGACGCTGACCGGGACCGAGGTGCCGGTCTGGGCGCGTGTTTTTACGCACGACGATTTGCGCGAGGCGGCGGAGAACGGCGCGGATGGGTTCGTGATCGACGGTCCCGGCGACTTCCTGCCGTGGGATGTTCCCGAACACGAGCCGGACGGCGCGGCATTCACCCGCCTGTTGCCGGTCGCGGACGCCGCAGGCGGCGGCGACGTGGCACTGCTCGCGTCCTTCGACGCCGTAGACGCCCCCTCGCTGGTGCGCTTCGCCGCGCTGTGCCACCTGCGCCTGTTATTCACGCCGGAAACCCTGCCGCTGTCCCTGCCCGAACTCCGCGCGGAGCTATCCGAAGTCGCCGACGCCGAAATGGACGGCGGACGGCTCGCGGCGACGCCGCGCTTCGCGGCGTTGCTGTCGAGCGCGCCGCGCGCCGACGCGCTGACGGACCCGGACGAATGGCGCGGCTTCGACGAGGCGATGTTTTTCCCGTTCGACACCGCCGAAGTCGCCGGGCTGACGTTGCCCGATGTCCTGACCGTGCCCCCGATGTGGGTTTTCGTATCGCCGGGAAGCGACGACGAACTCGCCGAAGCGATCTCCGCCGCCGTCTTCGCGGGACTGCGCGGGGTCGTCGTGCCTCCCGCGAGCGTCCCTGCCGCGAAGGAGTTTATCGCGCAGGAAGTGTGAATCCGTATACCGACTCCATTTGTTGATCGGACGCTGAAGGGTTCCTGTGTAAGCGAGGACGCTGTAGACGCTTCGCGTCAGGCAATCGTTCCATTACCGCGCGGACAGTGCGCCCCGGCGACGCGAAGCGTCTACAGCGGAACGCTTCCAGTCGGCAAGTGTGCCGACGGGAACCCTTCAGCGGAATGCACGAGGACCCCCCGGTCTTCAGACCGGAG
>JAYULM010000123.1:0-16801 GCA_043763605.1 Armatimonadota bacterium | reverse complement strand
ACTTGACTATGCACGGCGTTGAGTTCCGGGTGCGCCCGTTTCCACGCCGTGATGTGATTGTTCTGCGTGTTGCGCGAGAGGGATTCTTTGGCGATGTCGTAGCGCGCCGTGCGCTCATTGACGAGGCTGTTATAGACTTCGCCGCACAAGGCAAGCGTCTGGTTTAACGCCGTCTCCTGTGCTTTCGTCGGCAATATTCTGTATTTTATACAAATCACACTCACGCGGTCATTATACCATGATTCATATAACCTGAGAAAGCAGTCTGTCGCCTTCACGCGCAAATCGCCTTAGGTCGATTTCGCAGGAAAGGCGACGCGGCTTATATCCCCCGGCTAAAGCCGTAGAGGGGGTTTTACGCCGCTCTTTGATAAAATAATCAGTGACACCCGCGAAAACCCGTGAACAAAAATTACCGACGCCCTCGCCGTAGTGCTTCAAGATGCCTGTGCAGATCGGAATAGCCCGAACGCATTACATACCTGCGTCACCGCCCTCTACACGTCCTACATTGATGCGAACGGCGTAATTGTGCCCTCGATCTTCGATAACGCCTCTTCTTCGTTCGCTACGTGGCAGTTGCAGGGTTCAGTTCCAGTCAGGGTAGGAGTTACGCGGTTGCCCCGGAGCCTCACCTCTGGGGTGAGACCGCGTAACTCCTACATGGATAGCGTCATGTCCGGTTCGCCGGGCCAGTATTCGCCGAGTTCCACACGCACCTCAGCGACGTACGGTGGCAGTTCGACGGCTTCGATTCCGGCGGCGATGCGGCGCGCCTCCGGGTCGCCCTGCCGGTGTGGTGGCAGGACGACCTTTGTTTTATGTTTCGATTCGGCGATCAGGCTCATCAGGGTACCTCCGCCCTTATTTTACCCGGTGCGTGCCGGTCGCGACGCGCTCCGCTGTCCCCCGCCGCCGGACGGTCGCCCGAAGCGGCGCGGTCCGCCGCTATTGCCGCCGCCGCGCTGACCGCCCCCGCCGCCGCCCCGACCGCCCATGACGACGCCCGACGGGATGTTGACGTTCGAGTTCGGGTCCGGGAGCGGCGACTCGTAGCCGTCTACTACACGCCGCTCGATAGGCTTGTTGATCAGTTTCTCGATGTCGCGCAGGAACTTGTATTCGTCCCGGCTGACCAGCGAGATCGCTTCACCGGTTTTCCCGGCGCGACCGGTGCGACCGATGCGGTGGACGTAGTCTTCCGGCACGTTCGGGATCTCGTAGTTGACCACGAACGGCAGGTTGTGAATATCCAGACCGCGCGCCGCGATGTCGGTCGCGACGAGCACCCGGATCGCTCCGCCCTTGAAATCGGCTAAGGCACGGGTGCGCTGTACCTGCGAACGGTTGCCGTGGATCGTCGCCGACGGGATGCCGTGCTGGTGTAGCACCTTGTCCAGACGGTCCGCCATGTGCTTGGTGCGCGTGAACAGCAACGCCTGCCCGGTGACATCGGTGGATAGAAGTTTGAGCAACAGGTCGCGCTTCTGCTCGGTGGTCACGCCGTAAACGATATGTTCGACCAGTTCGGTTTCCAGTTTCTCGCGCTCGATTTCGACCAGGGTCGGCTCGTGCAGGAACGCGCTGGCGAGTTCCTTGATCTCTTTCGAGAACGTCGCCGAGAACATCAGGGTTTGCCGCTGTTCCGGAATGAGGGGAACGATGCGGCGGATGTCACGGACGAACCCCATGTCGAGCATGCGGTCGGCTTCGTCCAGGATCAGGATCTCCACCTGGCTCAGGTCCACGGTTCCCTGCCCGACGTGGTCGAGCAATCGTCCGGGGGTCGCGACCAGAATGTCGGTGCCACGGGCGAGTGCCTTCATCTGCGAGCCGATACCGACGCCGCCGAAGACCACGGTGGAAACGAGCGGCAGGAATTTGCCGTAGGTTTGCACCGACGCTTCGACCTGCATCGCGAGTTCGCGGGTCGGGGTGAGAATCAGACAACGCACCGGTCGTCGGGAAATCCGGCGGTTATTCTTGGTGTTGTGCCCCAGGCTGGCGGGCGATTTGCCTGTCTGCGGCATGAGCAGGTGCAGGACAGGGAGCGTGAAGCCCGCCGTCTTGCCGGTACCGGTCTGTGCGGCGGCTAAAACGTCGCCCCCGGTGAGGATTGCCGGGATGGCTTGCGCTTGTACCGGGGTCGGAGTGGTGTAGCCCGCGCTGTCGAGGGCATGCAAAAGCTCGGAACGGAGTCCGAGTTCGGAAAATAACATAAACGTCTCCCAAAACCTACCTGCAAACGCCAGAGATTCAGGCGCAATCCGGTTCAGGCAGACAAATGAATTGGTGCAAATGACGAGGGGCGGGCGTGAAAGTCACGCGTGCCACAAACGAAATCGAACGCAAACCGGGGTGCTAAACGATCATTCGGCGATGCGCAAACGCAAGCCGAAGACTGCAACATGATCAGTATATCACGCCACGCGAACCAATGCTTGCCCCGACGGAAACATCAAAACCTACGGACCGCTGATTTCCTCCGTGACGAGGAAGTTTTTTCGGTCGTCGGGCGATAGATTCTCGCCGGGGAGCGACGCGGGCGCGATTTGTACGGAGTTGATTATCCGCCGCTCACCCGCCAGCGGGACCAGCACCGCCGCCCGGTGGAATACTCCAAGCCGCGATGCGCTGTTGTTGATCACGAGCAGGTTCGGGACACGCGAATCGAACCCCGACAGGCGCGTCACATAGGGCGATAGACGCTCGGCGTCCGTGGCGATCATCAGGTTGTAGCGGGCAAGGTACGCGTCCGGGGTGATGTTCTCGGCGGCAGCGGCACGGGAAAAGTCGGCGATGAACACTTCGCTCGCGACGGACGACGGCTCGTATCCGAGGAGCAGGTACGATTCGTCCGGTCCGCCATCGCGGTGAAACCGGCTGGTGATCTGCTGGTCGAAACGCAACGCCCAACGCGTGGTAAGCGGCTCCGGGTGCCGCACGCTCAACTGCCCGGCGAGGACCAACATCGCCCGCCGCAAATCGCGCGACCCGATCTCTGGAGCGAACCGGATATGGACGTAACCGGCTTGTTCCAGGTCGTCGCGAAAAACCGACTCGTATACGAAGTCTGCACAATAAAAATCGCCGTGCGAACTGGCTTGCTCGAACTCGGCTATGTTTTCGATATACCAGTTGTGTTCACGGTGCGTTTCCATAGCGTATGGTACACGGCGAAGTAGTGAAAGTTCCCCGGCAGATGTAACCGGAGGCGGTACCGGGGTGTCCTGGACAGAGAGAAAGGCACTACTTATCCATGCAAAACCAGATGCCCGCCGACCGAAACCGCAAACGCCTCGGACCGCCGCCCGTCGAACTGACGCAGGGGACCGAGCACACCTTTAAACGACAAACTCCCCCGCGCCGGGGTCTCTCGAAAGGCGAGATCGCGGTCGGTCTGGGTATCGCCTTCGGGTTCATTTTCCTCGGCGTTATCTACAATCTGATCCGATAATACCCCGGTCCCCCGCGCGACGCGGAACGGATTAAATCTATCGGATACGGGTAACATGGGGCATACTCCCGATTACGAACCGAAGGAAGCATCCTAATGTCCCTGCCATCCGACCCCGTGACGCCGCGCCTCAGCCCGGAACAGATCCGCGACGCGTTGCAACGGCTACACACGGGCGATCTGACCGTACAACTGCCGCCGTACGAAGACCCGACCGATAGCGAGATCGCGCGCCTTTTCAATGCGCACGTCAATCAGATGAACCAGTTCGCCGGGGAACTGACGTACTTGTCGCGCGACATCGGTACGCAGGGTCGGCTCGGCGGGCAGATCGAACTGCCTGGGGCAGACGGGACATGGCGCGACCTCGTCATCAATGTCAACGCCATGTCGTCCCACCTGACCAGTAACCTGCGCGCCCTGTTTTTCCACATCACACGCATCGCCAACGCCGACTTTTCGCAGGACGTGTCCGCGAATATGAACGGCGAACTGCTCGAAGCGGCGCAGATACTAACCGCGCTGTCCGACCAGTTAGCGGCGTTGCACCGCGAACTGATCCGCCTCGCCGAGGCGCAAATCGGGGAGGCGCGGTCGGATTGAACGGGGGCACGGACCACAACCGGGCGAGAGATATGCCGTGACAGAGGCGTCGTGTCCCTTCTGCTATTGATTTGGATTTCAGTCTAAATTAACGAGAAATGTTTCAAATTATTTTTGACGGCTTTCTAAATACACGGTATACCATCGGCATGGAACTGATAACCGTACAGCAAGCGGCGACGCAAGCGAGCGTTTCCGAAAAGGCGATCTATTACGCGCTTTCGGCAGGTAATTTTACACGGCACGAACGATTCGGCAGGGTGTTGATCGACGTTGCCGAACTGCAAACCTACAGACCTCGCGCCGGGGCAGGTCGGTTATCACGCCGCGCTGTCCTGCCCGCCCACCGCGTCACCAGCCCCGTTCACGCGCCGGTAGGGACGGAAGGAACCGATCAATGCCAACCCTGACCCTCGATCTGCCGGACACGGCATACCGCGCCGCACTCACCTTGACCCCCCGCCAACGCAACCGGTTCGCCGCCGTGATGTTCGCCACGCTGGAAACGATAGACGCCGATCTGCCGGATTTCGACCGCGAAACGAACGAAGCCGACCTGGAGGCTATCGGACGCAGTCTGGAAGCCGAAGCACGGGGCGAAACGGTACCCGGCGACGTGGCACTCGCGGGGCTTATGGAACAAGCACGGCGCGGGCCGAAATGACCCCGCTTTATCTCGACTTGTCCAAACCCGCACTCGCCGAAGTATCGGCAGCGATGGAATATGTTCGCGCTACCGGCGGCGACGCCGAAGCGTTCGCGGCTCGCGTGGCGCAATTGTTTCGGGAAGCGGCGGCGTCGCTCGCCGAAGAAGTCGCCGACAACGATACCGGCAAGCCGTTCGACCAACCGGACGCGGCGGCTTCGATCCGCTACTCGCAACCGGTGTACCGGCTTCGTATAGAAACCGCCACGAAGCGCAAGCGCGGCAGTTCGGCGGGGCTTTGGTTCGCGTACTACGCACTACGCGCTAAGTCGGCAACCGATAAACCGGACACGCTGTACATCCACGCCTTCCGGCATAGCGCGGGGCGTCCCTTCAATGCCGATGGCGACACCGGGCAGGACGGGGAATAACCCAGCGTGGCGGTCTTCGGACGGTACACGGATTGCGCCCAGCGACTAGATGCCGCTTCGTCAGGCTGATCGAACGGCTTCCCGGTTACATTCGCGGCAACCTCTTCGGTGAGCCGTCCGACTTCTTTAGTGAACACTTGCGCTACCCGTTCGGCAAACAGCTCGGCGGCTATGTCGCCACCGAGAGAACGGGCATACTCAATCGCCCCGGATATTTCCGCTTCTGCCGGTTCGGTAATATCCAGGAAGAGCGGCGTCATTTCGGCGAAAGCCCGTTTCGCGCCTGTTCGCGTAACCGGGCGAAAACTACGTCACCGGGAGCGGTTCGCCCTTCCGCAGCGGCTTGCAAGTCCGCGCCCGATTGCCTCCAAGTCAGCTTCGTCGGTCGGACGATCATAGTCCGGTACGTCGGGGTCTTCCTCGGCTTCCTCGATGGCGCGGGCGGTGCGTAGCGCGACGGCGAACAGGCGCACCCGCTCGGTTACGTCGAAGGAGAGCGCGTCACGGTACGTGGACTCGGGCAGATCGAGTGTTATCGTTGGCATTGAGATTATTCCAATCCTCTCACGGTCGCGTCGTTATATCCCCAGTGTATCCGCGCCCGAAATCAATTGCATGTTCATTGTAGAATGCGCCTTTATCGTTGTCAAAAACGCTGTGGATAATCGCTGGTCAAGTCGAAACAGGGACAAAGAAGCGACCTGTGGATGGGTCGGCTCTCACTTCGGCTGCACGGCTGATAAGCAGATTTCCGGTCCCGACAACCACTACACCCCGCTCGGACTGATCAGCGACTTATCGACCGCTTCCCGCAAGCCGTCCACGCCGAGGAACGCGATGCCGGAGCCTTTCGCGTCGCGCCCGATGTTCTTGCCGGGGATCAGTGCCATGTCGAACCCGAGACGCGCCGCCTCTTTGAGCCGCTTGTCGATCTGCGAGCAACCGCGCACCTCGCCCGACAAGCCGATCTCGCCCAGAAAGACCGCCTTCGGGTCCACCGGCATTTCCTTGAAGTTCGACGCGATGGCGAGCGCGATAGCGAGATCCGCCGCCGGTTCCTCGATCTTGATCCCGCCCGCGACGTTGATATACACGTCCTGGTTGGCGAGCGACAAGCCGACCCGCTTTTCCAGCACCGCTAAGATCATCGACACGCGGTCGCGCGAAACGCCGTTCGTCGTGCGGCGCGGCGATCCGAGATACGACGGCGCGACCAACGCCTGAATCTCGACCAGAAGCGGGCGCGTCCCCTCGATAGTCGCCGTCACCGTGGACCCCGGTTGCATCTGCGGACGTTCGGCGAGGAACAGTTCGGACGGGTTCTCGACGCCGACCAAACCCTCCTCGCGCATCTCGAAAATCCCCAGTTCGTCGGTGGAGCCGAAGCGGTTCTTAACGGCGCGGAGTACGCGGAACGTCAGATGGCGGTCGCCCTCGAAATAGAGCACGGTGTCCACCATGTGTTCCAGAACGCGGGGACCGGCGAGCGAGCCTTCCTTCGTGACGTGCCCGACGAGAAAGACCGGGATTCCCCTCCCCTTCGCAATCGCCGCCAGTGCCGCCGTGGACGCGCGCACCTGCGAGACGGTCCCCGGCGCGGATTCGACATCAGGCGACTGCATGGTCTGGATGGAGTCGATGATCAGAAACTTCGGCTTGAGTTCGTCGATATACCCGGCGATCTGCCCGACATCGGTTTCCGACGCCAGCAACAGATCGTCATGCTCCGACCCGAGCCGCTCGGCGCGCAGTTTGATCTGTTGCGCCGACTCCTCCCCCGAAACATACAGCACGGTGCCGTAGGCTTTCGCAAGGTTGCCCGCGACCTGCGACAAAAGCGTCGAGTTATGAACGATCATGCCTTGCGCGACGAAGTTTGCGGTTCCCGGCACGGACAGGTCGTACACCGGCGCGGTTCCGCAGGGTGTCACCGATACGATTTCATCCCAGTAGACATCACTACAGGCGAGGCGATCCAGTAACGGCGAGGCATAGACTCCGGCAAGCGCGGCGACTGTTTGGCGGCAGAGAGGGCGGTCGTGACGGCGGTTCTGTACATAAACGCCAGTTTTCGCCCGCATCGCGTTCCGGTTAAAGCCCCCGGTGATCTCGGTGAGGTGTTGCCAGAAGTGAGTACCCGTCGGCACGGTATCCTGTCCGGTCGATGCGAACCGCGTTTTCGGGATCGCATCCAGATGGGCTTTGGCGTCGTGCCGCCCCCAGATGCCGATTACTTCCAGAAACCGCTTTGTGGTTTCGGTGCCTCGCATCTCTACCTCGTAAGCGGTGTACGGTTCGCCGTTAACGCTCTGCCGCTTCTCACGCAAACGTGCCACCAGCCCGAACCGTAGCAGAAGGTGTTGCACATCCTCTGCCAGACGACGGCTGATCGTGGAGTACGATACACCGGCTCGTTCCGGCGTCGCGTAAACGCTACCATCACAGGAAAACAGCACCCGCAGAAACTGTTGCAACTGCGCCTTCGCCAGACGGAACACGGGGGCGGGAACTGATTTATTGCTTGCCGACCGGTAGCGAAGTCCCATGTCCTCTAAAAATCGCGCTATCGGTGTGGTCATTCCCGCTTGCGGATCGTAGAAATCTTCCTCGATGGCAATCGCCCCGGCTAAGCGTTCGCATTGCTCTTTGCTCGGAGCGGCGTTCCCATCCGTCCATGCCCGGAGCGAATCATACGAAACTGCGGCTTTTCGTGCCCATTCCGCCCGCGAGATACAGGCGTCGTGTTGCGCGGACTTTAAACGCGTTGCGATGCCCGCCCGTGATTCTTCGCGGTCCCCGTGCGGAACGACGAAGCGATACTGTTTGGCGCGATTGCCCGGTTTTTCGTACACCCGAAGCGTCATCCCGAAGTGCGCGGCGACACCCGTTAGATCATCGGCAACCTCGGGAAGCATCGAAGTCACGTTGATACTGCTTCGGGCAGAACCGTCGGAGAGAATATACGCGATCAACTTTACTTCCGCGTCCGCCATCGTCTCCGTCCCGAAAACCGGAAGTGAGCGCGGCGTCGCGAGCCGTGCGCCGGGGAGTAACCCGCCCGCCGCCTCCCATCCGTTTTCCGTGAGAAGCGGGTGGTTCGGCGTACAGTGGAGCCGTTTCCCCAGGCGTGTTTCCACGCGAACGAGCGGCTTTTCGCCCTGCTCCCAGAACTTTTCCACCCGCCCCGCACTCAGCCGGTAGGTGTCGGTATCCAGCGTGTAGACGCCGCGATTACCGTTCGCCCACTCGGTTATCGGGAGGTAATCGCCGGTCAGTGGGTCAAGGACGCGTTCCGTCCCGGCGAGGCATTTCCCCGCCCCGGGTTCCCCGCAGATCAGCACCAGCGAACCGGCGACCACGCCCCCGCCCAGCACACGGTCGAACTCGCTGATATATGTCGTCTGGCGTTCGTGGGAGATAGCCGAGATCGACGTGATCGGGCGGGGGCGCGACTGCGCCGCACCCATGTACGAGATGTTGGTGGCACCGGCGAGGGGCGAACCGGGTCCGGTCGCGTTGCCATTACCGCCGCCGCCGCCGCCGTTGCCGCTGAGCGACCCGCCGTTGCGGGCGAGCGACTGTGCGAGCGTGTTCGCCGTGCCGCGAACCGCCTCCTCGACGAGGCTGTTCCACTCGCCGCAGTCAGGGCATTTGCCCTGCCATTTCGGCTGTACCGAGCCGCACATTTCGCAGACGTAGCGTGTCTTTATTCCGGTTGCCATGCGCCTATTGTATCAAAAAGCGAACAACAAGGCAAACAACAATTCGCCTAAAATCCGCCGCAGAACGCCGCGATCAGTTCCGCTTCTCGTTCGGCGGTGAGCGCGTTTTTGTAGGCGTTCTCGGCAGTGCGTTTCCGGTCCCAGGCGAGCGTGTCGGCGACGGTTTCGGCGAGCGGGCGGAACGTCAAGCCGCTGGCGACGGCGCGGGAGATGTCCACCTGCCCGGCGTCCTCGGCGGAGTTCGGCGTGAAGATCGGCAATGCCGACTGCCACGAATCCACGCCCTGCGCGTCCAGGAACGATTCCGGGACATACACGACGCGCGCGTCGGCTTCCGTGCGGTTCGCCGCCGCGCGGCAGGCGGCGAACAGTTCGTCGAAACGCACCGGCAGCCCGTCGGCGTTGTACGTGCCCGTGGTTCCCCCTTCCAGCAAACGCAGATTCCATTCTGCGAGGTCGCGCACATCGACGAACTGTGCGATTGTGTTCTCGTCCCCCGGCGCGAGAATATCGCCGCCGCCCTGCGCGACGCGATGAACCCAGTACGTAAAGCGGTCCGACGGGTCGTGCGGTCCGACGATGTAGCCCGGTCGGACGATCAGCGTCCGCGCGTCACCGTAAACGTTACGCACCGCGTTCTCGCACAGCACTTTCAAACCGCCATAGGTCTCGCCGGTCACTTCCTCGGTCGCGGGGTCGTCGAGCGTCGCCAGCGGCGCATCCTCGGTTACATTCTTCACGGACCAGTCGGCATACACGGACACGGTAGAAATGAAGCAGTATGCGCGGACGCTATCCTTCAGGGCGTCCGCCGACATGCCGACGATTCGCGGCACGTACCCGCACGTATCGATCACGGCGTCCCACGTCCCGCCGCTCGCCAGCCGCGCCAGATCGTCCGCGACGGTTCGGTCCCCTGTAACCGTTTCCACGGCATCGCCGAACAAGCCGGGGTTATGCTTGCCACGATGAAACAGCGTCACGGCATGCCCCGCGCGCAACGCCGCCTCGGCTAAGTGCCGCCCTAAAAATATCGTGCCGCCCAGGATCAGTAGTCGCATCGGTTATCCCTTCGGCGGGTGACTACCCGCCTTCAGTCTGCCCCCGAAAGATACTCCGACCGGGCTTCGAGAGCCAGCGCGAACTGCGTTACCCCAGGTCTCGGCTTCACTGCCGGGGCAGGTTCGTAGTTAGAGATCATCAACTCCGCGCCTATCGCCGCGCCTTCCTGTTTGTAGTTATTCATGCCATATTGCAATCGCCAACCGTACAGCGAGGATTCGTCGAAGCGTTCTCGCAGGACGGGGGCGTCGTCATACGTGATGAGCCAATCGTGCGGGCAAGCGCGGACCATCGCCGCGAACCGCTCGTGGTCGAACCCGGTGTGCAGAATGCCGTTCACGCCGTACAATTTGGACTGAGTCGCGGTCAGGTACGGCGGGTCGAGGAACACAAAAATGCGGTCTGCCGTGCCGTTCAGGAGCGGCTCATAATCACCGTAAGTGATTCGGACGCCGGAGAGTAGCGGCGCAAGGTCGCGTACCCGCTCAATCGCGGAGTGCGTCCATCGCCCCTCGAACGCGCCTTGCGAGTACCCCCCCGATTCGATAGTGCCGGAGAACGTAATTCGGTTTAAGGCGAAAAAGCGCGTCGCCCGCTCGAAGTCGTTCAGCGTTTCCTTGTCCAAGCCCCGCAACCGCTCGAAAAAGGCGCGCCCATCGGATTCCCGTTCCCGTATCCGGTGCAGTTCGTCCGCCAGCACGTCGCTGTCCGCCTGCGCGGCTTGCCAGAAACAGACCAAGTCGTAGTTCAGGTCGTTGATCCAGCACCGAACGTCGGGGAATTGTTGCCGGACGTAGCAAAACACCGACCCGCCGCCGACCATCGGTTCGCGGTATTCGGTGAACCGCGTCGGCATCCGCGCGGCGATCTCGCCGATGCCACGTGACTTGCCGCCGGGATAGCGCAGGGGGCTTTTGATCATGTCGTGTTACCCCCGATTTCGATGGTCAGGCGATTGGCTATTGCCTCTTGTTCGAGCAACAGAATCGTTTTTTTGTGCCGCGCCGTAAACACGCCCGCGTTCGCCGCGAAGAAGTCGGCTAACACCTGCGGATCACAGGGCAGACGCACCGACGAGCGAACGCCCGAACCGGTCAGTTTCAAGCGGGTCGCGAACGTCACTGGCTCGCCGTCGTGTTCCAGACGGTCGAGATTCGAGAACAGAATCAGTTTGAACAAGCCGTCCTTGATGTCGGAGAGCGACGGCAACGCATCTTTCGTGTTCTTGGACTCTTGCAGGATGGTCACGTCGTCCGCGACAACGATCTCGTCCGCCGTAAGATGATAGACTCCGCCGAGGTAGTTTTCGATAGCGAGGATCGCCTTCGCCCCATCGGAAAGATATTCGAGGCGATGGAAGGTGCTGCTTTCCCGGACCGCCGCTCCCGCCGAACCGCGCAGGGAGCGGACGCGAAATTCGTCGTAGTCGGCGATTACGGAGTTGAGATAACGCTCCTGAACGGCGCGGTCATGGACGGCTACCCCGGTGCGCGAACTGATCCCGGCGTAGGCATCCAGCGCGCTACGATACGTTTGCGCAAAGCGAGTTTCAAAGAGGGTGCGGTTCCAGTGTAGCGCACTCTGTTTGTACGCGATGATTCCGGCGATCTGGTCGTTCACCGCGTCGGCGTCCAACTTTTGCCCGGTCAGGCACTCTTTCGCCCCACGTTTGACGCTCCGATTCTTACTCGCTTCCTTGTAATAGCCGAGAACGACGTACACATTGAGCAGATTCATCCACGACACTGTGGAATACTGGATACGGTCGAGGTCGGCATCCGCGCCTTCGTCCTTGATGACCGGAATCACCGTGATTCGGAGCGGCGCGTTGAAGGTGTTATATATCCGCTCGAACGGGTAACTGCGGGTGCGTTTGGGCGAAACCCAGCGCGAGTATGCCGCTTGCCCCGCCGCGAAAGTCAGGACGCCCGACGGGGCGACGTTATTTATGTCGAAGCCGTCTGCCGAGTAAGAAGTCAACGGGCTTGCCATACACGCCGTATAGCGCACGTCGCGGATAAAACCCGTCAAATGTATAGTGTCAGCCACGGCGTCCATTATACCGTGGGCAGAAGCCGCATCACGTTCGTAGCACCAATAATTTCGCGAACAATCCTCCTCGCGGTCCACACGGATACGCGAACATTCCGCCATCCGCTCAACAAGACAGCCGTGCGAAGTCGGCAAGTCGGTTTTCGATCCGGATCGGCGTGGTTACGTTCTCGGGGGATGGAATGATCTACCATGACGGTATAATACGCCCATGAGTACGAAAGAGTTGTTGGTCCGCGAAGCGGAGGCGATGCCGGAACCGCTTCTGCAAGAGGTGCTGGATTTCCTGCGTTTTTTACGCTACTCACGCCTGCCGAAAGCCGAAGGTGATGGGGATCACGAATCGCTATGGGGGAAGGTGAATTTGGGAAGGACCGCCCTCGCCGATGCCTGGGATGACACTGCCGAGGACGAAGCATGGCAGGATTTATAGCGGGCGAAGTAGTGGTCGTAGATTATCCGTACACAGACCTGAGCCAGACGAAACGTCGCCCTGCTCTGGTCGTTCACGCGATCCCGAACACACCGAATGTCGTTCTGTGCCAGATTACGAGCCAGTTCAAAACAGACCCCGACGCGATCACGGTGACGGCGAATGATTTTTCCAGCGGCGGGCTGACACAACCGGTCAGCAACATCCGCCCGAATTATCTGGTGACACTTCACGAAAACCTGATCATCCGCGTCGCCGGGCGATTAACTGCGGAGCGTTTCGCAACGGTGCAGGAAACGATTGTTGCTCTGATCAGCCGTTCCTGATTGGCATGTCAGCCGTGCAAAGTCGGCGAGTCGGATTTCGAGCGCGTCGCCCAACGTGCCCGGGTCGAAGTCCGGTTCCCCCTGCGTGGCGAAGGCGCACACCGGAGGGATTCCAATCCCCCGAGAACGTTGGTAAGCCGCCGCACCCTCAGAACAACGCGAGTTGCACTGCCCGGGTGCGGGCGCGGAACACCAGCGACGGCTTGTCTCGTAGCGCGACTTCCACGGCGGCGGGCGACGCCTTGAACCCTTCCGCCGTGTACCGCTTCTTCCAGTAGTTGAGTGCCATGCGCGGGGTATTGTTCACGTCGGACAGGTGCGACAGCCACGCGCAGACGGGACCATGCTCGGCGACATGTGCGAGAAGGAAGTCGCACGCCACGTTGTTGGACAGGTGCCCGTCGCGTGACAGGATGCGCGCCTTGACCACGTCGGGGTACGGACCGAAGCGCAGTTTGTGGATGTCGTGATTAGACTCCACGGCGATCAGCGACGCGCCGACACACGCGTCGCGGAACTCCGGCGTCAATGTGCCGGTGTCGGTCGCGTAGCACAGGGCGAAATCCCCGCACGACACACGGAACCCGACCGGGTCGGCAGCGTCGTGCGTCGTGCGCACCGCCCGTACCCCGAACGCCCCGATTCCGATCTCGCCGCGCGAATCGACGACCCGCGTCGGCGCGTCCCTACCCTCCTGCGTGAGCAGGGTTTGCAGGGTACCGTCCGTGCCGACCAGCGGGACTTTATAGCGACGCGCGAATGGAACCGCCCCGCGTACATGATCGATGTGCTCATGCGTCAGCAAAACGCCCGAAACCGACTCGGGTGCGACACCCCGGCGTTTCAGTTCGCGGGTGATCGTGCGCACCCCGAGACCGGCGTCCACGAGGAGTGACGCGCCCCCCGCGACAACGAGTACCGCATTTCCCGAGGAGCCGGACGCGAGGCAGTAGACAGCGGTTTCGTTTTCGGCGGGAGTAGCGGCGGACATCACGGGGTATTGTACGCAAGGAAACGCCCGCAGTCAAACAGTTGTGTTGCAAAAAACAGGTGCCCGCTCCCTTCCCATGCCGAACGGCACGGGAAGGGAGCGGGCACCCATCGCTCCTTCGGGATTAGTGTGCCGGTCCGGCGAGCGGATCAGGTATCAACAAGCCGATGAACCCGCCCCAGGTCTGGGAGTCGCCTGCGGCCAACTGCCCGGTCCGGTCCCCCAGGATGCGCGGCGGGATGGTGCCACCGAGGTCGCTCCCGTTACCACCCCAGACAACGTTATTCGCGTTGACGACGGCGTTCTCATCCCGGAAGCGCGGCGGGATGGTGCCGCCCAGGTCGCTCCCGTTACCGCCCCAGACCACGTTGTTCGCATACACCAGAGGAACGCGGCGCGGCGGAATGGTGCCGCCGAGGTCACTCCCATTACCGCCCCAGACAACGTTATCGCCGTAGACGAGATCATCGTTCCAGCGGCGCGGCGGGATGGTGCCGCCGAGGTCACTCCCATTACCGCCCCAGACAACGTTGCTCCCCCAGACGATCCGCGCGTCCTCAATCGTAAGGCCGGTGTTCCCGCCCCACAGGAGCGAGGTTTGCCAGGTGAGACCCGGTCGTTCCATGATGGCGGGGATAGTAGCACCCGACCACGGGGCGGCTTGTCCGGCAATGAGACTGGTCATCGGGGGCGTGCCCACGAACCCGGTCGTCGGGCTGATGCGCCTTGCCATATCTACCGCGCCGACCACATTCAGTTCGCCCGCACCCTGTGTGAGCGGGTCATAATAGCCGGTCAGATTCGTTACCGGATCGTAGCCGGATAACACCTGCGCCGTGAACATCAGCGACGCCTTGACCGCGTTGGGCGTCAGTTGCGGGTTGGCGTTTATCATCAGTGCCGCCGCGCCGCTGACCAGGGCGGTGCTCATGGAAGTACCGGAAAGCCGTGCGTAGTCGGGCGCGGACGAATGGCGCGTCTCCAGCGGGTACATCACGTCAATCGTCGCCCCGGGGACGCGCAGGGAAACGATGTCGTTGCCCGGTGCCATGATGTCCGGCTTGATCAGTACATCGTAGGCGGTCGGACCACGCCCGGTAAAGGATGTGATCGTGTCGTCGCCGCGAGCGGCGGTTCCACGAGTGTTGGTCGCTCCTACGGTGATCACCATCGGGGCGTTGCCGGGAACGCCTACCGTACCGTAAATGCCGCCGAAGTTCCCCGCCGACGCGACGACCACCAGACCGGCGTTTACCGCGCGGTCCGCTGCCTGGCAGAGCGGGTCGCCCGCCGCCGGTCCGGTCACGGTAGTGGAGAGCGACAGGTTGACCACGCGCAGATTATAGAGCGACTTGTTCGTGACGCACCAGTCGATGGCGGCGATAACGTCCGAAGTCCGCCCGATCCCGAAGGCGTCCAGGACTTTCAAGCCCACGAGGTGCGATCCAGGGGCGACGCCGCGATAGTTGCGGCTGGCACCGCCTGCGATCCCGCTCGCCCCACTCCCGCCGATCAGACCGGCGATGTGTGTGCCGTGCCCGTAGTCGTCGTACGCGGTCGCGTCGTTGCCGTTGACATAGTCTTTGAAAGCGGCGACGCGGTTCACGAGGTCGGGGTGGTTGCCCATGATGCCGGAGTCGATCACGGCGACGCCGATTCCCGCCCCGGTCTCGGTCCCGGTGTAGCCCGTGACGCCGTTCACCTGATCGGTGCCGAGTGCCGCGCGGTCGAGATCGAGCGGGATGGTCTGACTGCGCACGATCCGGTCCGGAGTGACGGAAACGATGCGGGGGTCGGCGGCTAATTTCGCGACCTGCGCCGGGGTCGCTTCGATAATGGCGCAGTTCATGCCATTGATCGTACGCCCGAGGCGTTTGACTTTGCCACGCAACGCGAGGCGGAAAGTGCGGCGGGCGAGCGAGTCGTTGCTACGAACCTGAACGATGTAGCGCGATGTGCGAGCGATCTGCCCTATACGCGCGACGGGCGGGGCGGCAGATGCTGATATGCACGAAGAAAATACCAGAACCGAAGTCAACCCCAACGCGAACCCCGAAAACGATGAATGCTTCAATATCTTCTCCCTCGGCGGCCCGGAAAGTTAGGTAGAGTGATTACCAGAGGGCGCCGGAGTATATTATCGGCATAACGGGACAAAATCCTCGCCTGTAATCCGGGGCTTTACACGTTTCGCCGTAAAAGAACCGTTTTATCTTCGACGGTGACTACGGCGACTGTCGTCCATCGACGCAGGAAGTCGGCAACCTGAGTTCGGTAGGTGCGCAACTCCGCTTCGCCCCGCGCGCAAATACGTGCCATGCGCAGGATTCGCCCCGACCCTGCGAGCACCGCCCAGAATAGCGTGACGTTGCGCGCGCCGTCCGGGGTCCGGGTACAACGGGTTTTTTCAAGCGCGATGACACCGGTGCCCTCGATCTGCACCCGGCGTACGCTACTGATGCCAACGACCAACTCATCGGCACGAGGGGTAATCCGCTCCGTCGCACGTGCGAACGCCGCCGCCGGGCTTTCACCGATGCCCACGGGGACCGAAGGGAGCAACTGTGCCACCACGCTTTGCGGTTGCCGCCGCGAACCCGTAACCGGTCGTGCGAGGAGATGTTTTCGTCCTAACCGCGTCCGCGTCTTCCCGCGTTCGTTACAGAGCCAGCCCGGGCGACACTGCGTGGGGAGGTGACGGGTGGGGCGCGGCGCGGCATAACTACTCCGCACTGCCGTCGGTCCGACAATACCGAATTTCGTCGCCTTTTCAGTTCTTGTTTTGTGGAAAGACCACCATCCCGCCATCGCTTCAACCCCTTCTGTCACGTGCATTATTTAGAGTTAGTCGCCGCAACGCCACAGAAAGTTTATGATTTGCAGGCGTCTGTGCGAAATCCGACACCCTCTCACGTCTGTGAAGTCAGTTATCGGGATGTACCCATACTCACCGGGGAAGCAAACGTGCTTTAGTAGAATTGCTCACCGGGGGAGTGACGCGGTTTTCGCCCGGAACCTCACCCCCCAGCCCCCTCTCCGTGCCGGAGAGGGGGAGACGGAGGGGATACACGGTACACG
>JAYULM010000122.1:0-4430 GCA_043763605.1 Armatimonadota bacterium | reverse complement strand
CTGTGCCCTCACCCCCGGGCACCCTTCCGTCTGCCCTCTCACCCCCCTGCCCCCTCTCTCATCGGAATGAAAGAGGGGGAGTCCGGAGGCGAGACGTTACCCGTTCCTCGAACAATCCGAGAATCGGGACCGCCGAACTATCTCGGACACCCCCTCTTTCATTCCGATGAGAGAGGGGGCAGGGGGGTGAGAGGGCAGACGGAAGGGTGCCCGGGGGTGAGGGCACAGCGGGACACAGAAAATCATGGAAGCATCACACTTCATCAGTTTCATAAATACCCCCGACGCACCATTCCCGTGGGATCAGCTGACGCCGCTCCCCTGGTGGCAAGCGATGGCGCAGTGCCCGCAGGACCCGGTCCATCACGCGGAGGGCGACGTGGCGACGCATACGCGGATGGTCGTGGACGAACTGCGCAACCTCGCGGCATGGCGCGACTTGCCGTCCGGCGAGCGCGGGGTGCTACTCCTCGCCGCCCTGCTCCACGATGTTGGAAAGCCCGCGACGACTGCGACAGATAGCGACGGGCGTGTAACCTCGCTCGGACACTCGCGGCGCGGGATGATCATCGCGCGGGAGATGCTCTGGAAATCAGGCGTACCGTTCGCCGTGCGGGAAGCGGTCTGCGCGCTGATCCGGTGGCACCAACGCCCGTTTTTCGTGATCGGAAGCGACGATCCCGAACGGTCGGTGATCACCATCGCGCAAACGTGCCGGTGCGACCATCTCGCGATCTTAGCCGAAGCCGACGTGCGCGGGCGTATCGCCCCGACGCAGGAACTGAGTCTGCTCCACGTCGCCCTGTTCGCCGAGGTCGCGCGGGACGCGGTGTGCTTCGCCGCGCCGTACTCGTTCGCGTCGGCGCATAGCCGGGTCGAATACTTCCGCAAGCCGGGACGCGCGGCGGACTACGCGGCGTTCGACGACACGACCGGCGAGATCGTAATGCTGTCCGGTCTGCCGGGGATGGGGAAGGACACGCTGGCGCGGCGCGAGTTCGCGCACCTGCCGATGATCTCGCTCGACGCACTCCGCACCGAGATGCGCGTGTCGCACACCGACGACCAGCACGGCGTGATCCGCGCGGCGCGGGAAGCTGCCCGCGACTACCTGCGGCGCGGCGAACCGTTCGTCTGGAACGCGACGACGATCAGCCGCGAACAGCGCGAACCGATCCTCGCGCTCGCCGCCGACTACCGCTTCCGCGCCCGCGTCGTGTACGTCGAGGTGCCGTGGAACGTGCAACAAAAGCAAAACAGAAGCCGCGACGCGCAGGTACGTGACGCGGCGATCCAGCGGATGATCCACCGCTGGGAAGTCCCCGACGAGACCGAGGCACACACGGTCGATCTCCGCGTTTCGGATGCCTGATAGGTTAGTCCTTAACCGTACGAAGCGGTATTAACGCGCCGCGTTCGGGACGAAAGTCGGCGACGATTTCGGGACCGATTCCGTCCCCGGCAAGGGCGGCGATACCTGGCATTGAGGGGAGTTTGGGATAAGCGAGGAGTCAAATCTCCGCTTATCCCGATCCCAGGTTAAGCAGTTCGTCCCAGCCATTAACTTCGTCGAAACGATCAATGAGGGCTACCAGTTCCGTTTCGGAATGTATGGATTGCAGTCGCTCTCGATTGGCATCCGATATTTCCCCGAAACGCTTGGCCATGATTCGAATGATCGAATCGCGATACCCTTGCTTCTTATGAAACTCGAATGGTCGCCAATCATACTGCACGGTCATGAGTTCCTCCCATGAGGAAGCCTCCGAAAGGCGGTATGCCAATTGTTGAAGCAGTGGTAGCGACCAAATGCCTTCCAGCTCGATCTGAATCGGGAGTGACGGCTTGCCGAAGCGTTGTTGCCCGACTTCCATTACAACCGCACGAACTATACTCGCGCCCTCTCTTCGACCTTTCTCGCGCCCTTGGCGAAAAGCAGCCTCATAAATTACGGAATCTTCCACCCAATCAAACTTTTCGAACAACGGATCTGAATCCGTTATACTCCAGTCAGGCATCTTATGATCCCCCTTTCGCCAGGAACCGCCGCGCCGTCTCCACCATCATCGAAATCCCCGCTTCTAAAGGCGCGTCGCCGAAGTCGTACTTGGGCGTGTGGAGGAGATATTCGCAGCCGGTGCCGAGGCGGAACATCGCGCCGGGGACTTTTTCCAGATAATACGCGAAATCCTCCGCGCCCATCGTCGGCTCCGGGAGTTCGACCACGTTCTCCGCGCCGAGGACATCGCGCCCGACTTCGCGGATCAGGTCGGTAACGCCGGTGTCGTTCACCGTGACCGGGGTTCCGTGGCTGTACTTATACTCGTACGTCGCCCGATGCGCCGCGCAGATTCCGGCGATCACCCGTTCGATGCGCTCGGGCAGGGTTTTGCGTACATCCGGGGAAAGCGCGCGCACCGTCGCGCCTAATTTTGCTGTGCCGGGGATGATGTTCGTCGCCGCCGGGGTTCCGGCGAAGAACTGCGTCACCGAGATCACGGCGGGCTGCACCGGGGAGATTTCGCGGGAAACGATGCTGTGCAGGTTGCAGACGATCTGCGCCCCGATAGAGATCGGGTCCACGGTGTCATGCGGGTACGCGCCGTGCCCGCCCTTGCCGGTGATGGTGAGCAGGAACTGGTCGCTCGACGCCATCACCGGACCATTTCGTACGCCGATCACGCCGGGGGCAAGTACGGGCCAGCCGTGCAACATCACAATCGCGTCCACGTCGTCCACGACGCCAGCCGCGACCATCACGTCCGCGCCGCGTACCGTCTCCTCGGCGGGCTGGAACACGAGTCTGACGCGACCGGGCGGCAGGTCGGCTTTCAGCGCGTTCAGGACCAGTGCCGCGCCCATCAGGTTCGCCGTGTGCCCGTCGTGCCCGCACGCGTGCATGACGCCGGGCACGGTGCTTTTATACGGCGTTTCGCGCTCCTCGTGGATCGGCAGGGCGTCCATATCGCCGCGCAGGGCGAATGTCCGGTCGCCGCGCCCCTGCCCGGATTCGATCACACCGACCACGCCCCACGTGCCGCCGATCCGCGTCTCGTGCGGGATGCCATGCCGGGTCAGCAATTCAGAAACGATGCCCGCCGTACGCTCCTCCGAGCCGGACAACTCCGGATTGCGGTGCAGGTCGTGGCGCAGGGCGATGATGTCAGGGAGAACGGCGGCGACGGCTTGACGCAGGCGGGGCAAAAAAGGCGTGGTTTTCATGCATCTATTATACAGCGACCGGGGCGAGGGTCGAAATCTCCCTACCCGTTCTCCGGCGCGTACGTTCGCCCCTTCCACGCGTGTCCTTTCCCACTCAGTGCCAGATACGTCGAGTTCCACGCGATGGCGATCACGATCAGCCAGCCGACCGGGTGCGTCAGGACCGCCCAGAGTACCTGACGGAACCGGACCGTCAGCGCAAAACGAATCCCGAGCGCGACCGCGACGTGCGCGGCGGGAAGATGAAAACCAGCCATTGTCCGGTCGCCGGTGAGCAGTGCCGAGACGACGAACCCGAACGGGAACACCTGCGTGATCAGTAGAAAAAGGCTCCACACCGCGACAACGACCACGGAGTTACCCATCGCCGAGAAAACGTTCTTGCTGAACCCGTCCCACACGTCGCGCAGTCCGGTATACATGCGCACTCCGTACGTCGTGGAGCCGTCGCCGTAGACGAGTTTGCGCCCCCGCCGCTTGACGTTCTGCGCAAAGCGAATATCCTCCGCCATTTCCGCCTTTACCGGTTCGTGCCCGCCGAGGTCGGCGTACGTCCGCGCCGGGAGCAATATGAACGCCCCGTTCGCCGCCGCGAACGCCGGGTTCGCCGACGCGTAGACGTTGCGCACGGGGAGCGTGGCGAAAACAAGCATATACTGAAGCGGGATCACGACATGCTCCCAGAACGAGCCGCACTGCAGATACGGCATCAGCGAGAGCACGTCCGCCCCGACCGACTCCCGGTGCCGCACCGCCCCCGCGAGTGCCCCGGGATAGAACACACAGTCGGCGTCGGTCAGCAAAATCACGTCGCCCGCCGCCGCCGCCGCCAACTGCCGCATCGCGTTCGGCTTGCCCTTCCAGCCCGCAAGCAGTTCCCCGCCCGACAGCAGTTTGACGCGCCGGTCGGTTCCCGCAATTTCAGATACAATCCGCGCCGTGCCGTCGTCGGAACGGTCGTCCAGCACCAGTATTTCAAGCGGACCGGGATACTCTTGCGCGAGAAGCGACCGGATACACGCCGCAATCACGGATTCCTCGTTACGTGCGGGAATCAGGACGGAGAGAGAAGGCAAGGCTGTTGCGGTGCCCCCTATCCCCCCCGCCCCCTTTCCCCGGGTACCCTCTGGGTGGGAAGGGGAGAAAGGGGGAGTCAGAGGCGTCACCGTGTTGCCGGACGAAATCCCCGGAAGCGTAGTGACCCCGTC
>JAYULM010000121.1:0-4433 GCA_043763605.1 Armatimonadota bacterium | reverse complement strand
CACCGGAGGATGGAACATCCCCGAACCTACCCCACCGCGTCGTACACCTGCACCCGGGACCAGTTCGCCTTGTTGCGCGCGATGAACTCCAGGTGTAGCGGGTCCGGTTCGTACACGTCGTACCCCGCCTTGTCCTCGAACACCACGGTCAGCCCGACGCCGAATGAGTTGTCTACCACGTCGCGCGGCGTTCCCGCCGGGACGCCCGCCCAGAGTTGTTTCACGGTGCGAATCTTGCCCAGATAGTCGCGGCAGTCCTGCGCGAGTCGGTCGCGGTCAGCGTCGGTCGCTTCGGGCGTCATCCAGAAATAAACGGTGTGTATGAACATGGTTTCGTCGGCTCCTTAAAATGCGGCGGGATACTCCCGGCTTCGCTATCTTATACCAGAATCGGGGAATAAAGCCATACGCGCGAGACGGTTCAACGCGCCGGGAACCGGAAGCGGCAAATCCGGGTACCGTACCGTGAGAGCGCGGCGCGATTTACTTCCCTCGCGCTACGATTACAGAGAAAAGGTGAGGAGAACGATATGACGACGCCGACGGAAGCAACGACAAACGAATCGGTTCTGGGGCTGCATCATGTGACCGCGATCAGCGGCGATATGGCGGCGAATATGGCATTTTACACCGGTACGCTCGGGTTACGTCTGGTGAAAAAGAGCATCAATCAGGACGACGTGCAGGCGTACCACCTTTTCTACGCCGACGCGGTCGCGTCGCCGGGGACCGACCTGACGTTCTTCGACTGGCCTCACGCCGGGGGGACGACAGCGGGACCGGGTACGATCACACGAACCACGCTCCGGGCGTCCGGCGCGGACGCGCTCGACTGGTGGGAGAAGCGGTTGCACGAAGCAGGTATCGAAGTCCGGCGCGACACGGTGTCGGGAAGCCTGTCGTTCGCGGACTCCGAAGGGCAACCGCTGGCGATAGTGGACGATACCGGGTTGCCGGGGGCAACGGTCGCCTGGGATGCGGTCGTCCCCGCGCCCTACGCGCTCCGGGGGATGCTGGGCGTGGACATTGAGTCGGCGCGCCCGGAGACGACCGGACTGGTGCTGGAAAAACTGCTCGGCTTCGCGCGGACCGACGCGCCCGGCGACCACTACGAAGTCCGCTCCGAAGACGGCATCGCCCGAATCCGGGTCTCCGCGCCGTTGAGTGGTCGGCTGGGGAGGGCGGGGATCGGTGGGGTTCACCACGTCGCGTTCCGGGTCCGCGACGACGCGCACCTGCTGGCATTTCGGGAGCGTATCGAGTCGGCGGGCTTGCAAACCTCCGGTTATGTGGACCGGTACTACTTCCACAGCCTGTATTTCCGCGAGCCGGGCGGGGTGTTGTTCGAACTCGCGACGGACGGTCCGGGCATGGCGATTGACGAGGACGGTTCGACACTCGGAAACCGGGTTTCGATCCCGCCGTTCCTGGAAGCCCGCCGTACGGAGATCGAAGCAGGATTGCGCCCCCTACCCGCCCCGGCGTATGGAGAAGGCGCGAAACTGTGAGGCAATAAAAAAGCGACTGTGTTCGCTCCTTGTGAGCAACGCAGTCGCCGTGATTTTCGCATATCATCCGCTTTTTAGTGGGTTCCAACGCTATTACGTATATATAATACCATGTTTCGCGCTGGCTTTGCCATTTCCCTGATGATTAGAACAGTTACATAAAACACCGATTTCTTTTATCTCAGTGATCTCCATCAGTAAATAAATTTTCATACTCAGATTGAAAACAGCATGTCTCAACGATTTACGTCTCAATAAAGTCTCATAATTTCCGCAGTCCCCCGAAGTCCCCTTCATCCAGCGACTGATTTCAAACGAATAATCGCCCGGTGATACTTTGCGATGCGTTGTAGTTCCTTCTCACCCAGTTCCGGCAGGCGCGTCGCATCGATGTTGTCGTGCAGGTCCAGCAGTTTTACCGAGGTCGCGAGCGGGTTTTCGGCGATCCGGTCGATAAACGCTTCGTAGGTTTCCCCATCCTCACGGGTCAGTGCGTCCACGGCATCCAGGATCTCGTCCGGAAAGCCTTCTTCGCGCAGAAGGTCGCAATTCAGATAGGTATCCTCGACCGTGTCATGCAGGACCGCGACGATCTGCTCGGCGTAGCCGTTGGCGCGTGTCATCAGGCGGAGCGGATGCAGTATATATGGCGTCCCATCCTTGCCGATAGTCGCCCCGTGCGCTTCCACTGCGAGGTGGATGGCGAGGGGAAGTAAGTCGCGATATTCCATGATGGTTGTTCCTTTGTCGTATGATTCGTTTTCACCCCCCAACCCCCAATTCTGGGGGAGCCGGAGGGGAGAGCATAAGGGCGATGCGTTCGTCGGTCAAGCGTGACGCCGCCCATTGCCTGACAGGTTTGAGCAAACGTGTTTAGAAGGGCGATGCGTTCGTCGGTCAAGCGTGACGCCGCCGCCCTATCCCCTCCGGCTCCCCCAGAATTGGGGGTTGGGGGGCGAAAACCACTAATTCCCGGAAACGGCGGCGTACTGCGCGTCGTGCAACCGCTGGTAAACGCCGCCACGCCGTACTAATTCCTGGTGACGCCCTTGCTCGGCGACTCCCGTCTCGTCCACGACCACGATCCGGTCGGCGTTCTGGATTGTCGCGAGGCGGTGCGCGATCACGAGCGTCGTGCGTCCGACCGCGAGTTCGGCGAGCGATGCCTGGATGGCGCGTTCGGTTTCGGTGTCGAGCGCGGACGTGGCTTCGTCCAGAATCAGGATCGGTGGGTTTTTGAGGAACATGCGCGCGATGGCGAGTCGCTGTTTCTGCCCCCCGGACAGTTTGACACCGCGCTCCCCGATGATCGTATCCAGTCCGGTCGGCAACTGCGCGATCATCTCGTCCAGACGGGCGCGGCGCGCGGCTTCGAGGATTTCCGGCTCGGTCGCATCCAATTTACCGTAGGCGATGTTCGCGCGGATCGTCCCGGCGAACAGGAAAACGTCCTGTTGCACAATGCCGATGTTGCGCCGGAGCGACGCCAGCGTCATTTTGCGGATGTCGGTGCCGTCTATCGTGATCCATCCTTCCGACACTTCGTAGAAGCGTGGCACCAGCGAACAGATCGTCGTCTTTCCCGCGCCGCTTGGACCGACGAACGCTACGGTTTCGCCGGAGTGGATCGTCAGGTCGATCCCGCGCAAAACCTGTTTGTGCTCGTCGTAGCCGAAACTCACCTTGTCGAAGTGAATCGCGCCGCGCAGATGCGCGACCGCGACCGCGTCCGGGGCGTCGGCGATGTCGGGTTCGGTTTCTAACAGTTCGGTGTACCGCTTGAAACCGGCGATGCCCTTCGGGTAGGTTTCGAGTACGGCGTTGATTTTTTCTACCGGGCGAAAGAAAACGTTCACGAGGAGCAGAAAGCCCATAAACCCGCCGATAGTCATCTCGCCGCGCAGGACATAGAACGCGCCAGCGATCATCACGAACAGTTGCACGATGCGCATGGTCATATACGACAGCGACATGCTTTTCGACATCAACCGGTACGCGTCTAACTTCGTTTCGCGGTACTTATCGTTGTCGAGCGCGAACAGGGAGCGTTCGTGTTCCTCGTTCGCGAACGCCTGCACGACGCGGATGCCGCCGACGTTCTCCTCAATCCGCGCGTTAAAGTCGCCGACGCGCCCGAACAATGCCCGCATGGTCTGGGTCATCGCCGAACCGTAACGGGTCGAAATCCAGGTCATCGGCGGCACGACAAGCCCGGTGATCAACGCCAGCACGGGGTGAATCGTGAACATCAGAATAAACGATCCGATAAAGGTCATCACGGCGATAAACGCGTCCTCGGGTCCGTGGTGCGCGACTTCGCCGACATCTTCCAGGTCCTTCGTCACGCGGGCGACCAGATGCCCGGTCTTCTGGTTGTCATAAAAGCGGAACGGCAGTTTCTGCAAATGGTCGAAGATGCGCCGCCGCATCTCGGTTTCGATGGAGATTCCGAGCACATGTCCCCAGTAGTTGACGATGAACTGCAACCCGGTATTGAGCAGGTAGATCGCGAGCAGCCCCGCCGACGCACCCAGGATCAACGCCCAGTTCTGACTCGGGAGCAGTTTGTCGACGAAGTTGGTGATCGCGAGCGGGAAAGCCAGTTCCAGCAAACCGGAAAGTACCGCGCACGAAAAGTCGATCAAAAACAGGTTGCGGTGCGGTTTGTAGTAGGCGAAAAATTGGCGGAGCATAAGCGAGTCGGGAAATCCGTTCTAACGGGCGCACGACGCGGGCGAGAATCTCGCGGTTTCGTGTAACGCTGTAATTGTATCGCGCCAGCGGGTAAAACGGATGAAGCCATGCTCGCAAGCCGTGTCGCGTCGGTCGTTGATCGGACGGTAAACCGTTCCGCTGGGAGCCTTCGGCTGATCGGCACGGTTGGGACTTCTGCCTTGGATTCCGAAAACTGCGAATCCTGATAGC
>JAYULM010000120.1:0-16872 GCA_043763605.1 Armatimonadota bacterium | reverse complement strand
TTGCATTTCGTGGTGTTTGCAGGGTTGATGCTGGTCAAAGCAAGTACGAAGGGCCTGCTCTTACCATGTTTGCAAGCCCAAAGTTCATAACACGTTCTAAGGGGGACAAATTGTTTTTGACGCGTCACGAACCGCGTATGATAACCGCGCCGGGAGAGTTGCGAGCAGAGTTGATCCGCATCTTGCCGGGTCCGATGCTCCGGGTTCTCAATGACGATCCCGCTCCGAAAGGCACTCAGCCAGTCACAGGCGACCCTGATACAGATGGAAGTCTGAGTGTTCTTCTCAAAGAACTATATGGGACACCGAGTGGTTACCGATTCGACTCGCAAACCAAATATAAAGTACAGGCACAGGCGGCGACTAAAATTAACAACCTCCTGTTGAGTTCGTTTAAGGCTGGGAGTGTTAAGCAAGGATTTGCGTCGCTCTCTGAAGCGGACGGCACCGGTATCTATAACCGGCTGACAGCGAACGTTCTTTTCGCCGAAGTGCTGCCTGATCTGGGCATTCTTTTGCGTGAGCCGCCTGCCTATATTACGAATATGCCTGAAGGCAGGTTGAATGTTAGCATTAGTGAAAAAGCCGGAAAACGTACCGCGTCCTTGACAGTAGAGGCACTGGACAAGCAGAACCCGACTCGGTCTTCAAAGATGGGAGTTGAAGTTTATTCATTGCCTGCGCCACCAGACACTCAATGAATGCGTTGCCTGAGCGTGCATAAGTCTTGCGCTCAGGCACTGTCCACTGACCACTATCCACTAACCACTTATCTCATACAGCAACCCGTAGCGCAAGCCGCGCAGGGAAACGAGGAGCGAATCGACGCCGAGGCGAGCCATCACGCGTGCCTGGATGATCGCGCCCGCGACGATCACGTCGGCGCGGTCGGGTTCGAGACCGGGCACGTTGCGCCGCTGGGCGAGCGGAAGCGCGGCAAGGAACGCCGCGCGGGATTCGATCTGTGCGCGGGTCAGGCGCGATGCATGAACGGCATCGAACGTGACTGCCTCGACACTACCAACAGCGGCGGCGGCGATCTCTATCGCGGCGAGGTTTGCCGCAGTGCCGCCCGACGCGATCAGGATCGGTGCGAGCGCGGCGGGCGGCACCGGGACATCCGCGAGCGCGGCATTCGCGAGTAGCAGGGCGGCTTGGAACGCCTCACCCGTAATCGGGTCGCCCAGTCCCGCCCGCTCGGAAAGCCGTACCGCGCCGATCTGGAGCGACTCGGCGTAGATGATGTCATCGTCCACGCCCTGCACGATCTCGGTCGAGCCGCCGCCGATGTCGGACGTTACGAACAACCCTACGCGGGCACTTCCGCTGGCGCGCGCGATATCGCCGTCGTTGCGCGCCGCGCGGTAGGTCAATTCCGCTTCGCGCGTTCCGGCAATGACCTCTACCGTCCCGCCGAGTCGCCGCTCCGCTTCCGCGACAATTTGCGCACCGTTGGTCGCGTCGCGCAGGGCAGACGTTCCCACGGCGGCGACGGTTTGCGCCCCCAGACTTCGCGCCCGCTCGCCGAAGTCAGCGAGTGCCGACAGGGTGCGTTCCGCCGCATCGTCCGCGATGCGTCCGCTCCCGTCCACGCCTTTACCGAGCCGCGTGATGGTCGTTCCGTCAAAAAGAATATCCAGTGTGCCCTCCGCACCGCGCCGTGCGACGGTCATTTTGACACTGTTGGTGCCGATGTCTACCGCAGCGACTGTCTTTTCGTTCGTCATAAGGTTACTCGTAAAGCCTTGATGCAAAATAAAGTTCTTCGTATTTTCAAACGCACAGGCACACGAGAGTTAACGTGCCGAAGTACTCCCGATGCTCCAAAAGTGTTACATCCGCGACGCCCCGTACCGGGTTGTCTTAGGCGAACGCTGATAGTTTGTTGCTGTTTCCTTCGTGCCTCGTAAGCCGGTCGGGGATGAGCAAGCAACCGGTCAAATTGGGCAATACTCAACCCGGTAAACGAGCGGAAATGACGCGGGTGGCGGCGTAACTCGGAAACGTTGAGCATGAGACAGTTTACCCTGATTCTGCCTCAGGTCTTTACAAAAGGACGACCATGCCATGCTCCTTATCCCGAATCCCGGTAGCCGAAAAAATCAGAGAGGGGCAGATTCAGCAGGAAAGTCATATCTACGCTCGTTCCTGCAATGTCTAAGTTCGGTTCGTACAGTTAGTGCTCGTAACTCAGTCGAACGCCTGGGCACGAGCTTTCGGTCTGACTGTGATGCGCCGATGAGCAACGGAGTCACCGCGCAACAGTGCCTCCAGTTGATCGAACATGACTTGCACGATCTCGCCGGAGTCATACTCAATCAGTGATATGTCGCCCTCATAGGCGTGCAGAACAGGTGAATCGGTATTGGCGTGTGACGCGATAACGACATCCCGATTGGGAACAACGTTGAACTTTCGTAGAGCCGACATCACATCGCGCGTTAGAATGTCGTTCGTGACAAGCAGACCGTCGGGCCAGTCTTCCCGTGGTTTCCCGAAAATCTCCTTCACCCAGTCAAGGACGAGATCGAAATCGGAGCGTCCTGTCGCTTCGTGGGCTTGAGGTCGTAGCCAATCACTCTCGAACGCCAGACCGTTGTCGGCTAAAGCGCGGAGAAAAGCGGGAACACGACTATCCTCTCCGGTGTCGCTGTCCGCGCCTTGCTCAATTTCGCTCCACAAAGCCAGGCGGCGACACCCGTGGGCGACCAGGATCTCAACGCCTGACTCCACCACATCCACACCGTCCAGATTAACCGAAACCGGTCCCTCACCTGCGAACGCGACGACGGCGACGCCCTGGTCACTTATCCATTGGACTGCCGCTATGGGCAAGCCAACCGTTAGCACGCCCTGCACGAGACCCGTGCGAATGTCGTCCATCAAACCGGGGTGCAACGGGGGGGCGTCCGGTGCCGAACCCGGGGTAGCTGAAAAATGAAATGCCAGGTCGTAGTGGCTTCCGGCGACGCGTAGCCGCGCCTCACGCACGATCAACTCCCAGAATCCGCGAAGGCGCGGCTCGATGGAAAATTGAGGGTCGCAAATCAGGGCGATGCTCCGCTTGAGTTGGGGTGAGACGTAAATTCCGGCACCCTGACGCCGCAGTATGATGCCTTGGGCTTCGAGTTGCCCCAGAGCCGTGTCCAACGTCGCTTTACTGACGCGAGTCTGCTCACACAGACTCGCAAACGTCGGCATCCGCGCGTCCGGTCCCAGATTGTAAGCCATCTGCGATAGTTGCGTGTATGCACGTTCCAACTTCCCAACGGGGCGGACGGGAGTTTCTTTCTTTATTTTCATATGATAATATTGTCCTGGAAAAGCAGGACAGTCCTGCGTCTTGGGATAATTCTATCGCATAAGACCGGATCACCTCCGGAAGAGGGGCAATGGAAGCAGGTTATTGTAAAATAACAAATACTTTTATCCTTCCGGAGTCAGCCACTCTGATTCCGGATCAATATCGACGAAATCTTCTTCACAGAGGCAAGCATGAAAAACCAACTTTCACCAGAGCAGATCGCGAGCTATAACGTATACTAAACGGGTCGAACTACTCGACATAGCAATATTCGCAGTTAGTGCTCACAGTGACATTGCCGGGGGGATGGCGTTGGTGCCGCTCGCCCATGTCCAGACCGAGACGCCGGAGGCGTTGCCGCTCACTATGCGGCTGGCAGGACAAAGACGTTGCCGTCGGTGGCACCCCGTGGCAAATCACGAACCTGGACGCGCGACCATTGTCGTGACCAACCCGTCACTCAAAAGTGCGATATTGCTCGACAACAACGGGATGAAAGTTCGCACCGTTCCCGCGACTCGCAAAGGGGCTGCGTTCACCGTCAAATTGCCGCCTAATGCCATGTATTTCGTATTTCAGTAACCAGAGAGACCCGCTCGCGGGTCTCTATTTATTCATCAGGTCAAAATTATGAAAACTTTCCACAGGCTTTTTCCCACGATAGCGGTTTGTTGTGCGGTCGGTACGGGGGCATGTGCGCCTGTCCAGGCGAAGACGGTCACTATCCTTCCCATCGGTGACAGCATTACGCAGGGCGGACGCGCCGACCGCGCCGAATACACGTATCGCTACCCGCTTTTTTACAAACTCAAGGACGCCGGTTACGATGTCAATTTCATCGGCTCGCTACGGACCGGGCTGAACGGCGACGCGAAATGGCCCGATAAAAACGGCGTCGCTTTCGACCTCGATCACGAAGGACATTACGGCTGGAAAACGGCGGCGGTGCGCGACAAACTGAGGGAATGGAGTGCCAATTGGGGTGCTGCTCCCGACATCGCGCTGATTCATCTGGGCACCAACGATCAGGATTCCAAAGATTACAACGCCGACATCGTGCAACCGCTCAAGGATATGGTGACGTTTCTACGCACCAGGAACCCGCGCGTTGCCGTACTGATCGGTCATCTCAACTTCAACGGCGGGAGAGCGGTGACGATTCGCCCCTTAGTGGAAGCGATGGCGAAAGAGATCAGCACCAAAGAATCGCCGGTAATGACGGTTGCGACCTACGAAGGGTGGATCGAAAACCCGGATCAGGCAGGAAGCGACACGTTCGACTGGGCGCACCCCAACGAACAGGGGCAGGCGAAGATGGCGGACAAGTGGTTCGCCGCGATGAAACCGATGCTAACCGGGATCGCCGCCGCCGCCTCGCCAGCGGCGACTAAACCGGCAACGGTACGGCGCAAGGCAACTACCGATTCGACGTGGGCATTCACCTCATCCCGCGATACGTTCTCTTCCGGTGCGTTTTTCGACATGCGCTCGCTCAACGAGAAGGTGGCGGGACAGAGCGGCTTCGTGACCGTGGACAAAGCCGGGCACTTCGTGCGCGGCGACGGACAGCCCCTGCGCTTCTGGGGCGTGGTTTCCGACAACCAGAAACCGGTCAGCGAGGGTTCGAGCAGTGAGCCGCGCAATCTGGCGCATCACGCACGCTGGCTGGCGAAACGCGGCGTCAACATCGCCCGCACACTGGTAGACCTTTCCCCGCGCCCGAGTGACGGCTGGGGTGCGCCCAACAGCGATAACCCGGACGACGTCAACCGCAAAGAGTTGGACGGCGTCTGGCGGTATGTCGCAGGGATGAAAAAAGAGGGCATCTATTCGCTGATCTGTCCTTACTGGGCTTTGACAGTCAAGCCGCCCAAGGGATGGGGCGTCGATGTTCCCGAGGGCAAGGACGCCCATGCCCTGCTTTATTTCGATCCGCGCATGCGCGTTATCTATAAGAACTGGTTGCGAATTCTGCTGACTGAGAAAAACCCTTACTCGAACATCGCTTTAAAAGACGATCCGGCGATGGCGATTCTGCAGTTGCAGAACGAAGACAGCCTTTTCTTCTGGACCTTCGATGGGATACCCCCCGCGCAAAAGCGTGTTCTGGGAAAGCAGTACGGGACATGGCTGACGAAAAAATACGGCACGCTCGATGGCGCGCGAAACTTCTGGGCGACCGGCAACAAGGTAAGTGGTCAAGGTGCGGACGCGGTCGCCGTGGAGGGTGACGATTTCGCGCAGGGCGTGATGGCGATGTATCCGACGTGGGAGTTTACGCAGACTTCTAAGGATACTCCGGCGGGCAAGGCACGGCGAAAAGCCGACCAGATGCAGTTTTTAGCGACCACGATGCGCGAGTTCAACGCCGACATCGCCGGGTTCGTGCGCGGTCTCGGCGCGAAATGCCTGATCAACTCGACCAACTGGCGTCCCGCCGACACACTCCGCATGGGCGACGCCGAACGCTGGGCGTATGCCGCAAACCCGGTCCTCGCCGTCAATCGCTACACGGGGAGCGTCCATGAGGGTAAGGATAACGGGTGGGCGATCCGTGTCGGCGATTTTTACGAGCCGTCGTGGTCGCAGTTGAAAGACCCGGCGGGATTTCCGCTCACTCTAAAACCGGCGCAGGGTAGCCCGATGTTGATCACGGAAAGTTCGTGGGTATTGCCGACGTTACATCGCGCCGAGGGTTCGTTCCTGGTGTCGGCATACGGCTCGCTGACGGGTATTGGACCGTACTTCTTCTTTATCAATGCCAACGACGAATGGGCGCAACCGTCCTCGGCGAACGGCTATGACAGGGACACGCTGGTCAAGTGGACCAATGCCCAACCCGACGAAATGGGTCAGTTCCCGGCGGCTGCCTGGATGGCACGGCTGGGTTATGTCCAGGAGGCGAAACCCGTCGTGCTGGAACAGCGTTCGCTGGAGGATCTGTGGACGCAACGTCTGCCGCTCATCGCCGAGGAAGCGGGCTTCGATCCCAACCGGGACACCGGCTCGCTCTCGCCGCGCTCCAACGTGAAGACGTTCGTCGATCCCTTAGCCTACTTCGTCGGACCAGTTCGCACGGTCTACGGCGGCGACCCGACGAAAAGCTATGTTCACCCGAAACTGAACACTCTCATCAACCGGGAGAAACAGACTGTGCGCTCGGTTACGGGCGAACTGATGCTCGACTACGGCAAGGGGATCTCGGTTCTCAACGCGCCCAAAGCGCAGGGCGTCACCGGCTTTCTGAACGCGGCGGGCGGCAAGTTCTCCACGAGCAACTTGCAGATTTCCAGTAGCAACGAGTACGCCTCGCTCCTGGTTGTGTCGCTCGATAAGCAACCGCTGAATTCGAGCAAGCGAGTTCTGGTTCAGGTCGGGACCACCCTGCGTCCCACGGGATGGCAGGAAAAGCCCGCGACACGGAAGATCGGCGAAGCCATGCGCAATGGTGCCGAAGTGGTGTCTATAGGCACCGCCCCCTGGCGGGCGCAAAACACGAGCATACGGCTTTCGATCACCAACTCCAGCCTGAAGCGTGCCCGCCTGCTCGACGCCAACATGATGCCGATCAAAACGGTTCCCGTGACGCGCTCGGGGGGGAAACTCCATATTACGCTGCCGACGAACACGCTCTATCTCGCACTGGACTGAACGACACGTGGATACATTATCCGGATCTCGGGGGATTTTATGCCCAACACAATAGCGGCTTCTCACGGCGCGGATGGACGCGTTCCAGACGACATGCGGACCTATGAGAACGATTACCTGTTCGACCTGCTCGGTCTTCGGGTGCTTGAACGGGTAATCTCGCCCGATAAGTTGCAACGCATCAACGATTGGATCGACGCGCAACCGCCGCGCGAAATAGGCGACTGGGTGGGCAACGTCCACGTGCATTCTTATCAGGGGCATGACGGCACCAACTATCAGAATATCATCGAGGGCGGCGACGTTTTCGAGGAGATGATGGACAATCCGTCGTGGTTCGCGCCTGTCAGTCGCTTCATGGTCGACGATTTCAACCGCGTGTCTATTCAGGAAAACTTTCTCAACGTGCGCGAACAGGGCGGGTATATCGGCATCCATTCGGGCTGTCATATCCCTGCCGCCATCTTCTCGACGCGCCATCACACGAGGGCGTGGAACGTCGGGCAGATCAATATCCTGATGGCTCTGACCGACATCGGTCCGGGTGACGGCGCGACCGTCGTCGTGCCCGGCAGTCACAAAAGCCACATGGTGCATCCCGCGATGCTCGGCGGCAACCGGCAGATCCACCGCGACGACGTGCCTGCCAGCGAGGGTTTGATGACTCAGGAAGTCTATCTCAAGAAGGGTGACGCCCTGATACTCACCGATGCCATCACGCACGGCTCGTCGCCGCGCGTCAATCCGGGGCAACGCCGCGTCATGATCTATCGCTACTCGCCGAAATCGATCATGCCGCGCTACAACGATGTGCCTTCGCCCGATTTTCTGGCACACTTGACACCACAACGACGCGCGCTCATTGAGCCGAATCCGGCACTCCTCGCGCCGGGGCGAACACCGGCTTGAACCGTTTCATGTATATGAAACTAAATTGAGGTAGTTTCAAAAATGGCTAGTGCATCATCCAGTTTTAATTTTGGGGTAGAGGTGTTTCAGTTTGGTGCGTGCTTCGTCCATTTGAAACCCAAAATTTTAGGTCAGACAATGCACTAGGCTCCCAACGGCTTTAGTAACTGGTCGGCAAACAGAGCGATAATCCCGAACATAATGTGCAGATGAACTTTGTCATGTCCGCGCCCTCGCACGAAACGTAAACCGAAGGAGTCTTTCAAGCGACTGTTACCGCGCTCCGCATTGCTGCGTTCTTTGTAGCAAACACTCTCCGCAGACGTGAAAGTATAGCAGATTGGTAAAGCATTGGTAGACTTCTTGCCCCGACGTGGGTTCTCGTCAATAATCGGCACATGACCCAGCGTTTTGCTTACCTATAAATGCTCTTCGCATCGTAGGCACTGTCCATGAGATCATAGCAATTCGTGACAGATACTGATAGGCGTTTCATCAAAGGAATAGCAACTTGACAGTCATGGAGCGAGAAGGATCTGGTAAAACACCGCAAAGGCATCATATTATCCCCCCAAGAAATATGCGCCTTATAGCCACGTCAGCGATAGGTATTCCAGTCTGTGTGATGACACCATCTCTTCAATGCGAACGATTTTCAGTATTTGGACAACGCGCTCGATTTGTTCCGTCGGTTTCTCTTATCCTGCTTCGGCTAGAATAGGGAAGAGTTTTTCTCGAATCTCCAGCCAGTACGGCGAGAGCCAGCGTGTAAACTCTTCGCTGTTGGTATTTGGTTTGATATTGTCAGTCACTTGACTGTTATCGGCGTCCCTAACTGATTTTTGAAACTACCTCAACTTTCTGAATTATCCGGCGTAGGTTTTTCTGAATCATTTGGCGTAATCCAAATCAAGACTTTTCGCCGAATGGGTCATCTGTTTTCCCCCTTGTATAGCGGTAGAACGTGGTCCGGGCGATTCCCATTGTGTTGCAGATGGATCGGATGCTCTGGCTGGGGTCGTCACGCAGTGCCTGCGCCATCCGGCACTTCTCCGCGCTCAGGACTTTGGGGCGTCCGCATTGATGACCGCGTTCGCGCGCCGCCGCGAGACCCGCGCGAGTCCGCTCCTGGATCGGCGTCCGCTCGAACTCCGCAAGAGCAGCAAAAATAGCCATATTCCTCTGACCCAAATAAACGGTTGCGCCGTTGTGAAGGTGAAGTGGATTAAGGCGACGTCAAAGCGAAGTAAAACATCGGCGAATTCCTCCGAGATTTCAAGTAAAAGGCGTTGTCTGGAATACTCGAAACAACGCCTCTTCTTATGGTGATCCGAAATCACCAGCGATAATAACGATAGGGGTTGTCGGCGATTTTCCAACGCTCGTCGCGCGCGCTCCACACTTTTTCGTCTTCACCCTCATCTATGTCGTCGCTGATGTAATCGTCGTGGTAAAAGTCGGGGTCATTATCAGCGGCGCGCAGACTGAAGTAATGCGGGTCTCCCATCATGCCACCATGAATACCTTCATCCCAAGTGCGAATCGCAAGGATGTTCCGGCCCGCTTTCACCAGATTCCCAGGGATGCGATGACCGCGGCTTTTGTTCCAACTCTTGCTTTTGGCGACGAACTGCCCGTTGAAATAGGTTTCTTCGGTTTCGTCCACGCGGCCGATGGCGAAGAATAGATCTTTACCCGCCATGTATGCAGGAATGTTGATCTCCTTGCGATACACAACTTCGCCATCCACAAACCGCCACTTCGCGCCGAAACTTTCCATGTAGCCAGGCAAATTCACTTTTTCCCAGCCAGTGCTTGAAGCATTGACGGCAACCAGAGATTTTGCTACTTCGCTGATACCTGGGTCGCCGTTCCATTGGCGCGTCGGGCTTTCTTTCCGCATCACAGTCATTTGCGCGTCCCATGTGCCGGCTAACAACCACGCGTGCGACGGCTGTTGCAACATCTGCATCAAGCGCGAATCCTGCTTGAACGTCGCGCCCAGATTGGACAGCAGTTGCGACAGTGCCCGCGTCTGACGCCAGCGCGAAAAACGGTAGTAGCGAATGGCGTCGGCTGGCAAGACATCCGGCCCCATTTGAGACCACACGATAACGCCCTTACCGACCTTTCGGCGCGCCAGCATTCCATCCCCGCCGATTTCAACGCCGTCGCCGCCGCTGACCAGCCACATATCGAAGTTGCCCTTGATATTGAGGTCGGAAGGCGACAGACCGCGCGCTTCGGGCCAACTTGGAACGTTGAGCGAGCCGTTGAAATCTTTAGCTTGCGAAATCTGCGCGCCCAACGTCGCGCTCTTGTTCGGCAACACCAGGACTTTGCCGCCAGTGGTAGCAAAACGGCGCAGATCTGCGTCGCCGATGTTGGTGCCTTGGCCAACAATCACCAACTGCGCGGCTGCGTCAATGACAGTGGCGCGGGCGTAATTCACGCCCAGATTGTCCAGCGTTTTAGCCCCGCTGTCCGCACCGAGGTAAACGACACGACTCGCTTTGGCCGCAATCGGCGCGGCGCGAACGTATGCAAGCACTCGTTTGGCCAGCGTGTTCGCGGCGGGGTCAACAGCCGCATGATCTTCCAGGTCGAGCGTGCAAAGCGTGATGCGGCCTTTGCCGAACTCCATTTCCATAAGCGGCGTGTAGGCTAGGTCGAATTCGGTTTCGAGAATCGGACGCCAACTGGTGCGATGCGGCTTTTCGACCGGTGCGCTCGACACCCCGCCTCGGTTGCCCCATTTCCAGCCAAAAGCCGGTGCCCAATCGAAGCCCGCGTTGCGGGGATAGGCTCGGGTTAGCTTGCTCGTTCCGTTCCAGTCCTGCAAATCGTTATTGTCCAGACCGTTCAGCGCGGGATGAGTGGCATCAATCCGATAAACGCGGCGCGCGACATGTGGCGAAGTGCGTAATCCCAGCGCATATTCCATCCAGCGCGGCTCCTGCGCCATGATGAGCAAGCGTCCGCCGTTTTGTACGAACCCTTGCAATCCTGCGGGAATCACGTTTTTATTCGACAGCGATTTGCGCCCGATAACAAGCGTGCCGCCCGCAACCGCACCGCCTTTCCACGGCTGCATGGTGTAACCCAGACTTTTTAAAAGCGTCGAGGTTTCGCCGACCGGATCGAAAACAGCGACGGCCCCTTTGCCGGACGGCGCCGGTTTGAAGATGTGAAACGCGAACGTATCGATATGACTCTGCGTGCCGATTTTGGCCGTCAGCTTGATTTCACCGACGGATTTGTTACCAGCAAACGCTACGGGCGCGTTAAAAATCAGCGGCACAAACGCGATTTGGCCAACCGCAAGCTGTCCAGTTTTGCTGGCACCCGTCACTTTCCGTCCACCAATGTTGGCTTGCCACGTATACGAGTATTCCTGCACCGAGCGGAAGTCGTTGATCAGCACGATCTGCTTGTCCACTTTTTGTCCGGCGCAAAACGAGTGATCTTTTTCGGTGAACACAGGTTTATCTGCGTTCGATTGGTCAGGTTGCCCGCCCGCTCCGGCGATCCACGCCAGGCTGGGGCCGTTGACGCGCTGCAGGGCGGGATGGCGGTCGTGGTGCCACGGGATAATGCCGCCGCTCATGCCCATCGTGCGCCAGGTGCGATGTGTGTTGACAAAAAACAGATCAAGCAACTTCAGATACGAAGGCGATTCAGACACAATGCAGTCGCGGCCATCGGTGCGGATGTGCGGCTCATACTCCTTCTGCAAATCACCGCCTTTAAAGCGGTCGCGTAGCACCAGCGTGCGATAGTCGGCAGGCTCCAGCGCATAGGCTTCGCGGCCCAGATAAAGCGAAGTCCATTCCGTCAGATGCGGCTCGGAATTGCCCTGATGGGTGTATCCGTCGCGGCCTCGCATCAGGCTGGAATACAGCGGCGGGCCCATTTCCACGCCCATCCACGGCAGCGTCTTGTTTTGCGCCCAGTGACTGAGCCACTCTTCGCGCTCCTGCAGCGGGATGAAGTTGAGATATATGTTCGAAGTGGTAACTTCGCCGTTATCGCTGTGATGCCCTAAGATGGGACGTTGCGGATCAATTGCTTTGACCCACGTGAAAGCTTCGCGCGCGCGCAGTCGCTGATTGACGTTCTCCTGCACGAAGGTCGGTGGCAAACCGATTGTCCACGGGTCGCTATCGCCCGAACTGACGCCCAACGCGTTGCCGGTCGTCGCCCACATCACGATGGACGGGCTATTGCGCCAGCGACGCACCTCCAGTTCCATCTGTCGCTTGTAATCGGCGCGCATTTCGGGTTTGGCCCAGTTGTTCAGATTGATCATATCGGCCATGTGCAGCAGGTTACCTGCGAGCGGCATTCCCGCTTTGTCGGCTTCGGCGATGATGTCGTCATCGGTATGATTGGAGCCGCGTCGGGTGTGGTTTTCGGGCCAGATTTCGCCCAGATTGAATCCACTTTCCATGCGCTGCTTGAGCATCGTGCCAGCTCCGATGGGACGGATGTGAAACAACGTGTTGTTCAAATAGAATTGATTGCCTTGAATCCAAAACTCGCGGAAACCGAATGGCTGCGAATATTCATCATCGAGACCCGCGCCTTTTACCGACAGTTGCAGCGTGTACATATTGGGCTGCTGATAATCCCACAGGCGCGGATTGGCCCAGTCCCATGAAGCAGTCACGCTTTGGGTCGCCGCAGCTTGAACGGGTAGCGTTTGCGTAAAGGTTCTCTCAACCGCCCCTTTTTCGTCCAGCAAGCGCGCCGTCAGTTGTACGTTGCCTCCCTCCTTCACGCCGTTCAGTTCGACATCCACATTCAATTTTTTCTGTCGCGTGGACGGGCGCACCAGCAAGTCTTTAACATACGCATTGCGAGGATGGCTCAGCAAATTCACCGCGCCGATAACTCCTTTATTGTCGAGGCTGGCCGGCTTCATTTCCGTGTTGAGGTAGCCCATGTAAACCGCGACCTGTTCACGGTCGTCGGTTGCGATGACACGCAGGCGCAGCGAATGCGTTGCGCCTGCGCGCACCAAGTCGGTCAGGTCAATCGTGCCGCCTGGCCAGTTAATTTGTCCGGCTTCTTTGCCGTCCACAAACACGGTGGCGTCGGTGCTGACGCGGCGCAAATCGAGAATAACGGCGCGCCCACCCCAGTTTTTGGGGATCGTAATTTTACGTTCGTACCAGGCCTGCGCCAGCTTGTCGCCGTCGTAGTTCTGCCACATTGAGCCAGTGCCGCGTGTTACGATATCGTTGTTATTCTTCCAACTCCCCGGCACGCGAATATGGCCCCATCCCATGGTCGGGTTGCGACCGGCCTCGCCTTCAGCAGGCATGAAGCGCCACAACCCGGCCAGTGACATCTCGGCGCGCGTGGCACTGATGTCACGGACAACCTGTTCGTCCCAGCCCAGCTTTTGATTCGTCGGCAAAGCGGCATCCGCAGGGGGCGGCTCAGGCGGTAACTTGACTTGAAAAACACTCAGCTTGGCGATGTCAAAATTGCCACCGGCACCCCAGAAACCAGGAGTTAAACGCAACGTGGCAGCATTGGCAGGCACATCAATGGTTTGTTCAGCATCAGCCCACTGGAGAACGTCGCGGCGCAATCGTAACTCCGTGCCGATATGGCGGATGTATTTGTTCTCCTTGTCCACAAACTGCCCATCCACTTGCGCCGAAAACCACGATTGGGCCGGGTCCATTACGAAGTCTCGGGCACGCCAGCGAGTGACAATTTGCAGATTTGACGGGGCAGGTTGCGGTAAAGCGATGTTCATCGTGGCCCATAGTGCCTCCGGCTTATCCAGATGAAAACGGGCGAACGACACGTCGCCCTCTTTTTCAGTCGAAAAGCTGTAGCCGGTCTTGTTCTTCCAGTCGCCCGGAGAGATCGTCCAGTCCACCGGGATTCCACGGCTTAAATCGGCTTGCCACAGCGGAGTGGCGGGTATTTTTGTTTCGGCGTTCTGAGACCACGAGGGGTTGCGACTCGAACAGAGTAGTGCCAGAAGTAACGGACAGAGATAAACGTTGCGATGGTTATATTTCATTAATGAACCTGAACTTTTCTTCTACATTTTTTAGTTAGCCGGTAGTGAGAGTAAACTTGCTGCCAGGCACTGCGTATCGCAGAGCGATCCATCCCGAACCAAAATCTTGGAACGAGTTCATAGATTCTCCGGAATAGCGCATGTTTTTTGGATTATTTGGCGTAACCGGATGACTTATTTTTTTATCTGCGCGGAAAGGACACGCTGTCCGCCCTGGTAGGTTCTGCCCTTGCGTGAAAGAGCCGATAGCCCGCACCTGCGATACCGCGACAGCCAGCGCAGGGCGGTTCGGTAAGGGACGCCCGCTTGCCGGGAAACGGTGGTTAGGGAAACGCCTTTCTCCAAATGAGGTTGGGCCTATCGAAACCGCTCCAGAGCGACGTGCCGCTCGGCTTCAGAGAGTGCCGTCAAAGCACCTGCCGTTTCAATGAACGGCTCACTCACCGGAACTACTAGTTAGTTAATTAATGTTTTATAGAGTTTTCCCGCTCAGAAATGTATAAAACTTCTATTAACTAACTACTAGCCTCTTATCGGGAAGATGAAATGTGCCATATAATCCGGAATATTATACGCCAAATAATTCAGAAATTAACAAACATGACGATTCTGGTACAAGAGAATGAGGCTTTACGCCTGTCCCTGAGCGCGGATGGTTCGGCGCAAATCGACGACAAGATCGGCGGCGTTAATTGGCGCATGGCAGCTATCGCCTGGCAGGAAGAAGGCACTGTCGATGTCGGGCAGGTCTGGCAGCGCACCGGACGTTCGAGTTGCGAACAGTTCGTCGGCCGTTTTCGCCTGCGAGTTGAGAACAGCAATGAGGGCATCGTGTGCTGTACCCTGTTGGATGAACGGCAACAGCCTGTCGGCGATTTCCGGGTTCGGATCCGGCTGGACGGCATTTGGTTGCGCTACGAGCTTCTTTCGATAGAGGACACACTGCCATCGTTGGTCTTTCCGCCCCCTCTCGAAGCGGCGAGTCTCGTCCTGCCGCAAGGGATCGGTCGCTGGACTCGCCAGCCGATTGCGGGTCGTGTCATACATCGCCTTTATGCCTCTCTCAACATGCGCTGGTTTGGCGGCTTGCAGGCGGATGATGACAGGGGCTATCTGGCTGTCTGGACACAGGGTCATCAAAACGCGGGGGTGCTGACGACGGGGATGCGGGCGATGTCAGTCTGGCTCAAGTCGCTGGGGAGATGGGAGATGCCGCTGACCGTTAGCTATCGGTTCACGGGCGGCGGCTACGTCGGCTTGACACGCGCTTATCGCGAATGGGCGATAGAAAACAGGCTACACAAGCCATTGACACAGAAGATCGAGGAAGTGCCGCATGTCGCGCTACTGCGGGGCGGGCGGGAACTCAACTGCTATCTCGGACATACCCTGACCGCGCACCGCTTCGAGGAGCAGTTCCTGCCGATCCCGGCTGAACTCGGCGACCGGGAAAAGGTACTGCATCGCAAGATTTCGTTCGCCGACGTGGCACGTATAGCCGGGGAAGCCCGCGATCTGGGCTGGAGCCGTGGGGTGGTCATGGTACGCGGCTGGATTCGCGGCGGCTATGACGAATCGCACCCCGATATCTGGCCACCCGAAGCCGGTTTCGGAACCCTTGAAGAGCTCAAGAGCCTGATGCTGCCCGGCGAAAACACTGTCGGTGGTCTGCACGATAACTATCAGGACATCTATCAGGAATCGCCGTCGTTCCCGCACGGGGTCAATATCACCGCTCAGGGTAAGCCGATGCGCGGCGGATACTGGGAAGGCGGGCAATCGTACATCCTCAACTCGCGTGACGCACTCGACTACGCCCGCCGCAACTGGGAGCACATTCAAACACTGGGCGCGGGGAAAATCTACTCGGACACCATCACGACGCAATATCTCTTTGAATCGTATGAACACGGCAACACCCTGAGCCGTACGCAGGACGAAGTATGCAAGCAAGAGTTGATGGCGTTCTGGAAATCACAGGGCTTGCTACTGGCATCGGAAGAAGGTGCCGATTTCGGCATTCCCTACGTCGATTCGGCGGACACACAACACATGCGGTCCATCGGCGAAGACGCGGTCAGTGTCCCGCTCTGGCCACTGGTCTTTCATGACGCGGTGTTTTCGGGGCGTCACAACACCACGGTTCCCGATAAGTCCGGCGCGCCCCATATTCCGTGGTATCTACCGAATATGCTGTGGGGCTATTACACGATGTGGGCGGTGCCCGGCGAAGACGAGAGCCGCGACGGTTGGAAGCAGGGGTTTCGGGAGTCGCTATTCGTCGAAGACTGGCACGCGCGTATCGGGCTGGCGGACATGCAAAACCACCGCTTCCTGAGCGAAGATTACGCCGTCGAGGAGACGCAATTTTCGGACGGTAGCTCCATTATCGCCAACTTCGCACCCGAATCGCGCACAGTGGAGGGGATAACTATCGCCGCCGGTGGTTTTCACATCCGATAACCGACTGTCCGCCGATCTTCGGGTTGGACCGCCGATGTTTCTGGTTGCGTTTGTTACCTGCTATGTCACCGCATGTTGGCGACAAGTTCGACCGGTTTGCCGTCGTGCCGTTTGAAGGTCTCGCAGAAGTTCACGTCGCCGTTGCGGTACACCCCGATGCAGTTCACGTCGGAGTCAACCCCGGCCGGATAGGCGCGGAGATTGATGGAGGTGCGCGGCTTGCTGTTCAGGTTCGGCGTCACGCGGTGGTAGACGTGCCCGTGCAGAAAGACGACCGTGCCCGCGCGCGGTTCCAGGGTAATCTCGCCATCGATAGGTTCCTGGTGTCCGCCAGACGGGATACGCCCGGAGCGGTGCGAATCCGGTACGAAGACGATGACACCGTCCGACAGCGTCACGTCGTCAGTATAGAACTTTCCAAAGTCATTTTTGGTTATCGATTTCCATGTTGTAAATGGCACACAACAGGTTAAAGCGTAATCCGAACCGCTTCGTATGGCAA
>JAYULM010000119.1:0-1274 GCA_043763605.1 Armatimonadota bacterium | reverse complement strand
TGTTACCCGTGTAAAGCATTGCTCCGCGAGGTTGCCGGGTCGCTCGCGGAAAAGGCGACCCGCTCATCGCTCTACCGCGACATCTTCTGGACAGCCCTTGCCGGGGAGCGTATTGACGACGCGAACGGCGCGGGCGACAATAAACCCATGAATCAATCGCTCGCTTCGTAATGCCGGGGCTTGTCAGCGGAATCGATGTTTTGTACGCCCTGTGCCTCGCCGCTCTGCCCGTGGCAACCACGTTTGTTCTGCTTTCGGGCAAAGGAGACAAAAGCCGGACGCTCCGCGACCGGTTCGCCCTGACCGCGCTCTTCCTCTTCGCGTGGGTCGCGTCGCTGTACGTGTTCCACCGCTTCCGGGTGTTCGGCTTGGAGAACACCCCCGGCGTAGTGCTACTGCTCGGGCGGGTCAACTTCGCGGCGGTCGTGTTCGTTGTATACTTCGCCTACCGATTCGTGCAGTCATTCGCTTTAGCAGAAACGAAGATTGCCAGAAAACTGGCTTCATGGCTCCTCTTGATGGAAACAATGGGTATAGGGCTGTTGACATTGCTGACACCGCTCGTAGGCAAGGCTGAGAATATCGTGCTGGAAGAGAGTGTCCCGGTGACGGTTTACGGAGTTTTGTTCCCTCTGTATGTCCTGCACATCGTGCTGTACCTCGCCGCCACAATTCATCTCGCCTTGACCGCACGACGCACCGCCGAGCATCCGGTGCGTGACCAACTCGGCTTGGTGGCTGTCGGCATCATTGCAACCGGAAGCGTCGCGCTCGTGACGAATGCCGCGTTGCCCTATCTCCTGGGTGACTTCCGCTTCACCGACGTGGGAACGCTGTCCACGATGTTGTTTTTGCTCGCGGTTGGCTGGGCGGTTGTGCGGCATCGCTTGTTCAATCTCAAATCCTTTCTATCGCGGACGCTGGTGTACGGGTTGTTGCTGTCGCTTGTGGCGGCGGCGTACAGTGCGGTCGTGGTGCTTGTGACGGAGCGGCTGACTAGTGGAAGCCGTGGAATGTGGGCGCAGTTCGGGGTGCTTCTGATCGCGTCGTCGTTCGACCCCGTGCGCCGGTTCCTTGAGAAGAAGGTGGACGCCCTCCTGTTCCGCAAGACAGGGAGTGCCGATGCCGCAGGAGAGACGCGATCTGCCCGGTAACGGACTGCACGACTCCCCTTTGACCGGTCGCTTGCGCCGCCGCAACGCTCGTTGATTCTGCCGCCCCTCTGCGCTACCGTGCCTCTTGTCGGGTTTCGATCCGGCGACTTTAACACCGAG
>JAYULM010000118.1:0-16888 GCA_043763605.1 Armatimonadota bacterium | reverse complement strand
TTACCGCTTCTTACGAACCGCCCGACAAGCCGGATAGCGTCTCTTCTCCGGACTCCCCCTCTTTCATTCCGATGAGAGAGGGGGCGGGGGGGTGAGAGTGGGGACGAGAGGTTCTCGATCTCAACTGCCCTGCCGAACGAATGGGAAATCCACACCCGGCATTGTGCCCGATTAGCGACGGAGCCACGTTCGAAGTTCCGGCGAGAAGTCCGTAGAGAGAGGAGGCGAGAATCTGCCGTCGTGAGATACATAACATTGGCGTTATTTTCCTCCCGATTACTTTGCAACGATTGATTGCATACCTCACGTTTCACGTGAAACGGTATGGGTGATAATCGGCGTTCGTTCGCGAGAGAAATAAGTCGCCCACGAACGAACGCCGATAATCACGCTAACCCATCAATCCGCCCAGCGCGAGTGGAACGTCCCTTCCCGGTCGGTCCGCTCGTACGTGTGCGCGCCGAACAGGTCGCGTTGCGCCTGGATCAGGTTCGCCGGGAGACGTTCGCGGCGGTACCCGTCGTAGTAAGCCAATGCGGACGAGAACGCCGGGGTCGGGACGCCGAGGCGTACCGCTTCCGCGATCACCGTCCGCCACGGTGCCTGCACGTTCTTCAAGCCGTCCGCGAAGTACGGCGCGAGCATCAGGTTCGCGAGGTCCGGTTGTGCGTCGTAAGCGTCCTTGATCCGGTCGAGGAACCGCGCACGGATGATACACCCCCCGCGCCAGATGGTCGCCAGTTCTCCGAAATGCAGGTCGTAGTTCCATTCGCGCGCTGCCTGTTTCATCTGGTCGAACCCCTGCGCATAGGCGACGATCTTCGAGGCGTATAACGCGTCCCGGACGGCGTTGATGAAGGCTTGTTTATCTCCGGAAACGGTCCCACCGGTCGGACCGGCGAGGATCTTCGCGGCTTCCACACGCTCCGATTTTTGCGCGGAAAGGAACCGAGCGAACACTGCTTCCGTGATCGCGGTTACAGGCGACCCGAGATCCAGCGCGGACTGCGAGACCCATTTGCCGGTGCCCTTCTGCCCCGCTTTGTCCAACACCTTGTCCACGAGATAGTCGCCGCCGGTTCGGGAGTCCACCGCTTCGCTAGGCGTCCGCGTTCCCGACGATGCCGCGATGGTAGTCGCGGTTTCGCCCGCCGCCGACGCCAATGCCGTTACAGGTTTCCCGTCGGTGTCCAAATCGTCAAAGGTGCGGAAGATACGCGCGGTGATCTCGATCAGGAACGAGTCCAGGTCGCCCTCGTTCCATTCCGTGAACACGTCGCCGATCTCCTTGTTGGACAGCCCCGCCGCGTTTTTGAGCAGGTCGTACGCTTCGGCGATCAATTGCATGTCGGCGTATTCGATGCCGTTGTGTACGGTCTTGACATAGTGTCCCGCACCGCCCTCGCCGATAAATGTACAGCAGGGGGTGCCCTGCACCTGCGCCGAAATTGCGGTCAGGATGTCGCTGACGCGGTCGTAGCCTTCCTTCGGTCCGCCCGGCATGATGCTCGGACCGTTCAACGCACCTTCCTCGCCGCCGGAAACGCCGGTTCCCAGGAACAGGAACCCTTTGCCGGTCAACTCCTTGATGCGCCGCTCGGTATCGGTCCACAGCGAGTTACCGCCGTCGATCAGCAGATCCCCCGGCGACAGGTGCGGGATCAGGTTTTCGATCACCTGATCCACCGGCTTCCCGGCTTTGACCATCATGATGATCGTGCGCGGGGCGGCGATTGCTTGCACGAACTCGGCGTCGCTCCCGGTGAAGACGAGCGGTTCGTTGTAATCGGTCCCGCCCCCGAATTCGTCCACAAATTCTCGTGTCTTTTCGGTGGTCCGGTTATGTACGGCAATAGGGAATCCGTGGCGGGCGATGTTGCGGGCAAGGTTCTGCCCCATGACGGCGAGGCCCGTCAGTCCGATGCGTGGCTGGCTCATAAAATGGTTAAACTCCTGAGAAAATAACGCTACCGTAGAGAGGTAGGTATTAGGAGTTATACGCCAGATGGGTGCAGGTTCCCTTTGTTGGGATGCCTTCAATCCCCGAATGTCTGAACTGGCGGCAAATCCATAGACTAACGGTATACTGTTTATTACCCAACCTGAGAGGAACGCTTTTCCCACGTTATGCCGATTCCTGTATGCCTGTTACTCACTCCTTCGATAGGGATGATTGCCCCCGATAATTTGCCACAACCCACCACTCAAGCGGCGTTAGAAATTTTCGTTTCACGTGAAACCTCGAAAGAAAACCGAATAAAATTCGAGGATTATCGTCTGCCGAACGGACTGCGGGTTATCCTCTCACCCGACCCGTTCGCCCCGGTTGTCGCAATTAACGTCACCTATGGTGTCGGCTCACGGGATGAAAAGCCTGGACGTACGGGGTTCGCACACCTTTTCGAGCACATGATGTTCCAGGGGTCGGAGAATGTCGGCAAGGGCGAACATATCTTACTAACCACGTCGGTCGGCGGTTCGATGAACGGGACGACGAGCCAGGACCGGACGAACTATTTCGAGACGCTACCCAAGAATCAACTACGCCTCGGCTTGTTTCTGGAAGCGGACCGGATGCGCTCGCTCGATATTTCCCAAACCAACCTCGACAACCAGCGTGCGGTAGTCCAGGAGGAACGTCGGCAGAGTTACGATAATCGTGCTTACGGGCAATCGTTCGAAGCACTCCTGGATCTGGCTTATACCAACTTTGCCTACAAACACTCCACCATCGGTTCACTTGCCGACCTCGACGCCGCTACACTGGAGGACGTTCGCGGGTTCTTCCAGATGTATTACGCCCCGAACAACGCCGTGATTTCCGTGGTCGGGGACTTCGACAGAAATCAGGCGAAACAGTGGATCACCGAGTATTTCGGTTCGATTCCCAGGAAAGCGGACCCGCCCCGGATCGACCCGAGCGAACCAAGTCGATTTAACGCCGGGGAACGGCGAAAGACACTGACCGATAAACTGGCCCGTCAAACGCGCATACAACAGGCATATGTAACGGTTCCCGGGAACGACCCCGACTACTACGCGCTGGTTATCCTCGGCGACATCCTCTACAGCGGGCGAACCTCCCGCCTGTACCGCTCGCTGATCGACACCGGTCTCGCAACTTCGGCAGGAGCGGGTCCGAGTGAGGGTCGCGGACCGGGCTTGTTCACGATCACGGCAACCCTTCCCCCCGGTAAATCCGGGGCAGCAGTCGGGGAAATCGAAACCGTTTTAAACCGTGAAGTCGCCGCCATAGCGGAAAAGGGCGTCACAGCCGAAGAAGTCGAGCGAGCCGTCCGTGCGAACCGGGTAGCACTCGCCGGTTCGTATCGCACCGCGCTTTCCCGCGCGTCTGCACTTTCACTTTATGCGGTCTACTTCAATGACCCGGATCGTATCAACACCCTTGCGGAGCGATTTGCCGGGGTAACTCCACAGGACGTTCAGGTGGCGGCGAAAAAGTATCTGACGAAGGATAACCGTTCGGTTGTCATCGTGGAACCGATCCGGTAAAGACGAAAATCATGAACACTAACAAATTTCTTACTTCATCCTCTGTTGTGCTTGCTGTCGTGCTTCTCACCGTCGTATCACAGGAAAAGGCGAAGGCACAGGAATCGATTCCCGGCATTCCGAATGTCGCCCCACCTGCGACGGTAGTGAAAAACCGCTCCCCTATCGAACTGAAACCGCTGGAGGTGAACATCCCACCGGCGAAAGAAGGAATGTTACCCAACGGTAGCCGTGTCTTTATCGTCGAGGACCGCCGCACGCCGTTGGTGACAGTGAGTGTGTCCCCGAAAGCGGGGTCGCTTTACGAAGCCGGAGACAAACAGGGGGTAGCCGACATGGTTGCTTCTACACTATTGGAAGGCACGAAATCCTATTCGGCAGACCAGATCAGCAAATTGACCGATAAATATGGGGCGAACATCGGTGCGGGTGCCGGTGACGAGCGGGCGAGTGTGACACTGACCTGTCTCTCCGGAAATCTGGCTGAACTTCTCCCCGTACTCGTGGAGTTAGTCTATGCCCCTGTCTTTCCGGAGGATAGGGTAGAGCGGGTACGCGCCCGTGCACAGGCGGGGGCGACTGCCCGGCAATCCGACCCGAACTCACTCGCCTCGGACGCACTCCGTGCGGCTCTCTATGGGAAGGAAACGCCCTATGGTCGCCCCTCGGTAACATCCGATCAGATTGGTCTGATCACCATAGCGGAGATGAAGTCCTTCCACACGTCGCATTTCCGTCCCGACACGGCGATTATCGGCGTCTCCGGCGATGTGGACGCGAAGGAGATTCTACAAATGCTGAAAGTGGTATTCGGTTCTCAAGCGAAGCCCGCAGAAGCGGTGGTGGCTCTCCCGCCGGTAATGATGGCCTCCCGGAAAGAGATGCAGGGTACCGTCCCTGCTCCGGTTGTGATCGACCGCCCCGGTTCTGCACAGTCGGTACTCAGTTTTGGTGTTCCCGGCATCCGCAGATCCGACCCGGATTATTTCGCCCTGTTGCTCGCCAATCGTATCCTCGGCGGGGGGTTTAATTCCCGGCTCAATCAGAAATTGCGTGAGGAAAAAGGGTACACCTACGGCGCACGCTCGTCGTTCTCGTCCCCGAAGTGGGTGGGGATCTGGTCTGCCTCGGCGAGTGTCAGAAACGCGGTGACTGGCGAGGCAACAACCGATTTCCTCAGTGAGTTTTCCCGTCTCCAAACAACTCCGCCGAAACAAGGCGAATTGGATCTGGTCAAGCAGTCCTTGATCGGGAACTTCGCTCTCACTCTCGAATCTCCCCAAGCGGTCCTTGCTCGCTCCATCGAGCGTTACGAGTACGACCTCCCCACTGACTACTGGCGTAACTATGCGAATCGTGTCCGCTCGGTCACGCCTGCCGACGTCTCCCGGGTCGCCCGCAAGTATCTGGGGAAGGGCGGTGATCCAAATTCGGCGAGTGCGCCCCGGGTTTGGGTGGTAGTAGTGGGTGAAAAATCGGCGATTGAACCGGCCGTGATCAAGGCGACTTCGATTTCGCCCACTCAGTAGTTCTGGTCGTCAATGGCCGACTGCTTTACGGTCGGTAGGAAGACGGCTCCTTTACAAAAGTCGTGTTTCACGTGAAACGCGACTTCTGTTACAGTGATTGCGTCCCGCACTTTTCCCTGTGGTCTTATATCGATACCAACAAAGTAGTGAAAGTCGTACCGGATGTATGCTCCAAATATGTTCCACGTGAAACCAATGGGACAATTATTTGTTTCATGTGGATCAAACTATTATAGTATTGAAAATCGTGACGATGGTAGGTGTAATATCGCCTTTTTCTTCGTTTTAATCTATATTTGTTGATTTTATGCTTATTTTTTATTGAATACATGAGCCGAAATACGTTAGACTATCCTGATACCGATTTGCAGGGAGCATCCTCTCAAAAATCACCGCTGATGAGGAGAAAATAAGTAGCAACTTCGGGCACACCTAAGAGAGGTAATAAGCCCTCTTCCTATCCCATTGTCGATACTCTCCGGTGTTTGCCAGGTCGGATGTATCATCGCCTCCTCCGTTGGGTCGCGCGCAGGGAACGCGCGAGCGACGCATCGATACGGCAATAGCCCGGGGTAATTTTATGAATCAGGGGAGATATACATCGGTAAAATGACTGGCGAAAGCAGCCTGTAGACAAACCGGAAACATACCGGCGAGTAGAAACCGAACTGCCGCGATGACCAAAATACCCCCCTGATTGTTGGCGAAAAATGAGTTGCGGGGCGCGCCTATCCGAAGTAGGAGCAAGGGAAAATTTGCCAGGTCGGGCGACACCACCAACATAAGCCGATGCATCTCCGGCAAGCAAGCGCGGTAAGGCTCCACGATGAAAAATTCGGGTATATCAAAGGGGGTATATGTCGGAAGGCACCATAGCGAAGTTATGCGAACTGTGGCTAAATCGTCGTGTAACTTTCGCATCGGGAACGAACGGATTTCAGAACCGCGTCGATAATTGTAACTATTTAAACTAAATTAATGATATATCTTCCTGAATAGTTTGATTTATGTTTGCCGCTATACGGGCTTTTGTAGAGCAATAGTTTGCCTCCGCCCCGGATTGCAGTCGGGTAGTCTGTGTTCAACTTCTAACCGTACTGCTACGAAAAATCGTCTTTGCTACAACGCGTATGCTTTTCACACATCGGCACACTACCGATGACGGTTTTGACGACTTTTAGAACGTGGACGAGTGCCCATAGCGTTGCTATAATCCGCCCTGTCTCCTTTCGTTTTTGAGCATATGTCCCCGAATTTCCCGGACGCCGAATCGACGCCTATGACGGCGCGGTTCAGGCAGGTCCGACCCCTTCGGACCGGTGCTCACGAACGCTGCGCGATTTTTCGCGCCGGAACTGACCACAACAACATGCGGCGCAACAGATACGATACGGGCAAGATATTTCTCGGTGACGATGCGAAGACATCGCCCGAGCCAACGCATGCCCCCGTTCAGAACAGGGGAGCGAAGTAATGGCTGACTCGCCGAACCTGACTGCGACGGGCTACACGCCTACCACACAACTGCGCCTCGATGACGAGGACGTATCGATCACCCTGCGCCGGGCATGGGACCGCGCCTTGCGGATGCTGGCGCAACGGGTAAACAAGCCGACCTTCGAAACCCACCTGCGCGGGCTGAAACCGCTTGCGTTCGCCGAAGAAGCCAACCCGAATGGCCAAGTCGTGCGCCGTGTCACCGTCGGCGCACCGTCTGCCTTCACACGCTCCTGGGTGGAGGGACGCCACGCTCCGCTGATCCGCGAAATACTGGAGGAGATTTTCGACGGCGCGGTAACACTCGACTTTGCCCTGATTCCCAAGGAGAGGGATAATGGACAGGCGTCGGGGACGCGGATCGGTGCCCCCGGCGCGCCGACGCGCCCTGCGGCGACGGGCGCGCTACCGCTGGATCTGGATGGGGAGCCTTTACCACCTGTGCCACCGCCTTCGCCGCTCTCACAGGGCAACCTGGCAGTGATGGGGGGCAGTCGGGAGACAAGCCGCGAGTACATTACCGGATTCGAAACGGTAGCCGAGCAACCAGCGGCATCCGGCATGGTCCGTGATTCGTCGCGACCGCAGAATGATCGTCCCCCCGCACAGCGACGCACCGTGCAATCGCCAGCCGCAGCGACGCCGCCCCCCACTCCCCCTCGCCCCGAAGAGGATGGCTCACGCCTGTCGATGCCCGCCGCCGCCGATCCCGGCGGTACGCGTCATCCAGACGCGCCGGAGATCAACCCACGCTACACATTCGACAAGTTCATCGTGGGTCCGACGAACCGCCTCGCGCACGGCGGCGCGTTCGCGGTAGCTACATCTCCCGGAGAACGTTACAACCCTCTCTTTCTATACGGACCGCCCGGACTGGGGAAAACGCACCTGTTACACGCGATAGCCAACGCGCAGATCCAGAAGTCCGGCAACGCCCGCCCGCGAATCGCTTATATGAGCGGCGAAGCGTTCACGGCGCAATATGTCACGTCGCTACGCCAGCAGAAAGCCGAGGAGTTCCGGCGGCGACTGAAATCCGTGGATCTATGGCTTGTGGACGACATCCAGTTCATCGCGGGCAAAGAGCACACGAAGGAAGAGTTTTTCCACACCTTCAACGCCTTGCAGTCGGCGGGCAAACAGATCGTGATCTGCTCCGACCGGTCGCCGCGCGAACTTCGGGCGATGGACGAACGGCTCCAGTCGCGCTTCGAGTCGGGGCTGGTCGCTGACATCGCGCCCCCGGATCTGGAAACGCGGCTCGCCATCCTGCAGAAAAAAGCGGAAAACGAGTCCACCCGCGTCCCCGACGATGTTCTGCTGTACATGGCGCGGCTGGTGCAAAGCAATATACGCACGCTCGAAGGGGCACTGGTCAAACTGGTGGCGTACGCCAGCCTGATGAACTCGCCGGTAACGACACAGATGGCGGAGGGGATTCTGGAGCGGTACTTCATCGCGGCGGGGGCGGGCGAAGTCAGCAACCGGAACGCGACCACGGCGTTTTCGATGCCGATGCCGACCCCCAAAGGATCGTTGATCGGCGCACCCACGCGGACAGCGGCGGGACCGGGCAGTAACGTACCCGGCGGCGGTGATGCGCCCGCGCGATCCGCCCCCACCGACGCCGTGCGGCTGACGCCCGAACTCATCCGCAACGTGGTCGCCAGACGGTTCAACGTTCCCCTTGACGATCTGAACGGCAAACGGCGGGACCGGGATGTGACGAACGCACGGCAGGTGGCAATGCATCTCTTACGAGAACTGACCGACATCTCTCTCCCCGGGATCGGGCAACTGTTCGGAGGGCGCGACCACACCACGGTGATCCACGCCTGTGACCGCGTAAAGTCACAGATCGGGATGGACGATGAGATGCGTCTGATGGTCGAGGGAATCCTGGAGGAGATGGGACGACCGGTAGCACGGCGGGATCAGACGCCACCAGCGCGACATGTGGGACAAACGTTTGAACAGGGACTTTTCAACAATCCATGAAGGACTCGGCAGGAAGTAGCGATAAGAAGCGGCAGGATTGACTGCTCATTTGAGGAGTAATTGGAATCATAGCAATCAGATAATTAACAATAGTTCCAGAACACCGGTATACCGAAATAACAGTACCCAGTGCGAAAAATTCGCGACCTTTGTAGATCGCAAAGATAGCAAATAATTCGGTAGCCATTCGGCTCGATACCGTTCAGAAAAAATTCAAGCAAACGCCCGTTTCCACAAGCAAATGTTTGCCAATTAAAAACGATTGAACGAGATTTTGACACGCATTTTTTGCATCTCAAACAAGAAATATAGCTACTTTGTGAAGCAAAGCAGAGTTATCCACAAGACAAGCATAAAGATGGGGGCAAACAAATAGTTCGCCCCGAGTTATCCACAGTTATAGAACACTGTAACTGTGGATAACTTGCCAAAATCGCCCGAGTTATCCACAGTTATAGAACACTGTAACTGTGGATAACTCGGAAATCAGGCATTTTTATAATAGAATATCAGAGTTCTAAAAGACACATATCCGAGACCAAAATATCGTGAACGTCACTCTTTGAAATTCAAAGCAACCACTTGTTTGTGGAAACACTTGCTTGTGGAAACGCAAGTTTGTTTATATTAATATGCCTTTCGGGCACTAATCGAGGGGGAGAGTGGCAAAAATATAGTATGAGACACGCTTTTTTCTACTTTACGCTTCAAAGTATATAGTCGCCACAAAGTTTCTGACAACAACAACAACAACAAATTCATATATAGATATATAGTAGTTAATTCTTACGCGGGCGCACTCCGATAGGTTGGTCGCTTATCGATAGGAAGTAATTCCGGGAATGAAATGACATGATTACCGGGAATGTTGTTCGCTGAACGTTCTGGAGGAGCACCTGACACAAAGGGAAACACAGTTTTGCCCGATGCTTTTTTTGGAGAGGTATCCTGTCCGGGCGACACAGAATATGGGACCGGGGTAAAAACACCGGATCTCGTTCGCATGGAGCATCTACAGGTCGGGTATGAATACCCTCGGAAACGCGCTACATTGCCCGTACACGCCTTTTAGCCATCCGGTGCATAATCTGGCGCGGGTATCGGTGGAGAGCGACGTAGCGGCGGGTTTGTGGTGGGTGGGTGTGATGACCGGAGGGGTGACGCATAGCGATCTCGCCGGTGAGAGACACACTGCCTACAAATCTGTGCTGCGTCCCGTCCATCGTTCCACGGCGGCGAACAAGTCTTCGGCACGTACCGGTTGGAAGAGTACGTCATCGATTCCCGCGTCCCGCATCGCGCGCCGGTCGAAGCCGACGGATTGAGGAAACAGGGCGATGATCGGTACGCGGCGGCGTCCGGATGCGTCGTCCCGGTCACGCAGGGCGCGGGCAGTCGCGAAGACATCCAGGTCGGAGGGCGGACAATCCAGGAGGATCAGTTCGTAACCGTCGTCGCGAAAAGCCATCTCGGAAACGGACGCCGGTTCCAGCACTTCAGTCACTGCCATACCACGCTTGCGCAAAAGACGTGCCAACAGTTTGCGGTTCACCGGATTATTTTCCGAAAGTAATATGCGGGGCGCGACGGTCGCGGAAACCTCGGGCGGCGGCGGCGGCAGGGAAGAATCGCTGAGAAATCTCGTCCCGGAATCTGTTTCACCCTCCGCCTCGGAATAGCCTTCAAGGTCGTACAGGGTGTCGTGGAAGCCATCCCGGGGTGTGGCGCGAGTCGCCTGAGCAATCGCGTCGCTTATCGCGCGGCGCAGGGCGTCCTGGCGCACGGGTTTGTGCAGATACGCCGCGATCCCCGATGCTTCCGCCGCTTCCGCCTCGCCCTTGAGCGCGGCGGACGTCAGTAAAACCATTGGCAACAGGGTGGCGTGAATGGACAGGGCATCCGTCCCCTGCCGGATGCGCCGCGCGAGGTCGAAACCATCCATATCGGGCATTTGTAAATCCAGAATAACCACATCGAACGGCGTGTCCAGTGCTGCGTCTGCGAGCCGGGACAGTGCCTGCATCCCGTTCTCGACCGCTTCGGCGATCATGCCGAGCGCGTTCGTCTGCCCGAGAAGGACGCGGCGGTTTGTCGGATTATCATCGACGATAAGGACTCTTTTGCCGTCAAGGCTGTCCGAAGTCGCTCTGGCTACCGTGTTCCCCGCACCGCCGGAAATTTCTCCCTCCCCGCCCTGTCGCGGGAGGGGGATGCCGAAGCGGAACGTGGTACCGACGCCGACCGTGCTGGTGAAGGTGAGGGTACCGCCCATGCGCTCGACCAGCTGCTTCGAGATCGCCAGACCCAGTCCCGAACCGCCGTACCGCCGCGTCATGGAGCCATCCGCCTGCGAGAAACTCTGGAAAAGCTGATCCCTCGCTTCAGATGGTATGCCGATCCCCGTGTCCGAAACCTCGAAGCATATCCCTGTCTCGCCGGGTCTGATCGTCCCCGCGTCCACCCGCATGACTACCGAGCCTGCCTCCGTAAACTTGATGGCGTTCCCGATCAGGTTCATGAGCACCTGGCGAATCCTGCCCGGGTCGCCGACCAGCGACGTAGGCGTGCCTTGCTCGATCACGTATCCCATCTCCAGCCCCCTACGTTCCGCGCCCTCATAGAGCAGGGTGATGACATCCTCGACCACCTCGCGCAGATCGAAAGGGATATGCTCAAACTCCAGACGCCCCGCCTCGATTTTCGAGAAATCCAGAATATCGTTGATCACCGCGAGCAGGGCCGTCGCGCTGTTCCGTACCGTCTGGGCGTAATCGCGCTGTTCCGGAGAGAGCGGCGTGTCCAACAGAAGCCCGGTCATGCCGAGCACACCGTTCATCGGAGTCCGTATCTCGTGGCTCATGTTCGCCAGAAATTCCGACTTCAGGCGCGTCGCGTCAACCGCCTCGTCGCGGGCAAGGCGCAACGCCTCGGTCTGATCGGAAAGGACGCTGTTCACGTCGCGCAGGACGCGGTTCAAATGGTCCAGTTCCCGCTCCCGCCCGGTCAGCACACCGACTGCGCCTCGCACCTTCGCGAATCCGGGACGCAATACTCCCATGCCGAACGCGCCGATGACCAGAATTATCAGCATCGCCAGCACGGCTTGTGCTGTCGCAATGGTGTTCCGGTGCATTTCTGCGGATCGTTCGTAGTCGGAAATTACATCTTCCATCGCAACGAGGAAGTCGTTGCTCGGACCGGTGATCTGACCGGAAGAAAATGCCCTCCCGGACGACGTGTGTACGGCGGTCCTTCCCGCCGCGTCAAGCCGCACCGCATTCGCTTCCAGTGTTTCGCATGCCGCGACCAGCTGCTCGAACGGTTCCTGAGTTCGCGGGAAGGACTCCCGCGCCGCAACCGCCGAATCGGGAGGCACCAGGCTGGGGTCAGCGTCGCGCAACAAGGTGTGTACCGCGACAAACCGCGCGACGCTCTCCCGCAGGCGCGCCCGCTCAGTCGCGCGTTCCGTAGGTGTGCGGGCATCTTGCACCAGCAATGCGCCCTTGGCGATCCTCTGCGAGTACATGCGCTGACGGCCCGCGACATTGATCAGACGCGCGTCGAACCGGGCGTTTTCGAGTGACGCCCGCGACAGTAGCAAAGACGCGGACAGAAGCGTGACCAGCACTATCAGCACCCCGATTCCCCGCCGCCGGAGTTTATCCAGCGAGAGGTTTGGGTCTTGCCGACCGACCGTGGGCTGGTCGGAAGAGGCTGGCTCGGCAAGGAAACCGCCGGGGGGGGGATGGGGTAGATACTGCGCTGAAGTGTGATCCGGTTTCGACATCGTTATAATAGCACTACGCCTTCGTTGCTCAGAGGAGCGAATACTACCTGTCTACCGACCGGCAGTGCTGGATTGTTACCTTTTCTCATGACAACGACGGAAAATTCGTCTATGTTTTGCCGGGAACGGCAGTGTATGATGGCACTTTTTGCCGTGAGGACGAGACCCGGGAAGCAAGCGACGTTGGTAAAACCCGGTATAATCGTCGGGTAATGGCTAAACAATCGTTAGGCGTCGGCATCGTTGGTTACGGCTTCATCGGGCGGGTACACGCCTGGGCGCACCGTTCGCTCCCGTTTTTCTATTCTCCCTTGCCCCGCGAAACACGCCTGATCGGGGTTTGTACCGCGCGTCCCGAAACCGCCGAAGCCGCGCGGCGCGAAGCCGGGTTCGAATTCGCCACCACCGACCCCGCCGAACTGCTGGCGCGCCCTGACATCGACATCCTCCATTGTTGTACCCCGAACGATTCCCATGCGGACCTTTTGCTCGCCGCGCTATGTGCCGGGAAGCAGGTGTATTGCGATAAACCGCTGACGCGCACCCTCGCCGAGGCGCGGACCGTTGCAGAAGCCGCGAGAAACGCCAGCGTCATCCACCGTATGACATTCCACTATCGCTTCGCCCCGGCGACGCTCCGCGCCAAAGAGTTAGTCGAGTCGGGGTTTCTCGGCGACCTGTATCACTTCCGCGCCGCGTATCTTCATGCCGGATATATCGACCCGAACCGCCCACGCACCTGGCGCACCGTGATGGAAAAAAGCGGCGGCGGTGCGATCATGGACCTCGGGGTGCACGTGTTCGATCTCGCCCGCTTTCTGGTCGGCGAGTTCGACGCCGTGAACGCGCAATTGGTGACCCGGATTCCGTCCCGCCCGGATGTCGTGACCGGACAACCCGCACCGGTGGACGTGGACGACATCGCCGTGGTACAAGCCCGCACCCGATCCGGTGCCGTCGGCGTCATCGAAGCGTCGCGGCTCGCCACCGGCGTACAGGACGAACTGCGTATCGAACTGCACGGCTCGAAAGGCATGATCGCCTGGAACCTGATGGACCCGAACTATCTGGACGTATACGACGCCCGCGACCCCGAGGAGCCGCTCGGCGGCAATCGTGGCGTCAAGCGAATCGAGTGTGTATCGCGCTATCCCAAGCCCTGGAGTTTCAAGACGCCGAAGAACACGCTCGGCTGGAACCAGTTACACGCCCACTCCCTGTTCGATTTCGTGCGCGCCGTCGCCGAAAACGACACCGCCACCGGTCCGACCTTCGCGGACGGCTTCGCCGCGCAAGCGTTCGTCCACGCCTGTCAGGAGTCGGCGGCGGGCGGCGGGGTCTGGACGGCGGTTCCGGCGACATAAATCGAACCGGCGCAGATGGCTTCGGTGAAGGTGTTCGCGCTACAGGCGGTCCAATCGATTCCTGCCATGCCACTTTCCCGCCGCCAACTGTTGACCGCCTCAGTGCCCTGTTTCCCGGTCGTTGCCGCGTTCGCCCGTGCAAGCATAATCCCGGCATGCCTCCCAATACCGGCGGAATCACCCGGCGGAACGGCTGACGTTCAAACCGGTCTCGACGTTCTCATAGCCGAAAACTTCGCTCGCTTGCAGGGTCGCCGGGTCGGCGTGATTTGCAACCACACCGCCATAGACCGCGCGCGTCGGCACATCGCCGACCGTATCGCCGCGCAGAAAAACATCGATCTGGTCGCGTTTTTCGCGCCTGAACACGGTATTCGCGGCGCGGTGGACGCCAGCGTCGGCGACAGTATAGACAAAAAAACCGGGCGCAAGGTGTACTCTCTGTACAACCTCCGACTCCCGAAAGCCCAGCGTTACCGCCCGACATCCGCGCAACTCGCCGGGATCGACACGCTCGTTTTCGACATTCAGGACATCGGTACGCGCTATTACACCTACATCGCGACGCTCGGCTATTGCATGGAGCGCGCCGCGAAACTCGGCATCAAGGTTATCGTGCTCGACCGCCCGAATCCGCTCGGCGGGCATCTGATCGAAGGACCGCTGCTCGATCCCAAACTGTCCGGGCAGTTCACGGGGTACCATACCGTGCCGATCACGCACGGCTTGACGGTCGGCGAACTCGCTCTGGTCTACAACGCGGAGCGGGGGATCGGGGCGGACCTCGAAATAGTCCGCATGCGAAACTGGAGCCGCGATCTGCTCTGGGACCAGACCGGCTTGCCCTGGGTCAACCCGTCGCCCAACATCCGCAACTCCCGGCAAGCCGCCCTCTACCCCGGCGTCGGGTTTCTGGAGGGTTTACCGCTCAGCGTCGGGCGCGGCACCGACACGCCGTTCGAGATCCTCGGCGCACCCTGGGTGGACGGCGTCGCGCTCGCCGACCGCCTGAACCGGAGCGGCTTGCCCGGCGTCGCCTTCGCCCCGGTGCGCTTCACGCCCGCGTCCAGCAACTACAAAGGGCGGCAATGCGGCGGGGTGCGCATCCGACTTTACGACCGACGCGTATTGCGCCCCTCCGCACTCGGCATCCATCTGATCGACGGCATCGTACGAGGGCATCCGGCGAAACTGTCCACCGTTACGCTACAGGAAATGAGTAGCATGGTCGGGAACGAAACCATTCCCGCAGCGGTGGCGCGCGGCGACGCGCCGGAGAAGATTATCGCGTCGTGGTCCGCCGACGTGGAGAACTGGCGCAAAAGACGCGCGCCGTTTCTGCTCTATTGACCAGTTCGGGGATGTTGCATCCTCCGGTGGAAGCCTGCGGCTTGGGTTTCCTTCGGAAACGGGGCTTGACGAACTTGTCAGACGGTCCCGTTAAATGCCCTTGTTCCCGCAGGGAACGCAAGCGGAACGCTCCCACCGGAGGATGCAACATCCCCGAACCAGGATGCGATAAAATAGGCGCGGAAAGAACCTGCCCGATGATTACCCCGCTGATTGATCCGCCTGTTGCCGCCCCGCGTTACCCCGGTCCCATCTCGAAACCGATGCTGGACGAACTCGCCCGCTACGTGATCGCGACCCCATATCCGTTTGTTGTAGATTTGGAAAAATCGCTCGGGATGACGCTCGCCACTGTGGACGGGCAGGAACTCTTCGACTGGGCAGGCTACTTCGGCTCCAAACTGATCGGGCACAACCACCCGCGCCTGTATGAGCCGGACTATGTCACGCGCCTTGTTCGCGCCGCCAATAACAAGGTCGCTAACCCCGATTTCCTGACGCCTGAGTGTCTCGAATACTACCGCCTGCTCTACCGACTCGCGCCGGAGACGATGAAAACCGTGCCGCATCTGGAGGTTTACGCCGTCAATAGCGGCGCGGAAGCGGTCGAGAACATGATGAAGTATCTCGTCGCCAAGTTCAACGCCAAACGCCGCGCCGGGAACCGGAATATCACCGGACGCCGCTTCCTGTACTTCGATCAGGCGTTTCACGGGCGTACAGTCTACGCGCTGGGGATCACGCAGACCGCCGACCCGGTCGCGACCAAAGACTTCCACGGCTTACATATCGGCGGCAACGTCAAACTACCCTTCCCCGCAGTGGACAACAGCCTGCCCGCCGCCGAGAACGAACGCCGCACCGACGAAGCCCTGCGCACCGTGGAGTTGGTGCTCTCACAGATGGCGGAAGACATCGTCGGCATCATCGTCGAGCCGATCCAGGGCGCGGGCGGGCAACGGTGCGCCCTGCCGCGCTTCTTCGCCGGACTGTCCGCGCTGGCGCACAAGCACGACGTGTACCTGGCATTCGACGAAGTGCAAACGTCGCTCGGACCGACCGGCAAAGTCTTCGCGATAGATAATTTCGACCTGCCGCACCCCCCGATGGCGGTCGCGGTCGGCAAAAAGTTCGGGTGCGGCGCGGTTTATATGCAGGAACCGCTCGAAGACATCGGCGTACTCGATTCGACGTGGGGCGGGACGCTCGCCGACATGGTGCGCGTCGTGCAGGAAGTCAAAATCGTCGAGGACGAAAACCTGATCCCGCTCGCCGCCGAAAAAGGAGAGTACCTCGCGCGTGGCTTGCGCGAACTGTGCGACCGGTTCCCCGAAACGATCTACAACGTGCGCGGGATGGGCTTATATCAGGGTTTCTCACTGCGCGATCCGTCGAAAAAGGGGCAACTGATCGAAACCGCCCGCGAACAGTCCGACCTGCTCCTGCTCGGCGCGGGCACCGACTCGATCCGCACCCGCCCGTCACTGTCCGTGACACTAGCCGATATAGATAGATTCCTGGCACTGTTAGCGGACGCGGTAACGGTGGTCGCGACCCGGTAGGTGGGATAAATCGGCGGAACACCGAACCGCGCTTGGTCGGCTTCTGCTACGAGATCGGCTTGAAATATGTTTCCTGTTCACCGTACCAGGTTCCGATTGCATGTCTCGCGGCGGCGCAGGCGGCACTCGGCAAGGCGTTTCCGACAAGTAAGGAATTTCCACCGATGAAAGAGCCGGGATGTTTGTCCCGCAGGGCAATTGCATTTAATTGTTTTCTTCTGTTTGCCCTGCCAATAATGCCAACAAATAGTCGTTATCCCATCCTGCCTTCAAGCGCTTAGCTTTAAG
>JAYULM010000117.1:0-4450 GCA_043763605.1 Armatimonadota bacterium | reverse complement strand
TCCACCGGAACTAGTCAGGAGCGTTATGAAGAATCTCTTGGTTTGCGACGCGAAGCGTCTACAGCCGAAGGCTTCCACCGGAACCCTTTAGTGTCCGTGGCCGAATCAAACGGGATTGGTATTACGATACCAAACGAAGCCAGTGTGCGAGGAACATTTTGTTTTCGGATTTCGAACAAGGGCGAGAACACGTTACGAAGGCGTTGCCACGGAGTACGGAGTGCGGTTGTTGCCGATCTAAAACCGGGGCGGCATCAACGGCTGGGTGAGTAAGCAGGGTATCTTCGGTAAAGCGGTGAAGTGTAATCTGGTAACGTCGGCAAAACCGAGTGGGAGTGACCGCGCCGAGCAACCCACTCCCACACGGAAAGAGTAGCACGCACCATGTCCAAATACTTCCCCTGTCCCCATTGCGGCGCGGATGTGCCGGTCAAGGCACCGAATGTTACAACGTGTCGGCATAGGCGGCGAGCAGATCCGCCGTCTGCGTCAGGCGATTGCGGCGTAGATCGTCCAGATATTCCTCGACCGTCCTCGGCGGCTTCTACCTTCTCTGCCGCGCCTGCCGCGCCATCGCTATAATTTCCTGCCGCCGCCCCTCGGTCGCCGCTAATTCCAACATAAAGTCATCCGGCGCGGTCGCGATTATTCCGTAAGGCGCGAGTGCAGGGGCAGGAAAATCTTTCAAGTTGAAGGTGACAATCGTCCCGGCTCGGGCGTGGATCGCGGCAGCGAGTACGTGCCGGTCATTCGGATCAGGCAGGGTCAAGGTGTCGATGATCGCTTCGTAACCGCTCACCAATGTTCGCGGACGGATGCTGTTCATCAAGTCGCGGGTGCGATCCAATTTGGCGGCTTCGAGGTCGGGATGATCCCGCAAGGCGTTACGCATCCACTCGGCATGGATTTCATCGCTCAAGCGTAAGCCGTGAACTGAGCCTGCCGCCTGCCACAGGACAAAGTCGCGCAGGGTGGGCGGGTACAGCACACATGCGGGTCGGTCAGGGCGTCGAAGTCTTCCTGTAGCAACAAAAACAAAGGGCGGGCAAGGGCGAGAGACATGACCCAGTTTACAAATTTTTAGATGCGCTTGCCCTGATGCCTGAATAGTTACCCGCCAGGATGCCAGGAACGCCAAGACCGGAAGAGATTTTCAAGATTATAAAGTCTCTTCCGTTCTTGGCGTTCCTGGCATCCTGGCGGTTAGACCGTCGCTACTCCCAGGTGATGAGCGGGAGTTCCTGCGGCAGGACAGCTTCGGGGTGGAACGGCAGGACGCGCACCGTGAAGCCCTGTTGCCCGGATCGGTCGGACGGCAGGCTGCCCGCGTACTCGTAGACTCCGTTGGCGGATTCCGCGCCGAGCGTCATCGCCGTGCTGGTGAACGCGATCATCGAACGGTCGGCGTCCACCGGTCCGGCGAACAGTTGAACCGACACGTCCGACGGTTTCAGCCGGTTTCCGAGGCGGACCGTTGCCGCCACGGTCGCCGGTTCGCCCGCCGCGATCTTATCCTTGCCCGGCGTAGTGACGGTCTCGATCTTTACGTCGCCCCAGTGATCGCGCAGATTCTTCTTCCACGCGACCAGTGTTTTCGCCGTCGCGTAGTTATCGCTGGCGACTCGCGCCGCACGACGCGCCGCAGGGACATAGTACGTTTCGGCATACTCCTGAACCATCCGCGCCGTGGAATAGAGCGGCGAGAGTTTTTTCATGCTCGCCTTCATCCTGGTGAGCCAGCCCATCGGCAGACCGTCCGCGCCGCGCTTGTAGAACAGCGGCACGATCTCACGTTCCAGTGTCTCGTAAATATCCATCGCTTCGACGTGGTCCTGATACGCGTGGTCGTCGTACTCCTCGCCGCGCCCGATAGCCCAGCCGACGTGCGGGTCGTAGCCTTCCGCCCACCAGCCGTCCAGCACGGAGAAGTTCAAGCCGCCGTTCGCGACCACCTTCATCCCGGACGTGCCCGACGCTTCCATCGGGCGGCGCGGGTTGTTCAGCCACACGTCCACGCCCTGCACCAGATACCGCGCCATGTTCAGTTCGTAGTCTTCTAAGAACACGAATTTGCGCCGCACATCCTCGCCGCGCGCGAAGTGTACGATCTGACGGATCAAATCTTTCCCCGCGTCGTCTTTCGGGTGCGCCTTGCCCGCGAACACGAACTGCACCGGCTTATCGGAACTGTTCAGAATCCGCTTCAGCCGCTCGATGTCGCGCATCAGCAGGTTGCCGCGCTTGTACGTCGCGAACCGGCGGGCGAACCCGATGGTCAGGATATTCGGGTCCAGGATTTCCGTCGCCTGCTCCACTTCGCGCTCGCCCGCGCCGCGCTTGACGAACTTCGCGGTCTGGTATTTCCGTGCCCAGTCCACCATGCGCTGGCGGTTCAGTTCGTGCGCCTCCCACAGTTCGGCGTCGGGGATGTCGTCGATCCCGTTCCAGAATTCCGGGTTCGCCAGATTCTCCGCGTTGATTTCGCCGAGGTACTTTTCCAAAAGCTCGCGGATCGGGACGGACAGGAACGACGGCGTGTGGATGCCGTTGGTGACGTAGCCGACCGGGACTTCTTCGAGCGGGAAGTCGGGCCAGGACGGTTGCACCATTTTGCGGGTCACGACGCCGTGCAGTTCGGAAACGCCGTTGATGTAACGTGCCTGACGGAACGCGAGTGCCGCCATGTTGAACTTCTCGTTGCGGTCGCCAGGGTGGACGCGCCCGCGATCCAGCATTTCGTCGAACGACAAGCCGAGCGCGCCCGCGTAGCCCCAAAAATACTTGCCCATCAGGTCGGGCGGGAACAGGTCGAAGCCCGCCGGGACCGGCGTGTGTGTCGTGAACAGGTTGCCCGCGCCCGCCGCCTCCGACGCTTGCAGGAACGTCAAGCCTTTCTCCTGCACGAGTCGCCGCGCCCGCTCCAGCGAAAGGAACGCCGAGTGTCCCTCGTTCATGTGGCAGACCGTCGGGGTGATGCCCATCGCGTCCAGCGCGTGGATGCCGCCGATCCCGAGCACGATCTCCTGTTGCATCCGGGTTTCGTTGTCGCCGCCGTACAGGTTGCCCGCGATATGGCGGTCGTTGTCCGAGTTTTCGGGCAGGTTCGTGTCGAGCAGATAGAGCGGAATCCGTCCGACCCTCGCTTTCCACAGTTTGACGAACACCTTGCGCCCGGGGAAATCGACGCCGATCACGAGCGGCGCGCCGTCCGGCGCGAACACCTGCTCAATCGGGAGCGAGTAGAAGTCGGTGGTCGGATAGTTCTCGATCTGCCACCCGTCGGCGTTCAAGCCCTGCCGGAAGTAGCCGCGCTGATACAGGAAGCCCATCCCGACCAGCGGCAGGTTCAGATCCGACGCCGATTTCATGTGGTCCCCGGCTAAGACGCCCAGACCGCCGCTGTAGATCGGCAGGCACTCGGTGATGCCGAACTCGGCGGAAAAATAGGCGATCTTGAAGTCCGCAGGAAACTCGTTCTGATGCGTGTGTCCCCACCAGCCGCCGTCCGCCATGTACGCCTGAAAGGTGGCATACACCCGGTCGAGTTCGGCGAGGAACGTCTTGTCGCCCGCTAATGCTTCGAGGCGGGACTGGGCGACGAGACCGAGGAGTTTCGCCGGGTTGTTGTCGGTGGACTCCCAGAGCGCGGCGTCCACGGTCTCGAACAGTGCTTTGGTGTCGGGGTCCCAGGAGAAACGCAGGTTGTACGCCAGTTCACGTAAGGGACTCAGTCGTTCGGGCAGGGATGGTACGACAGTGTACGTGTGCAGGGTACGCGGCATGGGATGGTTCTCTTTCCTTCTGAGACGGCAACTTCAACAGGGTCGCCGACGAATCTTTGTGTGGCATGATTGCCGCTCGATGTTTCGACGGATGCGAGGTGAATCCCTGCTATGATCCGACGGCAAGGATGGGGAAGGGAGCGAACCTGGAAACCAGTACGGAATCAAGGCTGACGACGACATCGCTCCCCGAAACTATATGCACGGTTTCTACGTATTAGCACACAGATTCAAATAACTGAATTAGTACGAGCAACACCGGGAAACGTTGGGAGAAATATGGCGAGCGAACACAGAACGGGTGACGGGGTAATGAGTGAAAATCAATTCGGAATCAAACTCAGAAAGATTCTGGAAGTCATCGGCACAATTGGTGCCCCCCCAGGGATGATAGCTATCTTCTGCCAGGTGATTGATGTACCTCCTCGCACAACGGCGGCACTTTCTCTGGCTACCGTTTTCCTTGTGCTGCTTTGCATGTACCGACGACACATCAATGAGCGCATGCGCTCCTCTGTCGTACTAGGGATGTTTGTCGTCCTATCTACGATATTTTTCCTGAACTATGAGAACTTTAGTTTCCGGTAACTTGAGGGTTTCTGCAAAGGCTCTCTCGTCTCTCCCCCTCTCAAAATCGTCGAATTAGGGGACTTTGCCGGAACGCGCCG
>JAYULM010000116.1:0-4451 GCA_043763605.1 Armatimonadota bacterium | reverse complement strand
GAGGACGTTCGGCAACGAAGTTGACCGCAGACGTGGGTTTCAACCCGCGTTCCCGTAGCGAACGTGCAAGCAACCAATCTATAATGCAATCGCCCTGCCAAACTACTCTCCGCCTAGTGGTACATCGTCCCTTGGTTGTATATTGTTAGTTAACGTACTGTTTGTGCTGAGTTCACTTTTCACATTTATGCAGAGGATGTGAATGAAAGGGTGCGGAGTGACTTAGCCGTCGCCGAAAAGCATAGCAGGGTGGCGTGGAACACCTCGTTGACGCCCGTTGTTTCATCAGGTAGGATCACGAATAAGGCTTGAATCATGAACCCTCTACACGAATCATACCCCACCATTTTACAGGACGTTGATACACGCCTCACCGAAGCGAACCAACGCATGGCTCAGGAGATCGCGCGTCTACAATCGCAACACGAAGAAGCCCTTGCACTGATCGCCCGTAAAGAAGCACTGGTAGCCCGTCTGGAAAACTTTCTGGACGAAGTGCAGTCCGAGAAAAGTGAAATACAGGCGCGAGAGAAAATCTTACAGCGGGCTGTGTCCACGAAACACTCCGCGAAGATCGTTTCGGCGAAGGCACTGTCCACTCGGTGATAAAGCGGTCAGTGCGTAACACGGTACGGGCAATCTACGTTCATGCCTGCGGCTATTGTGGATTGACGGAGACCGACGCGGGGGCGGAATTGACGATTGATCATTTTCGACCGTTAGACAAGGACGGGACGAACGATCTGGATAACCTCGTTTACGCCTGTGCCGCGTGTAATCAGTTCAAGTCTACCGCGTGGAGCCTTATCGACTCGCCTGTATTGCACCCCTTACACGAGAAAATTCAATCGCACATGGTCGAGCGCGATGATGGCATGCTGGAAGGACTAACGGATGCAGGGGTACGCCATATCGATACCCTACATCTGAACCGACCGCCGCTGGTCCTCCGTCGGCAAAACCAGCAAGTACTAAAAACGGTGCTTGAGCAGAACGCGGACGCATTGGTGCGATTGGCGCGACTCGAAAGAAGTCTCGACAGACTCACCCGAGCCGTTCTGAAAAGTGTCTTAGAGGATAAACCGCGACGCATGTGATATTCGCGAAGTATTTGCACGTCGGTAAGAACCTGATTGTGGGTGGATTTGCCGTGATCGAATACGCGGAACCGCGCTATACAAAAGATTTGGACGTGTGGGTCCGTGCGGAAACCGCGAACGCCGAACGGGTTTCTCGCGCCCTGTCCCGATTTGGGGCACCACGTAATACACACCGAACGCGGCGATAAAATACGCATTATCAGTGCGCGAATACCAACACGTTCGGAAGAAAGCAGTACGAAGATGGATGAGGAAACGCCAGTCAGCACGGACGAAATGTTGCCGGAATATGACTTCACGAACGCCGTGCGTGGGAAATACGCACACCGTTTTCAGACTACATCGTCGGTGATGGTGGAACTCGCGCCCGATCTCGCGCCCGCGTTCCCCGATTCCGCCGCTGTGAACGAGGCACTGCGCACACTTCTGCGCATCGTCCGCAACAGCCCGCCGAAATTCTCCGCGTGAATTCGCGCCGGAGCGAAAGGGACTCTACACCGATGGAAACAATCTCGCCGCAGGGCATGGGCATAGTGCCGATCTACGTCGAACTGGTGAACTTTCTGGTCGCGGAGAACCCGGAACGGTTCGCGCATTTTCAAACCACGGAAAAGGTTCGTGAGCGTGTCTGGGAACTGATCCGCCGCGAAAAGAACGGCGATGTGACCGAGCAGGAGAAAGCCGAACTCGATACTTACGCGCAACTGGAACATGTGATGCGGCTTGCCAAAGCACAAGCCCGATTAAACATCGCGCTCCGTCCCGAGGCACCGTAGGTGAGTACAACGTATGTTACGGTTGAATTACGTCGCCGCGTTGTCGCCCGTGCGAACGGTCGCTGTGAATACTGCCGCATTCGCGAAGACGCCACCATCAACGGTTGTGAAGTAGATCATATCGTCGCCGAAAAGCACAATGGAGCGACCAAGGAACATAACCTTTCTTATGCGTGTTTCTTCTGTAACCGCAACAAGGGGAGCGATTTAGGCTCTCACAAACCGGGGACGGAGGAGTTTGTTCGTTTTTTTAACCCGCGCACCGACGATTGGGACGCACATTTTGAAATAGATGCCAGCAACCCCGCGATAATTCTGTCGCTATCAGCCATTGGCGAGGCAACAGCGCGGATATTTGGTTTCAATGACCCACACCGTTTACAGGAGCGTCAGATACAACACCAACTCGAAGAAGCCTTGCGGCAAAAAGGTGGGACATGAACCGGACTACTCAGCGACCCGCTTGAACGACCCGCGCCTGCGGGGGCGGCTTCGCTCTTGTTGCCTCGCTGCTCTTCAGAAGCAAAATTCCGCCGACGATCAGCGCGACGCCGAGGACGCGCGGTAGTAGCACCGGCTCCTTGAAGATCCAGATCCCGAGCAAGAACGCCAGCACGGCTTCCAGACCGAGCACGAAGACGTAGGCGACACCCAAATCCTCGCGTTTCATCAGCAGAATATTGAAACACGCGCCGACGAGGAACAGCGCGAAGACGATGAGCGTCGGTACGAGTTTCGTCAACCCGTCGGAGTGTTTCATGAAAACGCCGCCGATGGTAAAGCAGACGGCGGACAGCACGGCGAGCAGGAGCGATGGCATGGCACCATTCTACTGTATCGCTCCCTGAATCCCGTTACGGGTATACTGAACTCGGAAATCTCTACGGGAAGGAAACCAGCCCATGACGCTCACGATCACTCTGGAAGACGAAATCGAGAAGGAAGGCGAGGTGCTGATCCACGCGCCGAATCTATCCGACGCCGGGTTTTACGAGTTTTGCCGACATAACCCGCTTCTGCCGATTGAGCGCACGAAAGAAAGAGACATTCTGGTCATGGCTCCCGCCGACAGTTTTGGGGACAGTCGCAATCTGGAAACGACAACCGATCTTGCTATCTGGAACCGGACCCTGCCGACACGGGGCATCGCATTCGGACCATCTGCCGGGTTCACTTTGCCGAACGGAGCGGTGCATTCCCCGGACGCCGCGTGGATCTCGGCCGACCGCTGGAACGCCCTGCCCGCCTCACTCCGCGCCCCGTTCCCGCACATCGCGCCGGATTTCGTCGTCGAAATCCTATCCTCATCGGACCGGTTGCCGAAGGCTAAAGATAAGATGGACGAGTATATCGCAAGCGGCGTCTGCCTCGGCTGGCTGGTGGATCGGGCAAACCGCACTGTGTTTGTCTACCGGCCGAACGCCCCTGTGGAGACGTTGATCGACCCGGTAACGGTCATCGGCGACCCGGAGTTGCCCGGTCTCGTTGTGGATATGGCGCGGGTGTTTCAGGATACGCTATAGAAGGAGAATAAGGTGTTATGTGCCGACTCGTAGGATTGATACGCTCCGGGGACGCCGCGATCCCGTCGTGGTACCACCTGGTAGGTGCGCCGAATTCGCTACGCAAGCAATCTGTTACCGGCAGTGTTCCGAAAGGCACCGAGGCGGGGCACGCGGATTCGTGGGGCATCGGCTGGTTCGACGACAAAAGCGACGTTTCCCTGATCCGGCAGACCGGTTCGGCGGCGGACTCCGCATATTTCGTATTCGCGGCAGAGACGGCGTCGCGCGGCGGGGCTGCGAGCGGGGTCGGCAAGATCGTGATCGGGCATCTGCGCAAGGCGAGCGTCGGTGGCCTGTCGAGCGAGAACGCCCACCCCATCCGCGCCGATTACCACGCGGCATCTATCGGCGACGGCGAATCGTCCGGGCGACCGTATGAAACGCTTCTCGTGGCGCATAACGGCACGATTAAGAAACCGCTCCTGGACTTTTTACGGCAGGAGGTCATGGACGGCGGGCGCGACGAAGGCAGGGCGGACTCCGACACAGTGCTTCTTTCCGGCTACCTGGCGCACTGTCTGAGTAGCGAGCAAACCGGCGACACGTTCGCCGCTCTTTCCGACGCGCTACGCGAACTGTTCGAGACGGCGCGGTTCGTCGCGGCGGGTGTCGCGGGCGGCGACCTGACGAAGATGTATACCGGCGTCAACCTGCTACTCGCGCACCCGTCTGGCTTGTACGCCCTGCGGCAATTTTCGCACAGCGCGGACTATTACACGCTGTTTTCCCGCCCGCTCACCCCGGACGGCGACGAGGGCGCGACGGGTTATCTGATCGCGTCCGAGCGCACCGATGATAAGCCGGGCTGGGAGCCGCTCACGCCCGGTGTACTGACCCACTTCGCGCCCGACGGTTCGGTGCGCACGGCGGCAGTTGGGTAGGCGGATCGCCCCCGCCGCTCTCACCCCCCAGCCCCCTCTCTCATCGGAATGAAAGAGGGGGAGTAAGACGCCGGAAATATCTCGCTGCCGGTATTCTCTCTGGCGCCCCCTCTCTCATCGGAATGAAAG
>JAYULM010000115.1:0-16920 GCA_043763605.1 Armatimonadota bacterium | reverse complement strand
CCCCCGGTTATGGTTTCTCACGGAGTGAGAAACCATAACCGGGGGATTCGCGGGAAAACAGCAACCGATACAGCCAACCAAACAAAACCGAGCACCGCAGGTAACAACGATCCAACGTCCGGTTGGCGCCGTCCGCGCAGGACAAAAAAAGAAAAAAATCTACGCCGCCGTAACGATCTCCGACTGACGTTGCTTTTCGGTCATCGCCGCGCGCAGTCCCCGGTTCTCCGGCTTGGTCAGCGTCCGGTCGCGGGCGATGATACCGAACGCGTCCTCGCGCGCCTCGGCTAAAATGTCGCCGTCGCGGAGCACATCGGCTAAGTGGAGCGACGCGACCCCGGACTGCCGCACGCCGTAAAACTCGCCCGGTCCGCGCAGGCGCAGGTCGGCTTCGGCTATCTTAAACCCATCGCCGGTTTCCGTCAAGACGCGCATCCGCTCCTGTCCGGTGGGCGTCTGCGGGTCCGCGAGCAAGACACAGAACGACGCGAACGCGCCGCGCCCGACCCGCCCGCGCAACTGGTGGAGTTGCGCCAGCCCAAACCGGTCGGCGTCCTCGATCACCATCACTGCCGCGTTCGGCACGTCTACCCCGACCTCGATCACCGTGGTCGCCACCAGTACCTGCGTCTCGTTCGCGCGGAACCGCGCCATCGCGCTGTCCTTCTCGTCAGACGACATCTGCCCGTGGAGCAACCCGACCTGCAGTTCGGGAAACACGTGCGCGGCGAGGTGCGCGGCGAGTTCGGTGGCAGCGCGGGACTGCACCTTTTCCGACTCCTCGACCAGCGGGCAGACCACATACGCCTGCCGTCCCTGCGCGACGATCTTTCGGATGCCCTCGTAGACGGAATCTTTATCCGCCGCGTGTTTCCAGTGCGTTTTCACCGGCTTGCGCCCCGGCGGCAGGGAGTCGATAATCGAAACATCCAAGTCGCCATACACGGTTAGTGTCAGAGTGCGCGGGATCGGGGTCGCCGTCATCACTAAAATATCCGGATTCGTCCCTTTGCCCGACAGCGCGGCGCGCTGGAGTACGCCGAACCGGTGTTGCTCATCCACCACGGCGAGGCCGAGCCGGTGGAAAGCGACCGACTCCTGGATCAGCGCGTGGGTGCCGACTACGACAGTGGTTTCTCCCGAAGCGACCCGCTCCCGCACCGCCCGCTTCGTCCGCTCCCCGACCGAGCCGGTGAGCAGATCGACGCTCACACCCAGCGAATCTTCGAGCACGCCTCGCAGATTTTTGAGGTGCTGTTCGGCTAATATCTCGGTCGGTGCCATCAGCGCGGCTTGGTAGCCGTTGCGCACCGCGACCAGCATCGCGCCCATTGCGACTGCCGTTTTGCCCGAGCCGACATCGCCCTGCACCAAGCGGTTCATCGGTTGTGGGTTGTGCATGTCCTCGGCGATCTCCGCTAACACCCGCGCCTGCGCTTCGGTGAGCGAGAACGGCAACGCCCCGGCGAACTCCTTGAGCGGCGACTCGACATCGGCGAACGCGATCCCGGCTTGGCGTTTCCCCGCCTGTTTGCGCTCCGCGAGCAGGAGTTGCAGGATCAGCAGTTCGTCGTAAACGAGGCGGCGACGGGCATTGTCGCGCTCCTCGAAGTCGGTGGGGAAGTGAATCCGGCGCAGAGCGTGCGGCAGGTCGATCAGCCGCCGCTTGATGCGAAGCGCGGGCGGGATCGGGTCTGCGGCGTCGCCCGCGTACCGCTCCAGGGCGTCGTGGATGATCTTGCGCAGGCGGTTCTGGGAAATGCCCTCGGTCCCGGGGTAGATCGGCACGATGCGCCCGATGGAAAGCGAATCGCCTTCCTCACCGGCTTCCATCGGCTCCCACTCCGGGGCGGTGATCTCCACTCCGCCGTACTGACGCTTCACGGTCCCGTAGGCGACTACGCGCTTGCCGATAAGTTTCTCGAAGACTGCTTTCAGCCGCCAGGTGTTGAAAAAAGTGAGCGTCGCCACGCCTTTCGCGCCGTCGTCGAGGGTCACTTTCGTGATCACCAGTTTGTTTTTCACCGGGCGGTTTTCGACTGTAGTTACCGTCGCCGCGATCACCGCCGTTTCTCCGTCGGCGATGGCGCGGAGCGGTTGGAAGCGCGAGCGGTCCTCGTAGCGGGATGGGTAGTGGGTCAGCAGATCGCGGAGGGAAAAGATGCCGAGTTTGCCTAAAACACCGGCGACGCTCGCGCCGACGCCGCGAATCGCGGTCACGGGCACGCTTAAATCCTGCGGGGGGGAGTCACTCACGCCGTATTCTACGGCATTTCGGGGGCGGACATAGCACCGCGCGAATAATTGTCACTGACGAACCGGCTTTTTTGTGGCATAACACTCCGGGGTACACTTCTTGCAGAGAATCGGCAGGGGGTACGCCCGCAACCTTCCGACTAACTCTCATGGATATGACGAACCCGACAAAGCAGTACACAGACGCCGATAACGCTGTGGCCGAATCCTCCGAAAACCTTCCCGCCCTGTTGGAGCAGTCGCCCCCGTTTCCCGTCCTCGATCCCACCCGACTCCGCGCGTTACAGGACACCGGCTTGCTCGACAGCCTGCCCGAGGACGGGTTCGACCGCCTGACCCGCCTCGCCGCGACTATATTCAAGACGCCGGTATCACTGATCACGCTCGTCGATAGCGACCGCCAGTTTTTCAAATCCTCGTGTGGGTTGCCCGAACCCTGGGCGACCGCGCGGCAGACCCCGCTCTCCCACTCGTTCTGTCAGTACGTTGTCGGGCGTTCCGCGCCGCTCGTGGTCCAGAACGCCTACGAGGACGGTTTGGTCAAAACCAACGGTGCTGTGCGCGACATCAACGTCGTCGCCTATCTCGGCGTCCCCATTACCACCCCGGACCGGATGCACACGCTCGGCTCTTTCTGCGTCATCGACACGGTGCCGCGCCAGTGGACCGACGCGGACACCGAACTGTTGACCAGTCTGTCCGAGTCGCTGATGACTGAGATCGAGATGCGTCGAACCATCCGTGCTCTCGGTCAGGCGGAGCAGCGACTCCAGCGCGCGGTGCGCGGCTCGCGCGACGGCTTGTGGGAGTGGGACGTGCAGAAAAACACCGTGTTCATTTCGCCGCAGTCGAAGTCAATTCTCGGCTACACGGACGCGGAATTCGCCAGCAACGCGCAGACGTGGACCCAACTGATCCACCCGGAAGACTACGAGCGGGCGCGGGCGATGTTTCACACCTATGTCGCCCGGTGCGGCGAGACCGCCACCGATACCGGGGGCGCGAGCGACGGCACAGACTCGTGCTTTTGCACCGAGGAGTACGAGGATGAATACCGGATGCGCGCGAAGGATGGCATGTATCGCTGGTTGCAGGTCCGGGCAATCGCCTCACGCGATAGCGAGGGGAAACTCTGGCTTCTTTCCGGGGCGCACACCGACATCAACGAGCGTAAGCGGTCGGAGAACGAACTGAAGTCTCAGGCGCAATCGTTGCAGACGCAGGCGAAGACGCTGAAGAAGCAAGCCATAGACCTGGAAAACTCGCGCAATATCGCCGTCTCGTCGGCGCGCTCCAAGTCGCAGTTCCTGGCGAACATGAGCCACGAGATCCGCACCCCGATGAACGGCGTGATCGGCATGGTCGGTCTGCTCGCGGAAACCCAACTCACGGCGGAGCAACAGGAATACCTGCGTACCATTCGCACCTCCTCGGAGGCGTTGCTCGGCATTATCAACGATATTCTGGACCTGTCCAAGATTGAATCCGGGAGCCTGACGATGGACGACGCGCCGTTCGTCCTCCGCACATTGGTGGAGGAGGCGGGCGATATACTCGCGCCGCGCGTTTTCGAGAAGGATCTGGAGATCGCTTGCTCCGTCGCTCCCCCCTTGCCGCCGGTGCTACGCGGCGATGCCGGTCGGATACGTCAGATACTGCTCAATCTCGGCGGAAACGCGGTCAAGTTCACGGAGTCCGGTCACGTAGAGATAGCCGCGTTCGCCCTGCCGCGTCAGGACAAGGACTCGAAAGATACCGTCCGGTTGCGTTTCGTGGTCGCCGATACTGGCATCGGCATTGCCCCGGAGCGACTGGATGCCATCTTCGACAGTTTCACACAGGCGGACCCGTCGACCACGCGCAAATATGGCGGGACCGGGCTGGGGTTGACTATTTCACGGCAACTCGCGCAACTGATGGGTGGGGACATTTCCGTGGTCAGTACGCTCGCCCTCGGGAGCACCTTCGCGCTGGACCTGCCGCTCCAGATCGAAACCGACGACGACCTTGCCGCCATCACTCTCGCCGTGCAGGCGATCACCTCGCTTAGCGACAGCGACAAATCCCGCAAGGTCGAACACCTTCTCCACCGCCAGCGTGTCCTGGTGGTCGATGACGTGTCGGCGAACCGCCGCATCCTGCGGGAGCAACTTGCCGCGTGGGGCGCACGTGTCGATGAGGCGGAAAACGGTATGGATGCGATCCGTGTGTTGCAAAGCGTCGGCAATACGGAGGAACCCTTCGCGCTCGCTATCCTGGATATGCACATGCCGGGGATGGACGGGAAAACCACGGCGCAACTCGTCAAAGGCGACCCACGCTTCGGCGATTTGCCGCTGATCCTGCTCTCCTCCGGACTCGCCGTACGCGAATTCCAGCGCGGCGGTGCGGGCGGCAACAACCTGTTCGCGGCGGTGCTGTCCAAGCCCGTGCGCCAAGCCGACCTGCTTGCCGGGGTTCTTTCCGCGACCGGTCGGCTTGAGAAGCCCCACGCACCCGCGACACCCATTCCGAGCGAAACGCCTCCTGACGTACCGCGATCCGTGAGTCACGCGGGCGATAGCACCTTGCTCACCGGCGTCCGCGTCCTGATCGCCGAGGACAACCCGGTCAACCAGAAAGTTGCCCTCGCTCTGCTCCACAAGTGGGGGTGTCCGCCGCCGGTGGCGGTGGAGAACGGACGGCTGGCGGTCGAGAAGATCCGGGAAGCCGGCGAAGCCGGGGAGCCGTTCGACGTTGTCCTGATGGACATCCAGATGCCGGAGATGGACGGCTTGACCGCCACCGAGCAGATCCGGGACATGGAGGAGGCGCGGCGGTGGGTGCCGCTCCCGATCATCGCACTGACGGCGCATGCCATGACCGGGGACCGGGAACGGTGCCTCGCCGCCGGGATGAGCGATTACGTCGCGAAGCCGGTCCGTCCGGACGCCCTGAAGAGCGTCGTGTTGAAATGGCTCGGCGTCGGTGCCGGGATGACCGGCGCGGGCATGACGCGTCTGAACGGCAAGGACGCCGAACTCGCCGTTGCCGGTTTGCTGACGCTGAACGAAGTGCGACTCCGCGAGTCCTGCGGGGACGACGTGGAGGTGATCGCGGAAGTGGTCGCCGACTATCAGAACAGTGTGCCGGGTTTGCTCGCGAAGATCGCGAACGCGGTGGGGGAGGGGGACAATGACGCGGTCCGGTTCGCGGCGCACACGCTCAAAGGCAGTAGCCGCACGGTGGGTGCGGAAATCCTCGCCCTGCTTTGCGAACAGATCGAACTCGCCACGCAGGAACGGGGTTCCGCATCGGGCGAATCCGGGTCCGTGACGGAGCACCTGCGCGCGGCGCGCGACGAGTGGGACCGCGTCGTGGACGAACTCACGCGGTTCCTGTAACCGATCAGGATCGGGAGCGTAGCGCGATAAACCCGCCCATGCGCCCGGTGCGCCCGCCGTCGCGCCGGTGCGAGAAGTAACGCCCGGGTTCGGACGCGGTACACTCCCCGCTCACGTACAGGTTTTGCGGCGCGATTCCTGCCCCGATCAACCGCCGCGCCGCCGCCGCCGCCAGATCGACGCGCGGTTTGCCGCCGGGAGAGTCCGGCGCGACCAGAAAATCGGAAAAATGCGCCGCGACTTCGTCCCCGACCTCGAACCGCTCCCGCCCGATGCAGGGACCGACCGCGACCTGCATCTCACCCGGGACACTTCCGAACCGGGTGTCCATCGTCGCCAGCGTGTTTTCCAGCACCCCGGCGACCAGTCCGCGCCACCCGGCATGGGCGACCGCCACCACGCCGCGTCGCTCGTCGGCGAAAAACACGGGGACGCAGTCCGCGAAGAACAGGGCGAGCAGCACCCGGTCGCTTTTTGTCACCAGCGCGTCCACGCCGGGGATCGCCTCCGCAAGAACCGCCGCCCCGCGCCCGGCGTCGGCGGACTCTACCACGGCGACCCGCCCCCCGTGGACCTGCTCCGCGCAGACCATCCGTTCCAAACCCGAACCGAACCACCCCGCCACCCGCGCCCGATTCTCGCGTACCGCGTCCGGCACGTCGCCCACATGCAAGCCCAGATTCAGCGAGTCGAACGGCGGGACGCTCACGCCCCCGGCGCGGCGGGTAAATCCGTGCGTCACCGATGCGAGGGCGGCGATATTCGGCGCGGTCCAGAGGTTTGACGACATAAGGTAAACATTGTACCGTTATTCGTTTCCCCGCCCGAAAAACTGCCTCCGTCCCCTTGAAAAACGGTGCCGCGCATGGTAAATTAACGTTCGGCGCGGCACCCCGCCCCGCCGAGGGCAACAGGCGAGGCGACTCGCCCTGCTCGGGTCGGTAGCTCAGTGGTAGAGCAGTGCCCTTTTAAGGCATTGGTCGTGGGTTCAAATCCCACCCGACCCATAGTTCGACGGTGCGCCGCTTATGGTTCTGCACACCCTCCCCATGACACTTCCCTGCGGCGACACTCGTTGCCCCGATTTAGAGCGACAACCCTCTGATGTCCGCTCCCCGGGTCGTCGTGGCGCGGGCCGCCAGTATGGGCAACCGGGCAACCGCTGACTACCTTGCCATGCTCACGACTTACGACTTGGACGACTCGCGCGAACTGCCCGACCTCCTCGAACGGGCGCAAGCGGTCACCGAACGCATCGATATTAGCCGCAGTCATGCCGTGGACGAGAAGATACCGCTTCACCCCGGTGAGTTGCATGGGACCGAATAGTACAAGAACGGAGGGAGTAAAAAGTAATGCCAACACTCAACATCGAACTGCCGGACGCCGCCTACCGCGCCGCGCTCCTGTTCCCGCCGCACGAGCGGACCCGGCTCGCCGCCGTGATGTTCGCCACCGCCGAAGCCACGCTCGGCGGCGAGGAGCCGGACTACGACCGCGAAACGAGCGACGACGACCTGGAGTCCATCGGGCGCGGGATCGCCGACGTGGCTGCGGGGCGCACTGTTTCGGGCGACATGGTATTCGCGCAACTGCAAGAGCAACTGAGAAAGAAGTGAGTACGTCAGAGCACCCCCCGCTTTTCATCGACTTCGCGCGGTCCACACAGGCGGAACTGTCGGCGGCGGGGGAGTACGTCCGTAGTAAAAACGGCGACGATGCCGCCGAACTGTTCGGGGAGCGTGTGGCGCAGGCGTTTCAGGGGGCAGCATCGTCGCTCGCGCAGGAGATCGCCGCGAGCGACCACGGCAAGCCGTTCGGCACCCCCGACCCCGTGGCATCCGTTCGGTGGGCACAACCCGTGTACCGCCTCCGGGTGGAAACGGCAGCGAAGCGGCGGCGGGGCAGTTCGGCGGGACTCTGGTACGCCTACTACGCGCTACATGACAAAGGCGGAGCGGGAAAGCCGGACACGCTCCACGTATTCTCTTTCGTGCATAGTGCTACGGAGCCGATGGGGACCGATGCAGATTAGGGGACAGGGAATTACGTAAAACTCCCTGTAGTTCGACACCGTTCCCCCTAATTATTCGCCTGTTGATCCGCCAAATGCCACACCTGAGTAGCATGGGAAATGTCTTGACGACAAAATGATCTGCGTCTTTTTCGTATAACAGAAGGGGGCGAACCATTCTTGAGAGTATGACTGTACGAAAATGGTCGTAAGGTGCCAATTTCCCTTTAAGGCATCGGTCGTGGGTTCAAATCCCACTACAGGAAATAACACTGTAACATCCTCTGTCAGCGACTGGTAATCGCTCTCAGGCGGTGCGCGATTCACGGGAAACCAGACCCGCTCATTTCGATTACGAAAGGGCGAAAAATGGTTCGATCAGAAGTGTCTTTTTTGCCGGATAAGCAGTGTCTTTCCGGCGTCAAACAACCGACGCGCCGTCGCGTCACCCAGGCAACAGTTGCACGGGATGTCCCCACACCCGACCGAAACTTTAGTCCCGGTCGCCGCACCGGCAGCACCGACGCGCACCGGCAGCGCCTCGCCCCGCTCCCGCCGCGCCTTGTCTATGCCGCCATGAAGAAAGGCGTGGTTTGGATAAAGCCGAATGAGTAAGAGGCGAGACCAAGAGTCCCGGCGGGATGCTCTCCCGCCGGGGCTTATTTCATCGGGGAGGCACTCCTCTACGCTTTGCGGCGGCGAAGGAGACCCACGACCGGCAGACCAGCGAGGGCGAGCAGGAGAAGGGAGCCGGGTTCGGGAACGGCGGCGGCACTTCCAACCTGGATGTTGATGAACTCGCCCGTCACGGCGTCAGTGATCATGTAGCTCCCCGGCGTCAGCCCGAGGCTGGCGAACGTGCCCGCTTGGGACCACGACTCGTTCGGGGTCCAGACGGACCCCACGAGGTCTTCGATGCCGATGCCGATGCCCGGGGTGCGTTGGCCGTTGTTCCTGTTGTAAGTGGCGAACTGGGTAGTGCCGCTGCGCGACCAGTTGAAGTCGCTGTTCACGAACAGGTTGCCGACCCATGGGCTGAGGTCCGTGCCGCTGTTGAACCCGAAGGCGTCCGTAAGGTCACCCGCGTCCGTGGAACCCATGATGTCGCTTTCCGGCGGCGCGTTGGTTTCGATGCCGGTGCCGCCCCAACCGCCCAGTGCCGCGGTGACGAGGTTCGATGTGTTGAGGCTCCCCGACGACGCCATCAGGACGTTCCCGCCGGATTCTGTGAACGTAAAGGTCACTCCCGTCGGCCCGCCCTGTGCGAAGGCAACCCCCGGGAAAGCCGCGACCGCCAGTGCGGAGAGAGACCCGAGGGCAGGTAGGGCAAGGAACATCTTCGGAAATCCGATAAAACGCATAGTGTTTCCTCTGGGAAGCCGTCTTCCCCGTGAAGTATCTGTGACCGGACGATACCGGCCTAACACAGTATAACCGAAAGGACATCCCGGATCAAGTCGGCCGCGGACGGGGGCGAGGACAGCGAGCTCAACTGCATCCCGCTGTGCTTCGATTGCCACTGTGTCGTGGGGCATTACAAAGACCGGCACCCGAAGGGGCGTAAATTCACCCCGGCAGAACTCACGGCGCACCGCGACCACTGGTTCGCCCAAAGTCGCGCACGGCGGGCAAACGGCGACGAGTGGTGGACCGGGCTCTGTTCGCCGACGCTCGGAACGTCTCGACAGGCACCTGCGCGATTTATTCTCTCCGTAGCAACGACTTCGGCTCCGCCTTCCTTTATTAAAATCTCGAAGAATCAAGAGAGTTCGACAGCTGGTGCCTGACCACAGAGCACGAATTCTTCGACCCGCATCGGGACGTTTGGCGATTGGGAAAATATCGTACGCTAATCCCGCTGGAACCCCATCGGGCTCTCTCACCCCCTCATCTGCGACCTCATGGGGCGGAATCCGTCCTATGTAAAGCGGTATTACTGCGCGAAAGTGCGATATGATAAGATATTAACAGAAAATAATACAAAGGTAAAGTTGCGGAACTTGCCAGCGACATATGAGGCAGCGTCGGCGAAGGCTACATGGGAGGAGCCGCGAAAGCAGCGATGGCGATTCGAATCTACTCCAAGACGGCGATGAAACGGGGGGCTGGCGAGGCGTTCGCCCGCAGTGCCTGCTGTTTCCTTGAAACGACTTTCGAGGCGTCATCGGCGGATTCCCCCGCGACGGGAAGCAGCGTGTCAATCATCGCCGGTTCCGACGCACTCCCGGTGTGGGTATCAGCCGCCGCCGTTCCGGACGGGGGCGCGTGGATAGGCGGCGTGGGTGACTGGAGCGTCCCTGTCGCCGCCAGTTTAACGACCAGAAGTGTCGCCCCGATGATCGGCGGGTGTCTCTAGGGCGAAGCGCAGATAAGTCATCCAGTTCGGTGCGGTTCTCATAATCTCACTACTCGCCTCCTGTGATCTGAAATGTGACCGTCGCCAGTTCGGCGGGCGAGAAGGGGATGAAACGCCTCTCCAGCCGGTCGTATACTTGGACCCGGCGCGGCTTAACGCGCTCGGTCGGGGTGAGCAGTTCTTCGGGCACGTATAGATTGCCGGTCAGCTGGTTGCCGCCCCCGGCGACGCTCAGGTCGCTCTGTACGTCCGGCTCGTCCGCGAACGATATGGCGTAGCGCGACAGCGTCGAAAAGCCGGGGATCGGGATGGGAAGCCCGACGGAGCCGCCCCCGAAGTCGGAACCCGTGAGGACGATGTTGTTGGAAGCACGGACCGTGCGCGCCCCGTTATAGAACACGCGCTCGGCGGCGGGGGCGTCGCTTGGACCGAACGCCACGACGGATCGGTTGGTGCCGGTGACGACGGCGGACCCGCCCCCGGTAAGGTTGTTAACGCTGGTACCGCCGCCACACCCGGCGGCGAGGAACGGCGACAGTGCCAAAAGCGACAAAAAAGCACGACGGTTCATACGGTTCTCCGATTCCTCCCGCCCTCAGGCGGGATCGACTGCGCGGGGGCGCGTACGCCCGGACGCCAAACATTTATTTCATTGCACGAGCCGCCCGACGCGTCAGTCCGTTATCTCAGGCGCGATGGTCGCCGATGGCGGCGGCGGCGGATTCATCGACCATATTATCAAGCCTTCCCAAATATTCCGGCGCGTCTAAACATCCCATTTACAGAAAAGTGCCGGAAAAACCTGCCCACCCCCGCCTCTTTTGTTCGGCGGCGGGAGCGAAGATGCCGCTCCTGCCGGGAATCGTGGGGGACCGATTTGAGCGAGTCTATGAGTATAATCGCGCTACGGGTGCGCAAAGAGGCACTGGGCGCGACCGGAAAGGGGCTGGAGTAGAATATGATCATGTCCAGAAAAGGATTGGTATCCTTCCTTACTATCTGTTTCTCCGTTCTGGGAATGCAATGGATTTACAGTGTTTCACCGGTGTTGAATCCCAAGGGATCAAACGATCTGGTGAGCATTTTCCTCTCCTATTACGGTTACACGTCCATCGTTGTTGGATTGGCTGCATATTGGTCGGCTCGGGCACTCATCGATGCCGTACTACGCCTTCAGGAACGGAAGAAAGCCTGACCCATGCGTGAGCGACCGATGACCGGAAGCGACGTTCTGCCGTTGCCTCACCTGACGGGGGGAAACGGTTCTGGCAAAACACAGCACAGAATAAACTTGTTGCTACCCGTGATGGTGCTACTGGTGGGAGGCGTGTTGTGCTCCATCGCCTACCAACAATACCTGCAGATTGGTCAGTTTCAATCATTCCCTTGGCTCAATCCATCCGCAATATTCGGCGTATTCTCAGTGTTTATTTCTATCCAAGCGTTCCGCCAGTGGTTAAAGCAACGGAAAGAGGACGACGCGTGAGAGGAGCGGAGGCGATTTCTACCGAGACGATGATCGCCGTCGTGTCCGGGGTTGCTACGCGGGAGGAGCACGACCGCGTGTTTGCCGCCGCGCTGACCGACCCCGACCTTCGCCTGCGCCTCGCGCTGGAGTCCGACTAAAATATATGGGGAACTTAAATGAGCACTGAGCAAACAGGCGCGATCATCGAGTCCGGTCCGAGCGACTGGCAGATCGTGCAGCAGGACGGACAGGGTTTCGCCACCATAGAATTATCAGGCCGCTGGGTCGGCGAAACTCCCGGGCGGGTCCAACTTCGTCTGGTGGGCGAGGATAATAGCCTTCCCGTGACTACCGCGCTCGACTGGAGCGATGCCGAAACGATAACAGGCGGCACATGGAAGGCAACACTCCGGAAGATTCCCGCCGGTGGGTTGTATCGCCTGGAAACGCGCTACAATCCGGAGAGCAATCTGGCGGGAGAATGGTCGCGGCGTGGTGACATGCGGCACTTTTTAGGCGTCGGTGATTTGTGGGTCATCGCGGGTCAGAGCAACTCCGCTGGCTACGGGCGCGGTCCCGTTGTCGATCCGCCGACGCTCGGTGTACACCTCTTCCGCAACAGCGAACGATGGGCACTCGCGACGCATCCGCTCAACGAATCCACGGACACCAAACATGCGGTCAACCGGGAAGGTGCTAACTCCGGTCACTCGCCTTATCTTCATTTCGGTCGCCTGCTGCAACAGGAAATGGGGTACCCCATAGGTCTTGTGCAAACCTCGCTCGGGGGTTCGCCGCTCAGGGCATGGAACCCGACCGAACCGGGGGAGGCACCCCTTTCTGAGAACATGTTGCATTGCATCGAACTCGTTGGTGGCAAGGTCAAGGGAATACTCTGGTATCAGGGCGAATCGGATACGGGAGATGTTGAATCCGCCACGTACGGAGAGCGATTCGTGCAGACCGTGCAAGCCTGGCGCGCCGCGCTCAAGCGACCCGACCTTGCGGTCATCACGGCACAATTGTGTCGCGTTTATACCGTCGCCGATGACGTCATGCATCGAGGCTGGTCACGAGTGCGCGAAGCGCAACGGCAGGCGGCAAGGAGGGTGACAGGTGTTGCAGTCGTGCCGACTCTCGATTTGCCTCTGAGCGACCACATCCACATCAGTGCATTGGGCAACATGACGCTCGGTGAGCGCATGGCGTGGGCGGCATTAGGCGGCGTATATAGGAAAGAGTTCAATTATCTGCCGCCGGACCTGCAAGCCGCGCGTGCCGTCGATTCCAAACAATCTGTCGAGCTTACTTTCAGCCCCGTCACCAGCCGCATGGGCACTATCAATCCGACGGCTCACAGCTTTCGTGTCGAGGACGACAATGGCCCGATTGAGATCACGGAGGCAATTTTTCCTGGCGGTCCGAAGATCCTGTTGCGATTGTCACGTACACTTGGTGGCAACGCGGTAGTCCACGGCGGTTTCGGCTGCGATCCTGCGACGATTCCGGCTGACATGGAACGCCAAAGTCCGATGCTGGCTTTCTACGGGGTGCCCGTGGGGTGAAAACGGGCTAAAGTCGAATAGGGTCCGTCCTGACGAGGCTTTCTCAGCTACCGATCCAGGTGGGACCGAACCGCCGGCACAAGACCGGTGCGGGGAAGCGGAAAGCCTTCCCACACCGGCACCGCGTTGCGTCACCATTCGTCTGCCGGATCGACTTGCGAATAATCGTCGGACTGCCGCGTCTGGTTCTCCTCGCCGACGAATGCCTGGCGGCGCAACACGTCGACGCGCTTCCAGCCGGGTACCGCTTCGTCCAGGCTACCGGTAAACCCCTTGTAGCAACCGTCACACAGGTTCTCGTCCACGTCATCAAGCTCGATGGAGCGCACAGCGGAAGATGTTGTACGCTCCGCCGCCGGGAGTGGAGAAGGTGGAGCGATGCGGTACCAGGTAGCCGGTTCGCCGCACGGGCACTCGCCGAGAGAGATGTCCTCAGTCATACCCGTATCTTACCGCACCGGATCGTTCGCGGAGGCGATAGATCCGATTACCGTGCTGACGCACTTCGCACTGATAGCCAGAGAACTTGTGGACCCTGGTTCGCGGCGACGCGAAAAGGGGTAGCGGGTGTCGGGAAGAGACGTATAACACGAATCAGTTGGCTTTTTGAGGGAGCGATTTCCGGTTATCGGTTCGCCCTGGACTCGCCTTCCCATTGCGCCCGGAACCGCGCGGTCTGTTCCGCGTCGGGGATCGTGTCGCGCGCGATTGCGGCGATGCGTTCGCGTTCGGCTAAGATGATCGTTCTGTGTGTTTCCCTTTGTCGAATTGTGGTACTTGTTGTGCAATCAAGAGCGGCAGACGTCGGCAGGCACCGCAATCGGCAAAGCCGAAAAAGTGTCACGAGAGGTTTGGAAGGGCACAAATGCCGACACGTAAACATCGAACTGCCGGACGCGTCATACCGCGCCGCGATTACATTTATACCCGGAGAGTGCCCCCGACTGACGTCCGCCACATTGCTTGCCGCCGAAGTAGCGCAACCCGGCACGGACGAAGAATCGCCATTCAACCCGTACCACCTCAACGCCCTCCGGGCGGTGATCGATGAGGAAGCCGGACGCTCATTCGACTGCGATGTGTTTATGATGGAACCGCGCCGAAAGTTTGAGGAGGAGAGTGCATCGTTATGAACGAGAGGGCAGAGATGACACTGCTATGCTACACCCTATCTTCGTCGGGAGGTGTCGATATTGTTAGTGCTTTGTTGCATACTGACGATCTGATTGCTCAGGGGATCGACGTTCCGGACGCGACAGCCTCTTTCGCCCACGATAATGCTGGGGACGGTCGATAGTCCAATGCACTAGACGGTGTAGCCTTCTGCGCCAGCATTTTGGAGACAGCTATATTGTATTCTGCTCTATTATTCTGACTCGCGAGTCATAAAATGGAAGATTGGTTGTAGCGATGCGTTTTGGCTTGCGTGTCGCTGAGGGTAACGAACTTGTCTTGAGTGTCGAATCGCGAAAGTTTTTGATAACACACTTGAGACGAATGCAACAACTTGTTACCCTTGCGAGTCTGACGCCATAGGAGTAGACTTACAATGGACAATACATTTTATCTTGCACCCAGCTTTGATGAAATTATCCCTGAACATTTGTTTCTCATGGGATTTTACACCGACACAATGGTCGTGTCTGACGGTCTATTATGGTGGAGATTTTTCCAGGAAGAAATTCCTCTGCTTTCATATCTTTCCTCAAAGGATCAACAAAAGGAGTTACTTCTGATTGCTGAAAAGAGACCTGAGTTGAAACAGATTCTATGCCATTACTGTGATTTGATCGAATGTGGTTTGGTCAAGCACGTGTGGCTCGCTCAACCATCATGGCTTCTGCTTAATAAACCAAACGATACCGAAATCATGAGTGCTCTGATCAATGATTTTAACCTGCGATTCAAGGGGAAAAGGCAGGATATAGCCACAGAAATTCATAATTATTTTAGGCGTTGCCCAAACTGCTCGTCGTCAGAAGCAATTTCCCAAGCAAGGGAAATAGTAGCAGTCTCTACTATATCTGAAATGTTTGCTAACCCGAGCCGCAAGTCGATACCAACTTCTTACCAAGCGAAATTGGTATCTCGATTTCGCGAACACCTGAGAGATTATGTGAGTTCGGAACAATTCGCCAACAAGTGGTCTGCTAATAGAGGTAATTGTGAGCATTCTTACGCAGGGGATCTTGCAGACATAGTTTCGGATTTGAAATCCAACCAAGCTTTGATTCCAATTTTTGGGGGTACTACTATTTCGAAATTTGTTGATGATTGGACCCTACAAAAGAATATTCCCTTGAATAAAGAGGCGAGGAATAGATACCGTGCCTTCCGGTTGGGTTTCAGAACACTTCAAAGTTTACCAAAAATCAATTTCAATTCTGTCGAAGAAATGGTGAAACACAAGAAGAAACTTGAAGAGGAGTTGCATGATTTTCATATACAGATGTCAAGGATGGCACGGCTAATGAGCCATGATGCAACAATCGGAGAATTGGAGGAAGAAGTTGATGTGCGAGTAAAAGAGGACTTGCTTCCTACCATCAAAGAACTTTCGAAGGCAGTGGAGCAATGCAGAATGACAGCTCTGCGCGAATCGTGCGTAGCCTTGTCAGCGTCAGCGTTGGCAATCTCCGCTAGTGTAGGCACTCCGACAGCGACGCTACTCGCGCTTGGTGGTGCTTGGTTAGCTTCATCAATCTTAAGATATGATGAAGAGAATAAGCGTCTGGCGACAGATTCTAAATATCGCGGCTTGTCACTTACGCTTCGGCTTCCAAAACGAAAAAGAACCTGAACCATGCTAACAATCAACATCATCGGTTGCGGAAATGTGGGGAAAACACTCGCTAAAATATGGTACGAGAGTCATACTCTTAGAATTGGGAACATCATTAACAATTCGCTTGAAAGCGGTTTGTTAGCGGTTGATTTTATTGGCTCCGGCACCGCAATCAGTGACTACAAACAGATGAACGAAGCAGATATTTTTTTAATAAGTACGTCCGATAATCAAATTAGTCACTGTGCCAACATTCTTTCAGAAGCACGAATCACTCGACCGACGGATATTGTATTCCACTGTAGTGGCTCACTTACTTCGGACGTTCTTTTGCCAATGAAAAAAAATAACGCCTATATAGCCAGTATTCATCCTGTTCAGTCTTTTGCTAATCCGGCGATATTGACTACCAGTTTTAATGGGACTTACTGTAGTGCGGAGGGCGACACAGAAGCTGTCAAAATCTTAACGGAAGCATTCGTCAATATAGGCGCGCAAATGATCCCGATAAATCCGAGTGCCAAGATGATTTATCATGCAGCTACAGTGATTGCTTGCAATTATGTGACGACACTCTTAGATGTTAGCCAAAAATGTTATGAAAGATCGGGTATACCACGTGATGTTTCGCTAGACCTGATAAAACCAATTCTCCTGAGTACAATCAATAACATATTTTCATTTGGCACTGCAAAAGCACTAACCGGACCGATTGCAAGGGGAGACGATACCATTATTCAAAAGCAACTTCTTGCATTAAATGAATTTGACGAAGACATCGCGACATTATACGCAGTTCTCGGACAGTACGCGTTATCTTTATCAGCCGAGCAAGGGAACGCTTCCCCCGAGGCACTTCGTCGGATTTCTTATATGCTCGACATGTACCATCGTCCTCGTCAAAGTCGATAATCGTTCAGACCTCGGCTTATACCTATTCTATTGGTGGCATCGATGATATGGGGCGTCGATATATCGCAGTGAAATACGAGTTTCTTTGTAACTACTCAGGTTCGCAATAATGGGTATACTTCTTGTCAATCATGACCCGCGACGAGTTTCAATCTCTCTACGATAGTGGCACCGATAATTG
>JAYULM010000114.1:0-4465 GCA_043763605.1 Armatimonadota bacterium | reverse complement strand
TATTCACGACGTGAAAACCCGAACCGGCAAACTCGCGGGAAAACAACAAGGGCTAACCCGACTCGTTTGTAACCTAACGTAGACACAGCACCGCAGGTGAAAACGATCCAACGATGCGTTGGCGCCGTCCGCGTAGGACAAAAAAGGAAAGAAAATCGTATGCAGGAACTTGACGCGCCTGCTTTCGTATTAGAAGCGATATGAAACGAGAAAACAAAAACGGCGTTATCGCCGGGGTTGCACTGTTGTCGCTCGGCGTCGGGATCGGTGCCTGTGTCACGCAACGTGCCACCGCGCCGCCTGCGCAGAGTTCCACTTCCACCGCCGGGAATGACGCCACACCGCTCGTCGGGTCCGCGACCGCCGCCCCGCCGTACGAACCCGGGAGCGAACCGATTGTGCAAGCGGTGCGTAAAGCCGCGCCCGCCGTGGTCTCGATAGACACCACTGCGCGCCAGCAGATTGTTTTCGGCGAGGACATGTACGGCGACAGCGAAGTGCGCACGCGTGAAATTCCGACCGGTGCCGGGTCCGGGGTGCTTCTGGAAAACGGCTACGTTCTCACCAACCAGCACGTCGTCGGGGACGCGGTAGACACCGGTGGATCGATCACACTGACGCTCGCCGACGGGCGGCAGTTCAAGGCAACGGCAGTCGGTGCGGACCGCGCCACCGACATCGCGCTCCTAAAAGTGCAAAATCCGAAAAACCTGCCGACGATCCCGCTCGGGACAAAAGATACACTCACGCCCGGGCAGACCGTGATCGCCATCGGGAACCCGGTCGGGCTGTCGGCGTCCGTGTCGTCGGGCGTCGTGTCCGCGCTCGGTCGCCCGCTCGCGCTGGAGGACCGGACGTACGAGAACCTGATCCAGACCGACACCGCGATCAACCCCGGCAACTCGGGCGGCGCGCTGATCGACCTCGCTGGTCGTCTGGTCGGCATCAACACGCTGGTCAGGCGCGACGCGCAGAATATCGGCTTCGCGATCCCGCTTTCCACCGCGCTGCGCATCGCCGACTCGTTGAAACAGTACGGCAAAGTGCGCCGCCCCGACATCGGCGTCGTCCCCGGCGACCTGAACCCACGCATCGCCCAGCGGCTCGGCGTTTCCGGCGTCGGAATCGCGGGCGTGTTCCGCGACTCCCCCGCCGCCGCCGCCGGACTGAGACGCAACGACATCATCGTCAGCATCAATGGACAGGAGATTCCCGACACGGCGACCTACCGCAAAACGCTGGAAGGTTTGAAGATCGGGCAGACCGTGACGTTGAGCATCTGGCGGCGTGGCGAAACGGGGACCACGAAAGTGCAACTCGCCGAGGCTCCGTAACCGTCCGAACGGGCGGCGCGTTCTTTTGGTGAGAAAGGTGCATCATCCATGTACAAAACGAACCACCGGTACGTGCTGTCCGCTCTTTTGTTGGTCGGAGTTCTATTGGCGGCTACCGTAGTCGTTCCGGACGTCGCGAAGTACCGGCAGCGCGAGGCGCAACGACGGTCGCCGTGGTCGAAACCGCGCACCGCCCCGGCGTTACGCGCCGCCGCGCCGGGTGCCGTGGCGAAGGCGTTCCCCGGCGACAGCCGCGCGACGCTGGAGGCAGGCGAAATGTCGCTATTTTCCGTCGATCCCTATGATTTTGTTTTCGAGGAAGCCCGGACCGGGACGAAAGTAGCGGCATTTCACCAGAGGGCGATCCGGTCACCCTCGCGTCGCTCGACGGCGCATTGATTCCCGATCCCGACCCGATGCTTATGGTGGGGGCACAGTGCTTCGAGCCGAGGCACGGCGTCCGCGCCGTGGACGCGGCGACGGGGAAGCGGGTGGATATTCTGATCTGTTTTTCGTGCCACAACGCGTACCTGTACCGGGGCAAGGCGGGCGGTTCCGAGGAGAAAGACGTGGAGTCGGAATTCACGGCGTTCGGTCCGGCGGCGAACTATCATCTCGACGACCTGTTACGCAAGCATAGTGTGCCGGTCGTCCCATGAACCTCGTTCGCGAAATCTTTTCCGCGCGACATAAACCACCCGGTGTGCTATACTGCTTCGCTACGGCGCATCATAACGTATGCGCGTAGCGAACGGCGAAATAGCGACGTGGCTTGTGCCCGATAAAGGAACCCGCAACACCAGTGAAAGTTTTAGTCATCGGCGGCGGCGGGCGCGAACACGCGCTCTGCTGGAAACTCGCCCAGAGTCCCCGCGTCCACAAGATCTACTGCGCCCCCGGCAACGCGGGCATCGGCGCGGTCTACGAGAACGTACCGATCCCGGTGGACGACATCGAGAGCCTGTGCCGCTTCGCCGAGCAACAGAAAGTAGACCTGACGGTGGTCGGTCCCGAGAAACCGCTGATCGCCGGGATCGTGGACGCGTTCGAGGCGCGCGGACTGCGCATCTTCGGACCGTCCGCCGAACCCGCCCGGCTCGAAGGCTCGAAAGCGTTCGCGAAGCGGCTGATGGCGCGGGCGGGCATTCCCACCGCACCGTTCGAAGTGTTTACCGACCCGGTAGCCGCGCGGGAGTATGTCCGTGCAGTCGGAGCGCCGATTGTGGTCAAAGCCGACGGCGCGGTGGCGGGCAAAGGTGTAGTCGTCGCTCAGACGTACGAGGAAGCCAGTGCCGCCATCGGCGCGATGTTGGAGCAGAAGATCTTCGGCGCGGCGGGCACCACTATCGTGATCGAGGGCTGTCTCAACGGCGAGGAAGTGTCCGTGATGGCGTTCGTGGACGGCGACACGGTGAAGCCGATGATCGGCGTTCAGGATCACAAACGAGCCTTCGACAACGACGCCGGACCGAACACGGGCGGCATGGGCGCGTACGCCCCGGTCCCCATCGCGCCCCAGTCGGTGATCGACGCCGTGGTGAGAACGATGATCCGCCCCGCCGTGGAAGCGATCCGCGAGACCGGGATTCCGTATCGCGGCGTCCTGTACGCGGGCGTGATGCTCACTCCCACCGGTCCGCAATGCCTCGAATTCAACTGCCGCTTCGGCGACCCGGAAACACAGGTCGTGATGCCGCTTCTGACCTCCGATCTCGCCGCAATCCTCGCCGCCGTCGCCGACGTAGAACTCGACAAAACCCCGGTGACGTTCGCCGACCGCTCCGCCGTCTGCGTCGTGATCGCATCGGGCGGCTACCCCGGACCCTACGAGACCGGAAAACCGATCAAGGGCTTGGACGCGGCGGGCAACATGGACGCGGTCGCCGTCTTCCACGCCGGGACGAAAACCAACGACGCGGGCGAGACGGTCACGGACGGCGGGCGCGTGTTAGGCGTCACCGCGACCGGGGAATCGTTCGCCGAAGCGCGGGCGCGGGTATACGCCGCCGCGCAAAAGATCGCGTTCGAGGGCGGGTTTTACCGATCCGACATCGGCGCGAAAGCCGTCCAGGTCAACGATGACAGGTAGTTCGCTCGGCAACTCATCCGGCAAGGTACATGTCAGTTCCGCAGTCAGAAGCAGAGCCAGCCTCCTCACCGCCATAAGATGATCCGGGGAAGCCCGCGCAGCGTATCGCAAAGCGATTGGGCTATCCGGGGACCCCGCCGTCCGCGCCTTTATATCCCGCGAGCCTGGCGAGGTTGCGGCGTGAAGGCGTGTCGCCGGTTGACACGCCCTCTCGCCGTCCGTATAATCTTCACCTGACGCGGTGGCTATCGAGAACGCCCCGGAAAAGGAATGTAAATGCCTGTGATCCCGTCCGAGTCGCCCGCCCCCCTTACTGCAGCACCCGTCGAACACAATCGCACCCCGCGACCGATTGCATCCACGGAGAATCGCCGCCCGGACTTCTGGGTTCTGATCTTTTTTACCAGCCTATTCCTACTGTTCGGGAGCGGCAGGCTGGGAAGCACCGACGCGAACGACCAGTTACAAGCCGCACTTATCTGGGTGAACACGGGACAGATGGGAGTAACCGTGCCGCCGAAAGGCTTCGTGCAACAGCGCAATCCCGAGGGACAGATGGTCCCCGTCCCCAAACAGTTTTGGTGGCAGGCGCCCAACGGGCTGTATTACCAGACCCATGATATCGGAAACGTGGCACTGATGACTCCCATCGCCGCGCTGGTGTCGCTCAAGCCGGGGCAACAGTTGACGGGGGTGAACATCGAAACGCCGCTTCTCGCCAAAGTGCTGGTGTCGTTTCTGTGGTCGTGCATCGGGGCAGCGACCTGCTTCGTGCTGTACAAAACGTTCGCCCTCCTGTACGACGCGCGGGCGGGCTTCGGGCTGGCGATGCTTTTCGCGCTCGGGACGTTCTTCTGGCCCTACACGAAAACCGTGTGGGACGTGACCCCGGCGGCGTTCTGCGCGGCACTGCTCCTGTATCAGTGCGCCCGGCGGCTGACCGAGGACCGCCTCACGGTCCCGCAAGCCGTGGGGATGACGCTGACCGTCGCGCTTTCCGCGACGTTCCGTTTCGGGACACTGCCCTTCCTCGGACTCGCAC
>JAYULM010000113.1:0-17051 GCA_043763605.1 Armatimonadota bacterium | reverse complement strand
ATCGTTGTCGTCCAGCAAATTTTCGCAACGAACGTCGTATGAAATCAATGCATCAGTGCCGCTTTAGATCACAACTCCGATTTTTGCAAAAGGCTCTAACGTCAATATAATGCCTACCTATTTCCGGTCTCCCCGAACCCGTCGTATCGTTGAATACGAAGATATGCAGATTGAAAAATGGCAAATTCATATTGACTCAAAGCTTTATCATCAACAAAAAATTCTCTGGCAAGGCGTGGAAGCAGAACTGAAACGCCAACTTCAGGGTATTGCACGTGTTGTTGGAAATGCCCCGCTCGCAATTATACGTAACGTCCCGATTTGGATTCATACGGATGCACCAGAAAACATCGGTCTTGCTTACCATCCGAGTGCGGAATTTCTTCGCCAGCATGACCTTAACCCTAACATGGCACACGGAGTCGAGATTGGTCGCGCCGCCAATTTTGTCCCTTGGTCCTGCGACCAGCCGTGGTGTGTCATGCATGAGTTTGCTCACGCGTATTACGATCTCGCCACCGACAAACGAATCGATGCGCAGATCAAAACTGCCTACCAATCTGCGATGGCTGCAAAACGTTATGAATCTGTTCTTTACGGCGATGGCAGGGTAGGACGCGCTTATGCGACAACCAACCCGCAGGAATACTTTGCCGAATCGACAGAAGCCTATTTTGGTACCAACGATGCCTATCCATTTGTTCGTGCAGAACTACAGCAAGCAGATCCAGATGGTTTCAAGCTGATGCAAGCAGTGTGGGGAGCTCCTATGAGGCGGAATCCAGGGTCATAGTATAGTGCGACATGGTCTTTTCCTTAACCCCAGAAACCAGGTCATTAAAGGTATAATACACCTACGTCAAAAGTCGATCTTTGCCGAGAGTCGCCTCTGAAAACGCTTCCGCAGAAAGGTACTTTTGACGGAGGTATAATATACCAGCGATTTCTTCGCCGATGTTCGCAAGAGGTGGGAGCATTTCCGCCTGTACGCAAGCGAGGAAGTCGTCGACGAATGGCAAGTGTCTTTGATTCGCGCCGTGGTTGAGATTCTCGGAAACCCGCTCGGCTATACACTTGTCGAGGAATACGAGTATTTCCGCAAGCCGATGCGCCGAATGATTCATCGCCGCACACCAAGTTCCGTAGCGTATCGCGTCCTGTTTTTCGTGGACGTTCCCGCGCCACAACTGGATGGCACGTCAGCGACACCGGTCGTGATCGTCGCCGCGCTTTATGCCGCCGCGAAGCCGTTGTCGGTGCGGAAAGCCCGCGAGTTAGAGCGGCGCAACTAACCGCATTATGGAGAAGCCATGCAGATACTTGTCGAACCGACGGAAACCGGCATTCGGGCACAGACCTTCGCGCCTTGGAATATCGCCGTCGAAGCCGCGACCGAACAGGACGCGCTAAAGGGCGTTTATGCGAAGATAGCCGAGCAACTCAATGGGGGCGCGAAGGTGATCGTTGTCGATGAACCGGCGCGGTCGGAAGAGAATCCGCTCCGCAAACTCGCCGGGATGTTCACCGAGAGTGACGAGGAGTTCGCAGCATTCCAAGAGGAGATACGCAACTATCGGCGCGGGCGCGACGCAGAAGACGCGGTATAGATGGTCCGTCGTATTCTGGATACGGATACGTTCTCGCTCTGGGCGCGGGGTGTGGTCGATGTCGAAGCCCGCCTTCTGATGAATCCTCGCGGTTCCATCGCGACCACGGTAATCACGGTCGAGGAGCAGATCGGCGGACGAATGGCGCGACTCCGACAGGCGAAAGGCAAAGAGGAAACCGTCCGGTTTTACGCATACCTCACGCAGTCCGCCGAGGCGTTGAAATTACTCCCTATCGTATCGTTCACGGAAGGCGCGTATGACCATTTCGAGCGACTGAAAGCACTGAAACTGAACTTCGACGCAAACAACGATTTGCGAATCGCGGCGATTGCGCTTGATCTGGGCGCGATTGCCGTCCCATGAAACGTCCGCGATTTCAGCCGGGTTCCCGGTCTTGTCGTCGAAAACCGGGTAGAAAACAGCACGGCGACATGATCGGCTACGGCGTGATCAGCGACGAACTTGTCATAGTGCGGAACGTTTCCTGATGTCCGGGACCCGTTGCTATGCGCTCAATACTTCCCACGCTTCTTTCACGGTCCGCATTCGGCTGTCGGTACCGTCCAAGTCCGGGTGCGCCTTCATGGTCGCCGCGACGAATACGCGTTTGGCTAGCGCGGGGTCGCCGAGCATGATCCGGGCGAACTGCGGGTCGTCGTCCTCGGCGGCTTCCCGCAGGAGGACACGGGCGGCGTTCAACTTCACGGGATCCTCGGAACGCGGCGGTGCCGGTCGCCGGAAATCAGGCGCGGCATCGTTTGCCGCGCTTTGCTTCGCGCGGGAGGCACGGGATTGTTTCTTTCCGGTGTCCCCCGCTGCCGTTTCCTCGTCCCGCTCGGACGCCTGCGGCGAATGGTCGGCGAACAGCGCGTAAATCTCGGCTTCGGTGGCGGTTCCGTATGCCGCGATTGCGCGTAACCGCTCCATCGTCATCGCGATAGCCCAGAGGTTCCCCTGCCAGTCGTCGTACGTGTTACAGTGGAACCAGAGCGGACCGAGCGGCTTTTTGGCGTCGCCGGGGGCACCATGCGAAACCCCGGCATATAATCGGACGATCACGCCGGGAAAACGCGGCGGTTTCGCAGTCTGTTTCAAATGCCCGTCGAGGCGCAGATCGCTGTCGCTGTGCCCGCTTTCGATGACGATGTTGTCCGCCTTGAGTTCGACCAACTCGGCTTCGAACCGCTTGACGATGGCAGGATAGTTCAACTTACCGGGCATCCGTAAGCCGTTGCGCCACGCGCCGATAATGGGGGGCCAGGCGGGAAGGGAGTGAAATCGTATGGTCATGGTGATTAACTTACCCGCTCACAGGCTCCCGCACAAGGGGAACATTTTCTTCGGACGGCGGGTGTGCGCAACGCAGTGGTGCTTCGGTGGGTCAAAATGGCATGATTACCACGCCCCCCGGCAGGGATAATGACCCGTTCGGCAACATGCCTGTTGACGCCGACGATACGACGCTGGGCGCATGGTTGCACCGCCATCTGACAGATCGGTTCGCTCTGGAAACCGAAGCCTGGGCAACGGATCGGGTCGGGCGCGTCATGGCGCGGCTGAACGCGGTGCGTACCCGATGTCCGGTACGCGGTGCGTGCCCCTACCCGCTTCGGGCAGAACAAACCGTTGAAAAAGCGTATCGCGGAACTTGAACGAGGTGCGTGCCCCTACCCGCTTCGGGCAGAACTGCTGTGGATCGGTGAGCCGACCGCCTTCGCGTTGCCGGGGCGTTATATTTATATCGCCCGCTAACTACTTCAGGAGTTCCCCGGTGACGAACCGGTCGCGTTCGTGCTGGCGCACGAAGCCGCGCATCACGATCTGGGGCATGTGCGCCGGGTCTCTCCAACGCTCAAAATGTTACAAAAGGTGCCCGGGGCCGTGGTGGCAGGGCTACTCGTGGAAGCGTGTACAAGGCCGTTTCGCGCCCCCGCCTTCGAGGACACCGCCGACGAGTACGCGGCGCACCTGACGGTTGCGATGGGCTACGACCCGCGCAAATGCGTCGCCCTGTTCGAGTTGTTCGAGCGGCACTTGCTAAACCACGGCGACCTGGACGGTGTGTTCGGTTCGGACACGCCGGGGGATGGCATCGCCGGGCAGTTCCAGCGGACCGTCGCCCGCTGGGGTCGCCCGCACGCCTCCGTACACGAACGCCGCGCCCGATTCGAGAATCTTCTGCGCCGCGAGTATGGGTTGTAGTGAAGAGTGGTCAGTGGTCAGAAGCTCACCCGCCTCGTTTTTCCTCCCTCCCCCCAACCCCCTCCCTCATCGGAATGAGAGAGGGGGGAGTCCCGAGGCGGAACGTCACCGCGTTTCCCAGACTGCCCGAAAAGCGGAACCGTGTGACTGCCTTAGACTCCCCCCTCTCTCATTCCGATGAGGGAGGGGGTTGGGGGGAGGGAGGAAGAACGAGGCGGACGGGGTCAATATCCAACTGCCGCGCCCGTCCCGCGCGGGTCGGACGCGCCGACGCGGGTTCCGTCCGGTTCGATCAGGATGCCCTGCGCGTTGCCGTAGGAGCGACCGCCGAGAACGCTGGTCGCGGAGAAGCGGTGTCCTTTCGCTTCCAGGGCGCGGCGCATGTCTACCGAAAGCGCGAACGGTTCGGCGTCCACGGTGTCCGGGAGCCACTGCTGGTGCAGGCGCGGCGCGGCAATGGCGTCGTACAGCGAGCGGTTATGATCGACCAGATGAACGATGATCTGCAAAACCTGTGTGATGATCGTCGGACCGCCCGGCGTACCGACGACCAGAAACAGTTTGCCGTTGCGCGTCAGGATCGTCGGCGTCATGGAGGAGAGGGGGCGTTTGCGCGGTGCGATGGCGTTCGCCTCGCCCTGTACCAGCCCGTAGCCGTTGGGGACGCCCGGCTTGCTCGTGAAATCGTCCATCTCGTTGTTGAGCAGAATCCCGGTCCCCTTCGCCGTGACGCCGCTCCCGAAACTCTCGTTCAGCGTGTACGTGGTCGAAACGGCGTTCCCTTCGGCGTCCACGACCGAGTAGTGCGTGGTTTCTTTCGATTCGTACGGGAGCGGGTCGCCGTGGCGCAGTTCCGCGCTCGGCGTCGCGTGGTCGGGGGTTATTGTCGCCGCGATTTTCGCCGCGTACGCTTTCGACATCAGCCCCTTCGCCGGGACGCGCACGAAGTCCGGGTCGCCCATGAACTCGGCGCGGTCGGCGAACGCGCGGCGCATCACCTCAATCATCAGATGGTGCGCTTGGGACGAGTTTCCCAACGCCTTGAGATCGTGCCCTTCCAGCATGTTGAGCATTTCGACCAGCGCGACTCCGCCGGACGACGGCGGCGGCATCGTCAGGATCTCGTAGCCGCGATACGTGCCGCGTAGCGGCGTCCGCTCGACTGGCTTGTACCGTTTCAAATCGTCCGCCGTGATCAGACCGCCATTTCGTTTCATGTCGGCGGCGATCAGCGCGGCGGTCTCGCCCTCGTAAAACTCGCGTGGTCCCCTGTCTTCGAGCCGCTTCAATGTTCGGGCGAGTTCCGGCTGGCGGAAGGTTTCGCCTTCGCGGTAGAACTTGCCATCGCGCTGGAAGATACGGCGGCTGTCGGGGAATTGGGGCAGGGACGTGTTGGTTCGCATGCCGTTCGCCAACAGGTTGCTCAGGGGGAAGCCGCGTTCGGCGAGGCGACGGGCTGGCGCGACGACCGCTTTCCAGGTCAGCCGCCCGTACTTTTTCTGCGCCAGTGCGAGACCGGCAACCGTTCCCGGCACCCCGACCGCGCGATACCCGACCTGTGAAACGTCCGGCGCGACGTTGCCGGACGGATTGAGGTACATTCCCCGCGTCGCGGCGGCGGGCGCGGTCTCGCGGTAGTCGAGCACGTCCGTTCGCCCGTCGGCGAGGCGGATCAGCATGAAGCCGCCCCCGCCCAGGTTCCCGGCGGCGGGATACGTCACGGCGAGCGCAAGTCCCACGGCGACAGCGGCATCCACGGCGTTCCCGCCCGCTTTAAGAATATCCACGCCGACCTGCGACGCGACATTATCGGCGGACGCGACCATTCCGTGCGCGGCGCGGTTGCGCTGTGGTCCATACTGGGCGCACGCGGACAGCGGGAATGAGAACAAGAAAAGCGCGAGGAGAACGGCGGGCGCGAGGCGGCGTGTCATGCTCCGCAGTTTCGCAAGGGGGATATGATTTCCTTCTTCGCTCGGGTGAGGGTCAGGATTCAGTCGTTTTTAAGGATGCAATTACGAGACAATCAATTGCCCATATTTGAAAGTTTAGGTCAAATTAGTAACATTTTGTGTGCTGAAATCTATTTTAAGACGCATAAGTCTGCTCTTGACATACGATTTCAATTCGGTTATTATTGGCAATCCCTCACTGAAACATGGTACTATATATACATAGTCGCGGCGGAGAGTGACGCAAGTAGTGCCAACCAACCCGAGATCACAGCGCGAACTATACCAGCGACGGCGAACCGATTAGCGAGTTCCGACCGTCGCTTTTCCTTTTCTAACCCTTCAAGTATCGCCGGATCGCCAGCACCGACCCCGTTCCGCCGAGTATCGCCCCGCTCAGGAGCAGGTACCCCGTCACCGCGATGAAGTCTACCGGCGTCGCGTACGGCGCGAACTGATCTTTCGTCGTGACGGTTTCGAGAAAGTCTTTATCTCGATTTCGCGGCGGGATATTTGTTGCAGTCGTTTCGTTCGTTTCGTATAATGGTTGGCAGGAGATTCTTATGCTGACCCTGACCCGACCGGAAAATATCCCCCTCTCGAAAGAAGAGGTCCGCCTCGCCGAGTCGTCCCGTCTCACACTCCAGCGGTTCGTCACCGGGAATGATGCGGGACAGACGGAAAGCCCGTCTCGGGACGCCGTCCTACGCCTCAGCGTCGAGCGGCAGGACGGGCAACGGGCGGAGATGTCGGTGCCCGGCGCGGCACTTCCCTTGCTCGTCTCGCTCCTGACGGGATTGAGCCGGGGGAGCGGCGTCGCGGTAGTGACGACCGATACGGAAGTCACGACGCAGCAGGCAGCCGATTTTATGAACGTTTCCCGCCCCTACGTCGTCAAACTCGTCGATCAGGGCAAGATTCCCGCGCGTAAGGTCGGGGTCCGGCGGCGCGTCCGTTTGGGCGACGTGGTGCGCTACATTGAGGAGACGGGCGACGCGGCGTCGGAAGCACTCGACGCGATGGCGGCGGAAAACCAGAGGCTCGGCTTGTACCCGTGACGAAGACCGCCCCGCTCGCGGCGGTCCTGGATGCCAACGTCCTGTATTCGGCGGCGATGCGGGACTTTTTCATGCGACTCGCCATTCGGTTCGTCTTCCAACCCAAGTGGACGGACGAAATACACGAGGAGTGGATCGAGGCGGTACTGAGGAATCGTCCGGACATTTCGCGCGCGATGCTGGAGCGCACCCGTGATCTGATGAACCAGTACGGCAACGACTGGCAGGTTCCCGCGTATATCGACCTTGTTCCTACTCTGTCCTTGCCCGACCCGGACGACCGGCATGTTCTCGCGGCGGCGGTCGCGTCCGGGACGCCGGTCATTGTCACGCTGAATACGAGCGACTTCCCGGAAGCAACTCTCGCCAGTCATGGGGTTCGGGCACTCCGCCCCGACGCTTTCGCCTGCGAGTTGCTGGAGGTGCAAACGGAGCGATTTCTCCGGGCGGTACGGGAGCATCGGGCGAGCCTCAAGAATCCCCCGAAGACGGTGCCGGAGTACCTTTCTTCGCTGGAAGTGTGCGGACTGACCCGGACCGCCGAACGCCTTGTCGATTACGCGGAGGAAGTATGACACAGCCAGCCAATCCGAAAAAGAGCAAGTTTTTCTCGATTCCCATGAAAGCCGCGTTCCTCTCGGACTCGCCACCTGGTATCACGCGTTCACCGCGTCCAGGGTGCGGTATTGCACCCCGGACAGCGGTCCGGTCTGCGACAAGCATTGATTGATGATTACCTAATAAAGTTCCTGCGAAATAAGGCACCACAGATACTTGGTTATTTATCTGAATTTCGTGCCTCTACGTTGCCCTGTGAGGTGCCTCTGGCATTCGCGGGGACGTTTTGTTCGTCGTAAAACCGTCTAAAACGCTCCCAGGACTGCATGACCTTATTTCGCAGGAACTCTAATGATGGCCGATAACCAAGCCAATAATCTCGGGTGAATATAACTGAGACTCTATTCCGGTGAACCGGTTAGCACCTCTTAGGACTTATAAGAAAATAAATTCCCTAAAATGCTTGTATTGTTCACTGTCCGTGATTTCATGTATTTATGAACGCTCTGGCACGAGAAACGCTACGGCAAAGTATTCAAGACAAGTGGGAACGGTTGCGATCTTACCTCGATGAAAGGGCACGCCGACTTTGGGCGGCGACCGAAGCCCGTGCCATCGGCTATGGAGGCATTCAACGTGTCCATCAAGCAACCGGAATCGCCCACAAAACCATCCGCACTGCCCTGCGCGAATTAGTGGGATCGGAGCAAGAGGTTGCCGTAAGGAAGACTTCCCTCCGACTGCGAAAGCCGGGGGGCGGACGCAAGAAACTGACAACACTCTATCCGAATCTGCTGAGCGACTTAGAATGCTTGATTGATCCCGATACCCGAGGGGACCCCCAATCGGCACTACGCTGGAGTAGCAAAAGCTTGCAAAAACTCAAAGCCGCCTTGCAGATGAAGGGCTACTCCCTCAGCCATCAAAGCGTCGGGGTTCTCCTCGGTCAGTTGGGCTATAGCTTGCAAGCGAACCAAAAAGTCAAAGAAGGCAGTGATCATCCGGATAGGGATACGCAATTTGCCTATATCAATGAGCGCACCAAGTCGTTACAACAAGCAGGGCAACCCGTGATTTCGGTCGATTGCAAGAAAAAAGAGATCCTTGGTGACTTCAAAAATGGGGGACATGAGTGGAATCCTGCGGGACACCCTGATGCGGTTCGTGTTCATGACTTCATGGATAAAGAGTTAGGGAAGGCGATTTGCGAGAGTGCCTTCGGGGCACTTTCGCGTCCTTACGGCGTTTACGACGTTTGCAAGAACCGTGGCTTCGTGAATGTGGGAATCGACCATGATACGGCAGCGTTCGCGGTGGCAAGCATCGAGCGTTGGTGGGAAGACGTGGGGAAACGGATGTATCCGGATGCCAAGGAGTTGCAGATCATGGCGGACGGCGGGGGTAGCAATGCCAGTCGTTCGCGCCTTTGGAAAATCTGTCTGCAAGGGTTGAGCGACCGCACGGGTCTTTCGATTCATGTTTGTCATTTCCCTCCGGGGACGAGTAAATGGAATAAAATCGAGCATCGGATGTTCAGCTACATTACTTTGAACTGGCGTGGTCGCCCGCTGACGAGTTTAGCGGTGATCATTTCGTTGATCGGTAGCACGACAACGCAAACGGGTTTGTGCATTGACGCGGCGTTAGATACAAAGGCTTATCCGACTCGTATTGTTGTCTCGGAGACGCAATTGTCTGAGGTGAACTTGGAACGTCACACGTTTCATGGCGAGTGGAACTACACCATTCGTCCAAAAAAAAGGGAACTTATTTCTTGATAAGCCCTTAGTTCCAGTTGATAACGGTCAAATGTTCGCTACTGTGGACAAATCCGTAGGTTAGAACTTCTATGCGCAATTTTTTACGTTTCTCCTTGCCACTTTGGTTCATCAGTTGTTTCTTGTTGATGTGTTCTGCAAAAATATCGTTGGCTCTCGACGCCCCCAGTTTGAGTGCAAGGTTGGTCCAAGGCAACGTGGAGCTTTCCTGGAACTCTGTGCCGGGTGCGATGGGCGACTTCCATATTTACAGCAAAAAGGACGGCGGGGCGTTCACATACCTCACCTCACGCACCAGCGGTGTCCGGGTCCATACTCACAGCGGGCTATCGATGGGTAGCACATACTCTTACTATTTGTATGCCTCAAACTCGCAGGGGTGGAGCGGACCATCGAATACAGTTGACATATTAGTGAAGTTAGATGCACCATCCTTATCGTTGTCTAACGTAATAGATGGGCTACGCCTGGATTGGAGCGCAGTGCCAGAGGTGGCGACAAACTACCATATCTACCGGAAAAAGGATGGGGACGCGTTCACCTATTTTTCTTCTGTTGGTCCCACCATCTTGACTTACACGGACAGTAGTGTCATCAACGGGAGCATTTACTCGTACTATGTGCACGCCTCGAATCATGCGGGGTGGAGTCCCCCGTCGAATACGGTCACGGGATTTTTAACTCCAGACGAGGGTCCGGGTGGCAAATCACAGCCGCCGTGGCAATGTGCCTGTCCGAAAGTCGGAAGCACGACGTCGGGTGGACCACACGGGCCGGGGGCGGCGGGACCCGTCAACGTATCGCTGGGAAGCGAATCCTACGAGCATGGTCCCGACATAACAGTTTACAATCCCACGGGACCGGGAGTGGCATTTCAACGCACTGGCGCACGAATCAAGCCAAGCGTGGATATGGCTCCCCGGGGCTACCGGCAGGGTGGGTTCATTCCTATGACACAGTAATTACGAGTACCGCGGGTACTGGTTGGACGGGTTCACTGCGACTCGGTTATAATCTTGGGTCTGGCGAGACGATTACCCCTGTTCTGGATGCCAACGGCAGTCCGACGGGCGCATTTGTTGTCCCCAACGGTGTTCCTTACTTTGTGACCGGCATCCCCGGTACAACCGCCGGGCAGTGGCAGTCCATTACGGTTACTTGGAACGACCAGAGCAAGTGGGAATTCACACCATATGGAGCGGAAGTATACGCACTAAAAAAGGTGTATGACCGAATGGGTAACAGTATTACGCTGTTTTATTCCACGTCAACACGGATTTTAACCAGCGTCAAAAATTCAGCGACAAACGCCGTCTTACTGACATTGTCTTACGATAATGGGTTACTCACATCCGTCACCGATAATAATAATCGTAGAGTAAATTATAGTTCGAGTGCGATTTCGGGATCGATGGTTCTGAATACTGTCTCGCAAATGGGGCAGTCTTCCGCTACGCCACCCGTGCTGTTCTCCTACACGTACCAGAGTCGTTCCGTAGTTGCGGGGCAAACGACCACGCAAAAGAAGTTCCTGGCTTCGGCAGGGGTGACCAGTGCGACGGGCACAGGTACCGCGAGCATGCTGTTCGAGTATGACGCGGACAATCGTGTCACCAAAACTACGGACGCTACCGGAAACACGCGAACCTTCGTCTACAGTTCCACGACGGGCACTCAGGTAGAAGACCGCGACGCTAACGGAACGCTGATTCACTCCTGGCAACAGAACTTCGACGGGTCCCGCCGGGCTACCGGTGCCACGGATGGCGCGGGTAAAACTTCCGTGATGGATTACGGCGACGCTAACAATGCGCGCCGTCCGACGAGCGTTACCACGCCCGACGGGAAAATTTCGCTCTACACATACGACTCGCACGGGAACGTGCTTACGTCAACCACGACGCGCGGCTTGGTCACCTACTACACCTACGATTATTCGGTGTTCCGACTGGGGCGGCTGATCTCGGTGAAGGAAGGCAACAAGCCAGCGACGACGATCACCTACTTCGAGCCGTCCGGACTGGTGCAAAGCGTAACCGCGCCCTCACCGACCGGCACGGGGACGGTGACAAGCACGTTCACCTACGACGCGCTCGGCAACCCGCTGACCGTGATCGCACCGGGCAATAACGCCGCCGCGACAGTGACCACCACTTTCAACTACACACAGGATGGCGCGTATACGAAGTCGGCGGCAATGGGGCAACCGATAGCTGTCACCGACGCCCTCGGTCGCGTGACGCATATGCGTTACGACGCACTGGGACGGGTAATCTCGACCACGGACAACGCCGGGATCACGACTTCGTTCGCGTACAATCTGGCGGGTCAGGTCACGACGGCGACGCTTCCCCCGACCGGTCAAAGCGGCTCCGGTTCCGGGAGTGCGGTCACGGATTACCTGTATGTCGGCGGACCGGCAACGTCCAGCAAAGTCTACGATGAGGCGGGGACGCTGATTCGGGAATCGTCGTACACCTATGACGCGTCCGGGCGGACCCTTTCCGTGACCGGTAGCGCGGAGGCGCAACGCTTCGAGTACGACGGCGCGGGGCGGTTGGTGCGCCTTTTCGACGGCAACGACAACCTGTTGAGCGAGTACGTGTACAGCGTTCGCGGCTTGCTCGCGACGGAACGAAAACCGCACGGGCGGCATCGTTCACGAGCGGTCCTACACGTATGACGACGCCGGACGGGTGCTTTCCCGTACCGACGGTACGCAGGGTCAAGCCACCGGGCAGACCGTGGTGAACTACGCATACACGGACCCGGACGGCTTGCTGACACAGGTACAGTATCCCGGCGCGCCCGGTCGCACCGTGACTCTCGGCTATGACATCTACGGTCGACTCGCCACCCGCACCGACGCGACGGGGACGAACACCTATACGTACGGCGATCTCGATGAAACGCTGTCGGCGGTAACGCAGTACACCGGATTGCCCGCGCAAACCTTCGGCTACACGTATTACGCGAACGGTAGCCGCGCCGCCCTCGCGACACCGGCGGGAACGTTCCAGTACGCCTACGACATCGCCGGGAAGCCCGTCTCGCAAACCAACCCGTTTGGGCAGACCACGAGTTGGACCTACCTGCCGAACGACTGGCTCCAATCGCAGACGCTGGCGAACGGGATCAAAAGCAGTTACGCGTTCACGAACCGGGGCGAACTGCAATCGCTGGAAAACAAGCGCGTGTCGGACAACAGCGTCGTGTCGCAGTTCGGGACCATGCTCTATGACGGCGCGGGCAACCGCCTGTCGATCACGGCAACCGTTCCCGGCGCGTCCGCGCTGACCGGTGTCACGAACTACGCCTACGACATCAAGGACCGGTTGCTCTCGGAGAGTAGCACCAAGGTCAGCGGCTACACGGCGGCGTTCGGCTACGACCCGGCGGGGAACCTGACGCAGTTCAAGGGACAATCGCGCACCTACGATCAGCAGAACCGGTTGACGGGCGGGCAGGGCTTGACCGGGGCATACGTGTACGACGAGCGGGGCAACCCGACGACGTACAACGGCGTGAGCATCGCCTACACGCCGGAGAACGAAGCCACGCAGTTCGGCACTTTGCTTTCGGCGGACTACGGCGCGGACCGCTTGCGTGCCTGGAAACAGGACGCGGCTGGAGTCCGTACCTACTTCCTGTACGACGGCGTGACGCCGATCCACGAACTCGACGCGACCGGCGCGGTCAAGGCGACGAACACGTTCGGCGCGAACGGCTTAACCAGCCGCCGCGACGCTCTCGGGAGCGACACGTTCTACACGTTCGACGAGCGCGGCAACGTCAGCGAGCGGACGAACGGCACCGGGCAGGTCCTGACTCGCCACATCGCGGACGCTTACGGGAAAACGTCGGCATACGACGCAGGCGGAACGCCACTCGCGCAAGTCCCCGACCCGTACAGCGGTTTCGGCGGGAAGCACGGCTACTACACGGACGTCGAGACGGGCTTGATTCTCTGTACGTTCCGGTACTACGACCCGAACACCGGGCGATGGCTTAACCAGGACCCCATCGGCTACGACGGTGGAATTAATATATATAGTTACTGCGGCGGAAACCCGGTTAATTTCGTCGATCCACTCGGTTTACAAACGGCGGTGCTCAAACAAGCCGCAGAGAAAGTTGTTCAGCTCGCTCTGCCCATTGACAATATCGTATTAGCAGAAGCGACTGGATCATCTCTGGTCGCGAGTGGCACTACCTCCCTACTCTTCGGCGGTAGCCAAACAACAAGTTCCGCACTTCTCGCTGCAGGAAAATCCTCCGTGCCTGTAGCAATTATCACTGCAGGTGCTTTCGCGGCGTTGGACCTTGCTAACTACATCACTACAGGTAAGGCAAACGGTCCTTTCACAAAATTAGGCGAAGCTATTTCAGGTCAATTGAATTTGTTTCCGCCCACGGAAGCATACGACCGCCTCAAACATTATGGACGAACTCCTAACACAGCACAGAAAAAACATGCGGGTGCAGGTATGGTATTCGATCACGATCCCGCACTCGTTGCACATTACTATGAAGGAAATGGTCAAGGCGGACTACCGGGATACATGATGAGTGATCAAGAACGCAAATCGTACGGTGCCGCCATAGGATGTGGGAAATCCGCCCCAGCAGACTCACGATTTGGACAGGGTGGCAAAGCAAAAGCATATGGCGTTGCTATGAGAAAGGCATATTTTGGCTACTGATGACCGAGATCAATTCACTCGAATACAAAGGTTACGTAAACTTAGATTCCGGAATGGTATTGGTAATAGATACAGACTCTGCCGGGAGTTGGCAGGGTGATGCTGACGACAAATATCACTTAGCTTGTGAATGGTTCCGCAGAGGTAAAAATTGCTTGTTTTCGATAGACGAATCCTCAGTTATTTGGGATGTGGATGACGCCGGTGCGTGTGACATTTTCCAATTAGAAGGGCGTTTGATATTGTTATGCTCCTGGCTAGAACCGGATGATAGTGAGGGTATTCTCCGCGAGATAGCGGCTCTCAAGACGGAAACTATTACGGGGCGTCAGACTTTGAGAGTGATGGGAGAAAGCATCAGCGTTGTTTGGGCCCCCATAAACAGCGAAGCCATCATGGACGAGATGCAAGCCAAGGGAACAGTGGGCGTAGAAAATATAGCACTAGCGTTACCTTTGGCAAACGGTCAGTATTCAACTGTATCAGATTATGTTGAACACAAAGGGCGCTTTGCAAGGAGGATGGTTATAACCCCGACTTGATCTTTCATTCATACCATCGGCGAACCGATTAGCGAGTTCCGACCGTCGCTTTTCCTTTTCTACCCCTTCAAGTACCGCCGGATCGCCAGCACCGACCCCGTTCCGCCGAGGATCGCCCCGCTTAGGAGCAGGTACCCCGTGACCGCCACGAAGTCCACCGGCGTCGCGTACGGCGCGAACTGCGGCAGATTTCCGGTGATCAGACTGCCGACGTACTGCCCCATGCCCCACAGCGTGAGTGCCGCGATGGTGCCGCCCCCGAGTCCGTGCAGGAATCCTTCTAACAGGAGCGGCAGGCGGATGAACGAGGCGTTCGCGCCGACGATCTGCATGATCTTGATCTCGCGGCGACGCATGAACACCGAAAGGCGGATCGTGTTCGCGACCACGGCGAGAGCCGCCAGCAGGAGCACGACCCCGGCGACCAGTCCCACGGTCCGCGCCACGCGCCCGAGGCGGAGCAGGGTTTGCAGTTCGGCGTCCATCGCCTGTACCTCCTCGACCTCGCGGAAGCCGCGCACAGTGTCGGTGACGGTTTTTGCGGCGTCGGCGTCGGACAGATGCACGTTCAGCGTGTCCGGCATGAAGTTCGGGATGCCGGTCACGTCCAGCGCGGACTCGTCCGCCTGCGTTCGGAACACGGTTTCGCGCGGCAGAAAATCGACCCGCTCGACACCGGGCAGGGCACCGATCCGCTTTTGCAGGAGCCGCGCCCGGTCCCGCGCCACAGTCCGCTTGACGAAAACGCGCATCTCGAACTCGGAAAGCGCGTGGTTGGTCGCCGCGCTCGCCTGATAGAACGCCAGCGCGAACGCCCCGATCAGTGTCAGCGCGACCGCAATCGCCGAGATCGCCGCGACCGTCATCAGCGCGTGCCGCCGCAGGTTGCGGACGGCTTCGCCGAGGAGGAAGGGTAGGGAGCGGGTCATGGGGAAGCCCTCACCCCCCCGCCCCCTCTCCCTCCGAAGGGAGAGGGGGAGCCAGAGGGGACACGTGGTAAATGTTTCGCCACTGGTGCATCTACTCCCCCTCTCCCTTCGGAGGGAGAGGGGGTTGGGGGGTGAGGTTCCGGGTTAGTCCGTCTACGCATACGCCCCCTCCCCGTCATCACGCGCGACGCTGCCGTGCTCGACCGCGATCACGCGGCGGCGCAGACGGTTGACACTGACCGCGTCGTGCGTGGCGACGACCACGGTTGCGCCGCGCCGGTTCGCCTCTAACAGCACTTCCATCACGCCGGACGCGGTTTCGGGGTCCAGGTTGCCGGTGGGCTCATCGGCTAAAAGTAGCGCGGGGCGGTTGATCAGGGCGCGGGCGATGGCGACGCGCTGTTGCTCGCCGCCGGAAAGTTGGTGCGGGAACGCGTCGCATCGGTGCGCCATGTGAACCAGATCCAGCACTTCGGGAATCCGTTTGCGGTACTCGCGCCGGTCCTGCTCCAAAACTTCACACGCGAACGCGACATTTTCCCAGACGGTGCGCTCCGGGAGGAGTCCGTAATCCTGCAGGATAATCCCCATACGCCGCCGGAGCGCGGGCACGTCGCGCGGCTTCATCGCCGACAGGTTCAGCCCCGCCACCGTCACCGTGCCGGAGGTTGGGGCGACATCGCGGTATAACAGTTTGAGCAACGTAGACTTTCCCGCCCCGGTAGGTCCGACCAGAAAAACGAAATCGCCCGCCGGGACGTGGAGCGACACCCCGCGTAAGGCAACCACCGCCCCGATATTTCGCGCGCCGGAGCGGTAATGCACAGCGACATCGGACAAAGAAATCATGCCGCGCCATTATACCGCGCCGGGGAGATCCCCAAAAACACGAAACCCCCGAGGGACGCCTCCGGGAGTTTTGTTGCAACGCCGAATCGTCTAATTTCCGGTTAAATCGTGCCCGTTCGCGAAATCGCAGGTCGGGGGCACGTTGCCACTTCCGATGGTATACTCGCCGTTCGAATCACAATGAGGAATCGCTTTCAAATACGACTCACCGTTCGGCGGATAAATATCCGTCTCAGTAATCGTAATGTCGTTCTCCTTATTGTTGTCCATCAGAAAGCAATCCTTTGCCCATTCGATCTTGCGCAGGTTGTTGATGCAGGCTTTTTTGCGCGTCTGCTCGCGTGCCAGAATGAAGTTTGGCACGGCAATGGCGAGGAGTAGCCCTATGACCAGGATCACGAAAAGTATCTCAATCAACGTGAAGCCTTTGGTTGAAACGGAACGATGGAATGGCAGTTTTTTCATAGAGTTGCTCTAACAAAGGATGGTAGGGAGTTTTCCCTGCGCCATCTATTCCTTCCATAAGATTGCTCGTTTTTAATATAAAAGTTGGCATTCAATCGATTCCCGATCGTGAATAGCGACCGTCAAACAAAAGTACCCCGGCTTCGAGAGAAGCCGGGGCACATGACGGTCGCTATTCACGACCGGGAACTTCAACCAGACAAGTGACGACTACTGCGCTGTGTAGGTGTGCTTGTAATCGTTGGTGGACTTGGAGCAGGTCGGGTCGGCACTGATTGCGGCCAGTTCAGTAGCGGAGTAAGGGAGTGTGTTCGACGGGCACTGCGGGGTCGCCTTGATGTACAGGGTCGGTCCGATGAGTTGCGCGAACGTCACCGTATCACCGGCGTTCGCACGGTTGTCCAT
>JAYULM010000112.1:0-17083 GCA_043763605.1 Armatimonadota bacterium | reverse complement strand
CAAGAGCGTCGGACATTGAAATGTTCCCGCCCAGAGGGCACCCGAAGCCTTCGGCTGTAGACGCTTCGCGTCACGAGGCGACTGTTCGCCTCGTGACGCGAAGCGTCTACAGCCGAAGGCTTCGGGTGCCCTCTGGGCGGGAACATTTCAATGTCCGACGCTCTTGGAATCCATGATCCCCTGCTCTATTGCTCGCCGACGGTAGGCTACGAACCCGCCTAATGTGTACAGGAGCGAGCCGATCCAGACCAGGCTGATTAGCGGCTTGGTGGAAATATCGACGTAAATATGCTCGGTAACATCCGGTACGTTGATCGTCTGGAAGTTGACCGCCGCGAACGGGTCGTCGGATTTCCACTGTTCCTCGCTCGGCGGGACTAGGTTGAGCATTACCTTCTCTCCGTTCGGTCCCGGTATCTGAACCGGGTGCGAAAAGTTCGCGCCGGTCTTCTGCTCCAGAACGAAATGCGGCTCGACCATCGCACCCTCTTTGCCGTACATTACGCCGACCTGGGCGGTGAACGTGATTTTCGGCAGGCTTTTCATCGCTTTCTCATTGCCAGTGCGAACCGCTTCCATCGCCGCCTTGTCCATCGTGAACGACAGCAGCGCGAACGAATAGCCATCCTGCTCGAAGGTCTTCAGACCGCCGTTTTTGAGCGTGAAACCCGCGTTCGGGTGGAGCGGGCGGTCCTTGCCGTCGCCCATCGAGAACGGTCCCTCGGAAAACGCCACGTACAGATCGCCTAATGGGAACGGGTTGTTCCACGGCATCATCTTCGGTAGGTCGCCGATGGTTTTCATGTTGTACACGCTCGGCAGAATCGCCGGAGGGTTCGCGAAGACCGTGTCGCGGTTTTCCCACTGCGCGTAGTAGAAGCGCGGTCGCCCCTCCCAGACACGTCCATCTTTTTCGATCCGCACCCGAAGGGCGTTGCTGTTACGGTCGTATGGCTGGGACGTATTGCCGAGATAGGTGAGTTTGAAGCCCATCACTTCGACAGGGAAGTTCTTGATCAGCATCACCCGTTGCGTCTGCTTGGAAAAGACGATCAGCGAGCAAACTCCAACCAGAGTTAATCCGGCTCCGATATGCGCGACGAACCCACCGACCGTTTTCCGGCTCGAACGGTGTTTCAGACGCGGCAAAAGCAGAACCACATTCGCCAACACCGCGAAAACCGAGGTCGCGAATAACAGGATCTGATACGGGCGGCGCAGTCCGAGGTACATCGCGAACCCGGCGGCGACAATAGTGAACAGGATCGCCCCGGCATATGGCACTATCAGCCGATGGCGCACCCCGTCCATTTCGGCTTGGGCGGCGTCTATCTCCGACGCAGCACTCCTGGCACTTTTTTGTGCGGCTTTCCAGGACAGATACGGCGTCACTGCCATACCGACGGTGAAGAGAATCGCCAGCGGATAAGTCGCCTGATTGTAGAACGTCTGTTCCGCACCCGCGCCCTTCTCGGTCCAGAGTTTGGTGATCAGCGGCGCGGACATGCCGATAGCCACGATCAAGCCGAGCAATCCGAACGTCATCGACGCGATGAAGTAGCCGAATTCGCGGGTTTCGACGCGCTCGTAGGCGGGCGGTTTCGGGATGTTCCGGAAGTTCCAAAGGAGCAGTGCGAGCGGAACCAGGAACGCCAGCAACACGCCGGTCAGTAAAATATAGTAGCCATCCTTGCCGAGCGACGAAAACGAATGCACCGAAAAATCGGTCAGCACACCGGAGCGGGTCAGGAACGTTCCGTAGAACATCGTCGCGAACGGCAGGAAACCGAGCAACAGGTTGGAAACCTTGTACCCGCCGTTCTTGAGTTGGAGCGGGATGCCGTGCAGGATCGCGGTCAGGAAAAGCCAGGGCACCAGTGACGAATTTTCGACCGGGTCCCACGCCCAGAAGCCGCCCCAGCCGAGCGTCTCGTACGCCCAGTATCCGCCGAGCGATAAGCCCAGTCCGAGAAGCGCGAACGAGAATAGAATCCAGGAAAAGACCGACTTCGCCCAGCCGTCCCAGTCGCGGTACACCAAGCCGTATACTGTCCACACGAATGGCGCGAGGGTGGAAGCGAACCCGAGGAACAATATAGGCGGGTGGATTACCATCCACATATTTTCGAGGAGTGGGTTCAGCCCGCGTCCGTCGTCGGGGATCGGTCCCTTGCCGAGCGCGAACGGGCACTTCAGCAGGATCAGACCAAGCAGGAAGACCTGCACGATGCCCCAGATGGGCCAGACGCGGCTGGTCCTGTCGCCCGCACGAAACGCAAGAATGGCACCGAGGATCGCGGTCCAGAAGCCCCAGAGGAGCAGACTCCCTTCCTGCCCGCCCCAGAACGCGGCGAGAAGATACCACTGGTTCGACCGCCGTGCCGAGTACTCCGCGACATAGCCGATATCGAAGTGGTGCCCTGCGATGAGGTAGATAAGCGCGCCCGACGCCGCGATGACAGACGCCGCCGCGAGAACAGCGAACCCGCGTGCCGCCTTAAAAACGGAGTCGCTACCCTGCTTCTTAGCCATCGTGAAAAGCACGTTGGCAATCACGGTGGACGCCAGCGCGAGCCATAATAAAACGTAGCCTAAAATCATAACGTTGTTTCTATACGAGTGGTAGCCCAGGCGGGTTATTTTGTACGCGGGTTGAAACCCACGTCTGTGGGCAACTCTGTTGCCGAACGTCCTTCGGACGGTGCCTCGTACTTATTTCTTCAACAAGTGAGACACCTGATTCTTCACGTCCGGGGGACGTCCGGCCACGCAGTCGCCCACAGGCGTGGGTTTCAACTCGCGAAACATTTCATGTCGCGTCTTACTAGGACGCCCCGGTAGGATCACTTCGTCCCGTACTCTTTCGTCTCGGTACCTTGATACTTTGACGGGCACTTCACGAGCAGTTTATCGGCGTGGAATACCCCGCCATTCGGTGTGGACCCCGCGACATACCGACCGATAGCCGTTACTTCGATAGCCAGGTGGAAGTTCGAGGGCATGGATTCTTTGAACACGACCGGCATCCGGTCCGCAGGGTTTTCCTTCGCGGTGATTACGAAGCGCAATCCGTCCGCGCCCGATTGGATGCTGGACTTGTCCAGCGGTCCCATGATCTGCACCGCGCCATTCTGTGTCTGGCGTGCCTGCGTGAAGGACAGGTACGGGGTCAGGTTCGTCACGAACGCTTTCGCTCCGAACGCCAGCGCGGACACGATAATCAGCAATCCGACAATCGCCGCCGGTTTCATGAGTTGTACTCCTTAAGTCGATTCTCGTCCGCCTCCACCTGACGTTCCAGACGGGCGACCCGACGTTCGGTCCCGAGCAGGAACGCGAAAATGCCCGCCCAGACGAGCAGAGCGACAAACAACAGCGGTAACATCGTGGTAATCATACGGTTTCCAGTGCCTCGCGCCGCAAGCGGACGGCTTCGACGCGCACGGCGACGCGGTACATCCGCGACATCAGCCAGATCAACCCGGGCAGTATCCCGACGTAGATCGCCATGCGGTACGGCGCGTTAAACTCGGCGTTCTGAGGGTGCAACCCCTGCATAAACTTCGGCAGGACGTACCCCAGTAGCGGCGTCATCACCGTGGCGAAGAGGATATACACCGCCGACACGCTTGCCCGTTTTTCCGGGTCCTCGATCCCCGCCCGCAACACGAAATACGCCGCGTAGATCAGCAGGAGCAGGAAAATCGAAATCTGTTTCGGGTCCCAGTTCCAGTAAGACCCCCACTGCACCTGCGCGAACAGCGAACCGGTCACGGTGGTCAGAAAGCAGAACAGTGCCGCGAGAGCCGCCGCCACCGACGACTTCACGTCGTCTATAGGTTGCCGACCTTTGGTCAGATAACGCACTCCGAACCATCCCGCCATGAACGCGGCGATTACCGCGACAAACGCGTTCGGCAGGTGAAGCGACACCATGCGGGCGAGTTCGGGAACCCGGAAATCGTCGGCGGCGGGCAGAACCAGAAATACGTAGCCAAGACCGGCGGCTAACCAGAGGAACAGTATGCTGTTGGCGAGTACGCTTTTCATGGAATAAACGGGGTCAGTCGCCCCAGACAAAATCGAACAACAGAATGGACGCGGTTATCGCAATCACCGCGTACGAAAACAAAACCTGAACGTCTCCGGCACCCGCCGCGAACGCCCCGCCCGCATTTCCGACGCCCAGCGCGGCTTTCGTGCCGTGGATCGCCGCTAAAAAAAGCGGGACCAGTACCGGGAACGAGAGCGCGGCAAGCAACCCGCCTTTCGACGACGACAGCGCGACCAGTGCCGCCATCGTGGTGAATGTCGCCGCCGTGCCGATCACGCCCAGTATACTTACGCAAAACAGCAGGACGGGGTTCGCCACTTTTACGCCGAGAATCATAAGCAAAAGCGGCGTGCTCAGCGCGGCGAGCACCGAAAGAAGCACCGCGTTCGCTGCGAATTTGCCTGTCCATACCGCCGTCCCCGGCGCAGACAGTCGCAACGCCAGCGAAGTCCCGCGCTCCTCTTCCTGCACGAACACGCGCCCGAGTCCCGTCGCGGCGGTGAAAAGCGTCAGTATCCAGAGTAGACCTGCTGCAACCTCCGGTGTCGCCCGCATCCCCGCCAGCGATAGACCGATCAGTGTCAGGGAGCAGAGGGCGAACAAGCCGACCGACAGTACTGCGACCCGCGACCGCCACTCGGTGCGAACTTCCTTGAGGAAGACTGCACTCATGGAGCGGAGCCACATCTGCGCCGTCACTTCCCGATCTCCACCGAGATCCGCTGATCCGCCCATGCCACCTCGCGCGAATCGTTCGTCGCGAGCAGGGTTATCCCACCCCGTGTCATTTGCTGTGCAATCATCGCCTCCACTACCGCCACGCCCCCGGCATCGAGAGCGAGCGACGGCTCGTCAAGTAACAGGACGGGCACATCTCCCGCGCGCCATGCGAACGCGAGTCGTAGCCGCTGCTTCATCCCCGACGAATACGACGCGACCGCGTCCCCCCCGCGACCGCTGAGTCCTACCGTGCTCAGCCGCGCCTCTATCTCGCCGTCACGAACCGTTTCCCCACGCACATCGGCGAAGAAACGCAGATTTTCGGCACCAGTCAGTTCCGGGTACAGAGAAAGGTCCGGGGCGCAATAGCCGACCAATCCGCGCCGCTCGCCCGCATCCGTGATCGTGGCACCGCCGACCGTCAGCGTAACACTCCCCCGCGTCGGGCGGATCAGCCCGGCGACGATCTTGAGTAGCGTGGATTTCCCCGAGCCGTTCGCGCCGACCACCGCACAACATTCTCCCCTGCGCACGGTCCGCGAAACGCCCGACAATACCCGGCGGGTGCCGAACGACTTGCCGATGTTCTCGAGGGTCAGGCATAGTTCCGGCGTGGCGGTCATCGTACTTATCTCGGATTATATCACCGCCCGGTCAGTCCCCCCGGAAACAGTGGGCGCGGAATTCGCGAAATTACCGGGGACGTTTAGCGGGGAATGGAATCATTCGCCGTCGGTGGGCAGATTCGGGAGAAGGACAACGCCGGAGTTGTTGGGGATCGCCTGCAGGAGCCGTTCCTGCAGAGCCGCCATCGTCACGTCCCCGCGCGTACGCTCCACCACCGCACGCAAGGCGTCACAGGTGCGCCGTAGCCCGCCGGTGACAGCGTCGGGGTAGTCGAGCGTGGTCAGCGCGGAAAGGATCTCATCCATCGCTTCGAGCATCACGGAAGCGCGCGTCACGTCGCCCCGACGCAGTCGGTCGAGAGCGAAGCGGCGTCCTTCCGATGCCGCTTCTGCCAACCCGTTGAGAAATGCCGCCGTTTCGATGCGCAGGCTCTGCGGGTTGGGAAGCGGTTCGTGCCGCATCAGTGCGAAGAGAGTCTCCGCTTCGGCTAACTCCTTGTGGGCGTCCTGAACATACCCGGCGAAAAAAAGATCGGGGTGCGCGGAAAGCGCGTCGGCGATGCGGGCGGTTTCGGAGCGCGCCCCGTTCAGGGCGACCCGTGCATCCTCGAACTGCCCCCGGTGCATGGCGCGGATCGCGTTCGCACAGGTGCGCGTCAGGGCGCGTCCGTGGACGAGCGCGGTTTCGCGGGCGCGATATTTTTCGTCCAGAGTCGCGCGGGCGACGTTCAGGATATGGGCAAGCGGCAGTTCTTCCATTGGTTTGACGGCAGTGGTGCAAGTTTTATGCCTGCTCTTTACCCATATTTCAGTGCACTTAAAGCCGGTATAATAAAAATATGCCGTATACGCCGATTCTCGCCACGCTCGCCTATGTCGTTTCCGCGGACCGGAGCCAGGTACTACTGATCCATCGCAACACGCGCCCCGACGATCACGCGTGGGGGAAGTACAACGGACTGGGTGGCAAGATCGAACGAACTGAGGATGTCGGCGATAGTCTGCGGCGCGAGTTGCAGGAAGAGGCGGGCATCACGGCAACCGGCATAGAATTTCGCGGCACCGTCAGTTGGCCCGGCTTCGGCAAGAACGGCGAGGACTGGCTTTCCTTCATTTTCCTTGTCACCGCGTGGGACGGAGCGGTATTGGCGGGGAACCATGAGGGGACGCTGTCGTGGGAGCCGGTCGCGCGACTGGTGGGCGGCGAACTCCCGCTCTGGTCGGGCGATAAGTATTTTCTCCCGCTGGTTTTCGACGGTGACACGCGTCCGTTCCATGGCGTGATGCCCTACGCAGACGGCGAGCCGGTGTCATGGTCAGTGACACGGCTGTAGCTTCCCGTACGACCCGATGCTCAATTAACTTCAATCGCCGGATGGAACGTTGTCCAGTGAATGCAGGTTCGCAGTTGTGACTGAGACGGTCGGATTTGCGGCTGAGCGCGAAAGAAATATGTTTAACGGTCGCGGAGCCAGAGTACCGAGGTCACGCCACGCGGGCAGAAGCGTGCCCCCAGATCGTCGCCGTTATCGCTACGCACCTGATCGGTGAACGCGAAGTCGCGGCACCGCCCCTGCGTCTGCCATTTCGCGTGGGCGGCGTCTACCGAGTCGTCGAAGCGTAGCCCGAATACCGTTTCCGCAACCCACTGTGACAAAAAGATCTTGCTCATCGCGGTGTTTTGCGACGTTGACGAGATTTTGATGCCTGAACTTTTTTTGTCGATACAAACGCCGACTTTGAGCACGGAAACGAGGTGAACGCGAAGAAGCGAGATCAATTCGCCGAACGGCCCGTCCTCGGAAACGGCGTCCCGGTCGCCAAGCAGATACGGAAACGCCAGACCCTCGATGGCGGGCACGATTCGGGAAAGCATGCCCGGATTCCCTTCCTCGAAGACGGCGGGGAAGTATTTTTCCATCGGATCGAAATGCCCTGCAATGGCTTGCGCCGTGAGGGCGGCTTGTTCCTCCGAAAGCGCGGCGGCTTCCTCCTGACCGAGCCAGTGGAAACAACGCCCGAGCGCGAGATACGCCGCCCAGGTTTTCACCGCCATATAGGCGTTCGCCCGCGCCTGCCCGAGTGTCGGGTCAAACGAGCCATACGTGGTGACTTCCTGTCCGTTTTCGCACCGGGACGAGTCCAGCGCGATGATGCCGTTGCGCACACCATCGGGACCGTCGCGGTGGAGAAGACTGTGTAAACAGGCGATCAGAATATCGCGGCGCAACCCGAGCCAGTACTGATCGCCCGTCGTGATCGCGTACAGCGCGGCGCACAGGCACCAGTTCAGAAGTTGCTCCGCCGTCATGTACGAAAAGCAGTCGTCCCGATTCGGCTGCTCGTATGCGGAAGACCCACGCGGGGAAAACTGATTCGCCACCCCCATGTCATGTGTGAACGAGATCCCACCGAGGTAGCGCGGGCGCGACGGGTCGGTGGCATCCTGCGTCTCGTCATAATAGCGATAGCGTGCATTGAACAGGTCGAGCGTATTTCGAAGCGTCCATGGGTGGTAGCGTAGTTCCCAGAAGGCGTTGTCCATAGTCAGATCGAAGGTGTTCATGGTTCGATACTCCCCCTCATTGACGACCCACAGGGGGCGATGGCGGGATTCCTTCGGACTGAGAAGAAGATCCCCCTTCTCGTCATGCAGGAGCATCGTGGAACCAAGATACGAGTGAGTCGAATGGGCGAGCAGGAAGCGGCGGGACTCGTTGAACGGGGTGGCGTCTAACTCCGCGTCCCTCTCCAAGGCGATGCGCTTCCATTCGCCCGCGTGTGTCAGGGCGTAGTCGAGTACTGCTTCAAGGTCGGTGAAAAGCCGGGTGTAGAGATATGACGCTGGCACACCGCTCGTAACTATCCCGCTCCGGAAAAATCCGAGTGCCACATTGAAGGTTTTCGACCGCCCGGGCGGGACATGTAGAAGCAAGCCGCCCCGGTCAGCAAGCCGATGCACCGGTTGCGCCGTAACCGTGTCCGCACCGGCGACCGTGCCTTCCAGTTCCCAGGAAAGCGACTCCTGAACATCGCCGTCCGCGCGCACCGCGAACCCCCAACACGTTTCCCGCGCCATTCCCTGTAGCCCCTCATGCGTATCCGACAGCGGTCGTAGTGGGTCGTCCCCGCCGACACCGAAAAACGCCCAGGCGTCGGAATCGGAACATTCGTTCGACACGGTGATTTCCGCGAGGATCGCCGGGCAAATCAGAGATTTCAGGCGTTCGTCGTCCACCGTCAGCGGGTCGGCAACAGGTCCAAAGGGAGTCAGCAGTCGAAACGACAAACCATCCTTCGTGGACCAGGTGTCGGTTGCCCAGCCCAGCGAACGGGTAATCTCTTCGGGCGCGTAGGCTTCCCAGGATAGCGAGGTATCGCTCGTTGATGAAACGATGCCAGTGTGTGCCTCCGCTCCACCGCTTACAGAGCCGCTGTAGAAAGGCAGGGCGCGAACCGTGTTTCCGTCCCCACTCCGGTTGGCTCTGACTAATGCCACAAATACATCCTGCCGCGCGGGTCCACCTAACTCAATTCCGAATCCGCCTTTCTCACCATGTCGCCCGAGAGTGAACGAGGAGAAGGCGCCGAAAGGGCTGTGCTGAACATGAAAGTCGGAAGCAATCGGCACGAATGAAACGGGCATACTTAATTCTACCCAGAAAAAGCGGAATCGGGGACTTTATTATCGGCGTGCTTAGCAATCTGGGGAGTAATTTGTCTGACCGTTATAAACAGCGGAAACTCACGACACGAACTTCGCGTCGAATCCACGGGTAGCCTGCGTCATCACGCCAACTGCCGCACTGCGCGATGGAACTTCCGTCCGACTTCTCAAAATGAGGTACCTCCAGATCAACCAGCGGACTATTCGTTTCCTTTTATTTTCCGCCTTTGCCCTCCTCTGGGGGGGGACGATGCTGTTCATCGCCCGTTTCGGGACGGATGTTCCGTACTGGGACGAATGGCGGGACACGGTCCCCTTCATAACCGGTGATCGTCCTCTTACGCTCGAAGAACTCTGGAAGCCGCACTTCGAGCATCGTATCCTCTGGCCACGACTGATCGAGATCTGCGTTCTCGGCGTGACCGGGAACAGTTTCCAGGCGATGCACGTTTTCAACGGGTTCGTCGCGGGGGCGACCGCACTGCTACTTCTGTGCCTCGCGGGGGCGATCCGTTCGCGCAGTCATTCGAGTCTTGCTCACGGAGTCCCTGAGCCGCGCTTTGTCTGGTCCCTCACCGACGCATTTATTCCCCTCACGTTACTCCACCTCGCACATTACTCGAATCTGTTGTGGGGCTTCCAAATCCAGTTTTACGGGACCGCGTTTTTGTTGGCACTTTTGCTATGGGGCGTTTTTCTGTGGGAACCAGACGCCCCTCTTTTGACGAGGAATGCTGTTGTTTTTGTTGCCCTGCCGTTAGCCGCGTTGCCGTTCTTTGGCTCCAACGGGCTGGTGTTTGCCGCCGCGCTGATGATCCCGGTCGCCGTGCGCTGTGTTAAATGCCGACGAAACAAAACGCTTTCTGATTCGGGGCAAGTTTTCATCGTAGCCGCGCTGTGTGTCGCGCTCGCCATGACGATGGTTTTTATTCTCATCCCCTCACCGCCTGCGGCAACCCCGACGAAAGATGCCGTCCTTTCCGCGCGGATCGCGACGGAGGCATTGTTCGTATCGCTGGGGCGCGGTGCCATTCTCGGCGGTGCCGTGGTCGGCGTCGGCAACGGCTACCCCGGTCCGTTCCCGGTGCCTATCGCCGTTTGCTGGTGGCTGTTCTGGACCGGCCTGATGGGATTGTTTGCCTGGCAAAACCGCGAGACCCGCTCCCGTTTGATCGGCATCGCGTTTGGATACGTCGTGCTTTGCGCGGTTGGTTTGTCGCTCGCGGAAAGCAGGCTCGGCGGAAGCATGTACCTGCTCGGGGTAATCCTATTTCCGTTGCTGGTGTTCGGAAACTTCGCCGCTTTCCTCGTTGGGGTTCTCGCACTGTTCCGCCGCGCGCCCGAAGAACGAGACCGCATCCTCGCGATACTCGCGTTCTTTTTCGCGGTGATTGTCATCGCGGTAGCCATCGGAATCGCGCGCGCCATACCTCCTGGGATCGGGAACGGGCTGGCATCGCGGTACACGATACTCACCGCTTTCGCCCCGATTGTTATGTATTTTTTCGCCACGCGCTATGCGAAGCCGGGTACCCTGCTCGCGTTGCTGTGTCCAATACTGTTCCTTCAGTCGTTGATATTTCTTCCGAATAATACCTATGAAGGATTGGTTCGCGGCAAAAACAATCGGGAAACGCTACGACAATTCCGGGCGAAGTTGGAAGGAGGAGGAACCATCGCCGAAATGACCTCCGCAGGGATGTTTCGCAGGAACAAGCCCGGCGAAACGCGCACAGGTGAGGAAAGTCTCTCCCCTTCCGATGAATGGCTTTTGCGCGGGCTGACTCAACTGCGCGACGCGAAAATCGAGCCGTACAATAAACTGAAGGACTGACGGACCACATTTGGTCCGGGAAAAATCTGGATTTACCCGGTGCCGATTTCGGTCTCGAACATCTGGTACGGCGTCAATGCCATTCCGAGCGAACGGTACGTTTGTTGTGCGGCGGCGTTATCCTGCTCCACGTAGAGTCGCAATCCGCAAACTCCGGGAGTTTCGCGGGCGCGCGTTTCCACGGTCCGGTAAAGCGTTTTGAACACGCCGCGCCGCCGAAAATCGGGATGTACATACACGCTCTGAATCCACCAGAACAGCCCGTTTCGCCAGTCGCTCCACTCGAACGTGACCATCAGGCAACCGACGACACGCCCTTCGATTTCGGCGACGAGATAGAAGCCGTAATCCTGACGCGCGAGGAAAGAACGGACACCTTGCGTGATGGTTTGCGTATCGAGTTCGCGGTGCTCCGTCTCCCATGCCATCGCGCGGTTGAAATCGGCAAGCAGCGGGGTGTCGGTATCGGACGCAGGGCGGACGGTAATCGTCATCGGACATTAGCTCCGTTTCAGCGGATTTTTCAGCCGCTCGTAGATACGCGTTTCCAGGTCGTGCAAACTCGCCTCCCCCGCCATCAGTCGCCCGACCAGTTTGGTGCCCGCCGGGTTTTTGACTCCCAATTTGTAGGAAAGGAATGGGGTGCGGTAGAAGATTTTTCCGATACGTAACGCGGCGTCGAACTCGTCGGCGAAAAGGGCGCGAACCCGTTCCGTGTAATCGGTCACCGTGCCGGACACGAGACATTCGGCGGCGACGCTCCCGGTGCGGATCGCATACTGAATCCCCTCGCCGAACATCGGTTGCACGACGCCCGCCGCGTCGCCGACGAGAAGTACCCGACTGTCACCGGTCGCCAGCGGCTCCGCCCCGGTCCAGAACGGAATCGGGTGCCCCCAGATTTTCGGCGCGTCCATCCCCTCCGGGAACGTCATCCCGACGGATTCCAACATGGTATCCATCGCGCGGCGCAGAATCTGCCCGACGTTGTTTTCCTCGCTCGGCGCGGGCTTTTTGGGCAGCAACATGCCCGCTCCGACCGACAGGAAGCCGCGTTTCGGGAAGATCCAGGCGTAGCCGTTCGGAACGGAGCCGTAATCGAGGTACGCCGTATGCGGGAATAGTCCGGGGTGAACCCGGTTGTCTTCCGCGCCATCCGTGAACGGGATTTCGGCTTCGCGGGCGATTCCCCATCGCTTGCCGAGCCGCAGCCCGACACGTGCGCCGACGATTCCTTTCGCGCCGTCTGCACCGACCACATGCCGCGCGGTGAACGATTCGCCGTCCGCTGTCGAAACCGTCACACACTCGCTGTCGACTGCCACATCGCTGACCTTCACGCCGGTTCGCACGGTCGCGCCCGCCGTCGTAGCGCGATCCACGAGCCAGGCGTCGAAACGGGGACGTTGCACCATCCAGACTTCCGCCGGGTCGCCGCTACTCCGGGTCATTTCGGCATGGACGTGGTCCTTGCCTTTCCAGGAGTGGCGCAGGTGCGTGACCGAAAGATCGGAGAAACCGTCCGGCGACTCGAAGCCGGATACATGGTCCGCGAGCGAGGCAGGAATCCCGCCCCCGCAGGGCTTGTAGCGCGGCAGAACGGCGGCGCGATCCAGAAGTAGCACACGCAATCCCGCCTCGGCAGATTTCCAGGCGGTCGTCGCGCCGCCGGGTCCCGCCCCGACTACGATTACATCGAACGCCGGGACATTAACAGGTTGTTGATTCACGGCACCAATTCTACCGTTTGGGATAGTCGGGTGCCAATCGTTAGTTAGTGGTCAGTGGTCAGTGGTTAGTGGTCGGACGGTGAACCGTTCCGCTATGCGCCTGCGGCGGGAACCCTTCGGGTTAGGACGCGACGCGCCACCGGCTTCCCCGCTCGTAGAGCGTCCGCCGCAGGCGCGTAGCGGAATTTCTTACGGTCCGAACACTGACCACTGACCACTAACCACTAACCACTAACCTACCACTAACTACAAGCGGCATGCCGAACGCTTCTTCCCACGCGCTGGTATCATTCGATACGTACCAGGTTTCCAGACTCGCGTCAGAGTCCTGCGTTGGTGTGAGGGTCAGCGTTGCGACACGCGGTTCGCCATCGACGGTCAGAGAGATGTCCTGCACCGCGCCGAGATGGGAGCGGTCCAACCCTTCGGCGAGTCGGAGGAAAACGGCGCACTGCCGCACCTTGATCTGACTGGCGGGCGACAACAGGGCGAAATGACTGTGTCGCTTGCGCGGGGGCGATTTGCGATGGAAGTACGCGAGATTGGCGATGATCTCGATTTCCTCATCGGTGAAGCCCGACATATCATCGGAGTGGCGTACGAGATAGTAGGAATGGCGATGGTGCCCACCGTGCGACACCCAGACGCCGATATCGTGCAGGAGCGAAGCGTATTCGAGCAGTTCGCGCTCCCCTGCTCCGCTGTCGTGCAACCCAGCTTCTTTGGCCTCGTCGAACAGCCGCAGGGCGAGGAACGCGACATGATGGCTGTGCTTCTCCTCGTCCGGGTTGAGACGGGAAAGTCGGTCCACCGAGCGGCGGCGGATTCCCGCCTCGAACGCCAGCGTGTCCGGTGTCCGCTCTCCGGCGCGCGCCAATCGGCGCAGGATGGCGTCCACCAGCACGCCCTCCCGCAGGGATCGCTCGGCAATCCGATAGCCCTTCAGTTTCAATTCCTCTGCCAGGGTCAGCAGCACCGCTGCGCCGGAAACGATGATGTCGGCGCGCTCGGGGTTGAGACCGGGAACCCGGCGACGTTCTTCCAGCGAGAGACCGCACAGGTACGTCACGGTTTCGCGCAAATCGCCGATAGTCAGTTCGTAGTTATGGAGCGTGGTCAGTTCCTGTCCCTGCCGCGCCGCCGCCACCCGCGCGAGGTTTTGCGCGGTCCCGGACGATGCCACCGCGAAATCGAAACCGACTCGCTCGATCTTGCGTAGCGCATGTGTCGCGACGCCCTCGACGTGCCGTTGCATTTGCGAGAAAAGATCGGGCGTGATCGGGTCGGTGATGCCGGTCAGGAAACGGTTGCCGAGCCGGATCGCGCCGAGTTTGAGGGAGTCCAGAAAAAAATGCTCGTTCTGCGAGCCGACGATCAGTTCGGTCGACCCGCCGCCGATGTCCACGAACAACGCCCGACTTGCCCCGATCTCGATGCCGGACGCCACACCGAGGTAGATCAGTCGCGCTTCCTCGACGCCGGGGACGACTTGGACTTCGACTCCCGCTTCGTCGCGCGCCCGGGAAAGGAACTCGTCCCGGTTCGCCGCCTCGCGCAGTGCCGCCGTGCCGATGGCGACGATCTCGCCCGCGCCGCGACCCCGCGCGACTTGCACGAACTGTTTCAGAACCATCACGCCGCGTTCGATGGCGTCCGGCGCGAGATGCCCTTCCCCCTCGGAAAACTCGCCCTGCCCGAGTCGAACCGTTTCCTTGTGGACGGAAAGCGTGTCCCAGGTCCCGGTCGCCGGATGCAACCGCACCAGGACCATGCGTATGGAGTTGGTGCCGATGTCCAGCGCGGCGAGCATATTCTGATTGGCGGTCCGGGTTCGGGAAGGTCGTTGCGGGGGCGGGTGGGTTTCGGTCATGCGGGTATTATAGCCCACGGTTTCCGTTCTCGCGCCGTACCGTCGTCCCCGCTCGGACAATCGTTCCATGACTGGAGCGTGCGTCCCGTGAGACGGGCTTCTCCCGTCTGTACCTGAAAAAACCGGCTTAGTTGTATAGCGGACCCAGGAAGAACAGTAGGACGAATGTAGTGAGGAACCATCGCCCCATACCATCCCAATCGTTCCGCCATGCCGCCCGTAAGCCCATGTACGCGACCAGAATCAGTATCGCGGCACCGGCGATGAAGCCGTACCCGCGCGTCAAAAGGATGTCCCGACCTGCCCAGACGACGTGCGCGAACATCGTCCAAAGAAACGTCATCCAGGAACCGAACGACACCACCGCTCACGTGGCGGAGTCCCGCCCGTAGGTGCCGCGCCAGAAAGCCGCGAGGGACACCAGTGTCAGCAGGACCCCGGCAAAGATCGGGACCGGGGATGACGCGCTGACCGTCCCGCTCAATCCACTTTGAGGAAGGACGAGCGATGTCCCGCCGGCGGTACAAAAAATAACAACAAACGCCGCTTTGACGAAACGCGTCCATTGAGTTGAAGTCGCGGTGTTATTCATGCGGTAGTTCTATCCTTCGCTTGTTCACCCCGGCTGAGGGGACGGTATTCGTGCCCCGCCGGTTATCAAAAAGATGGTGTCGCGAGCAGTAGGAATTTTGCCCGTAGTTGACGCTGACTCCGCAGAAAGACGCGATGAAGAATATTAGGATCGAACAGAAGAACATCGTCCCCCAATTCGCTTGGAAAGAGGTCTTCAGTCCAAAATAGATACACAAAGCGGAAAGAGTTCCGAGAAAAAGAATTCCCGGCCAGCGTTCGCGGATCACATCGGATTCGTACCAGACCATCGTCACGAATAACGTTATCAAGCATGTCGAGAGCGACCCGAACGCCAGAACTGCCCACGAAGCGGAGGTTTCCCCGCGCGCCGACAAGAATCTGGCTTGAATCAGAACGGCACCGAGCAGGAGGACCGGGGCGATACCAAGACGCGGCACAAGGGCATCCGGGAACTCGTCGTATGGTAAGCCAAGCATCGGCGAGAACGCCATCGTTGCCCCGAGGTAGCAGAAATACAGAACAAGTACGGCGCGAAAGAATAGCGCGGCGATGCTCTTCAAATCGATGGTTTTCGCTAACTCATCCACGTCAGATTTCATATCGGGTACCCCTGATTACCAGCACCGGATGGTGACACAAACCCGTGCGAGATCGGTGTCCGTTGCCCGTCGTTGTCACCGCCCGAACCCCTGTGTTTAACAAAACGCGATTTCGTTGCGATAGGATACGCGGAAGATACCGTTCCATTCGAGGGGACACGATGGCAGACTTAACCGCATTTTACAACAGATTACGCAACAAGGGGTTTATGACGAAACCGCGTGAAGACGGTGCCTATACGCTCGTCCATCCGTCGCGCGGCAAGTACGACTGGGAACCGGACGAATTGGGGTACCGCTCGGTCGTGTTCGATGCGAACGGCGACGTGGTCTCGACCGGCTGGCAGAAGTTCTTCAACCAGGGCGAGTGGGCGGAAGCCGACGCGGCTATCGCGGGCGAGTTGGAAGCCGGTCGCGCCGTGATCACGCACAAGCACGACGGCTCGCTGATCATTCGCTCGGTGCTCCCGGACGGGCGCATCCTGTTCCGCACACGGGACACATTCGACGGCGGCAAGTTCGCGCCGCTCGCCGAAGCGGTCGCACAGGCACGGTACCCGGTGCTTCTAGACCCGGCGTTCTTCGCGCACGGCTCGCTCCTGTTCGAGTATGTCGGTGCGGGCAACCAGATCGTCGTCCGCTACGAAGGCGGCGACGATCTTATCCTGCTTGGCGCGGGCTTACACGAGGGAGCGACGGTGCGCTATCTGGCTTTCCCGGATGTGGAGGCGGTGGCGCACACGAACGGTCTCCACCTCGTCGAAGTCTACGACTGGTCCGACGCTCGAAACGGCGTCGGCGAAATCCTGTCGCTGGTGCGGGACTGGGACAAAGCCGAGGGCGTCGTCGTGCGCTCCGGCGACGGGCAAACGCTACTCAAAGTCAAGTCGGCGTGGTATTTTGCGCAACACGCGCTTCGCTGGCATATGACCTACGAAGCGATCTGCCGATTCGCCATCGACGGCGGCGTCGTGGACGAAGCGAGCCTTTCGGACTCCCTGCAGAAAGCCGGTTGGGACTACGAAACCACCGTCACGGCACGGGGGCATTTCGCCCGGTATCAGGCGAAGCGCGCGGAAGCAGACGCCATCGCGGAAACGGCGCGGGCGTTCGTCGCGGCGTTCGATACGGAGACAACGAGCACGTTCGCCGAGGAGCGGGAGCGGCGCAAGTCATTCGCCGCCCGCGTGTTCGGCAATGCGGACACAAAAAGAATCGCGCCTTACCTTTTCTACACGTACGACGGGAAGGAAGCGCAGTTGGAGTCGGTTCTGTTGCGGAAAGTGATTATGCAGGGGTGAGAGCACAGTGGTGCGGACATTGAAATGTTCCCGCCCAGCGGGCACCCGAAGCCTTCGGCTGTAGACGCTTCGCGTCGCTGGGGGCGGG
>JAYULM010000111.1:0-17167 GCA_043763605.1 Armatimonadota bacterium | reverse complement strand
CTCGCTGGAGAACTGCTTCCCCGCTCGCAGAGCGTCCGCCGCAGGCGCGAAGCGGAACCGTTCACGGTCCGACCACCAAACACTGACCACCGACCACTATCCACTTATCCCTCACTAATTCACCACCGCATTGACCACGCCACTGACGCGGAACGTGCCGGACTGCCCGTTATTTATCGTGCCGGTGTTGGCGTCCATCCGGACGTTCTCGAAGTACAGTTTGATTGATTTCGGACCGATGGCTTCCAGCACTACCGCGCCTTCGGTCGCCAGATAGAACTGCGTTTTATCCGTCGCTGTGTCGGTGACGCCGTAACCCAGGAAGGCGTTTCCTTTGGCGTCGGCGTCCAGTCCGTTCCCGCTCATGTCCAGGATCGAGAAATTACCCGGTGTCAGAACGCCGAGACTGGGGAGCGTATTCAGGCTCAGCGTCACGACACGCGTTGTCCCTGCCTTTACTTCGGTAATCGTAACGCGTGCCGAACCGTCGGTGCGGTTGAACGTCATGGTCGCGGTGTTGTCGCTCGCGCGCATGTTTGCGGTGTCGAAGTCTGCCGGGGTGCCGCTCGGGGTCAGGAAAAACACGTCGCCGTCGCCGGTAGCATTTCCCGGAACCGGCGTTGGGGTCGGCATGGGAGACGGCGACGGGCTGGCGGACGGCACCGGGGTAGGAGTAACGACCGGCGACGGCGTGGCGGTGGGAGACGGCGAGGGCGAGGCGAGCAATGACGGCGAGCCAGCCTCGTCCGATCCGCCGCAACCGGCGAGACCGACAGCGGCGAAGAGAACTACGGCGTAGCCCAGTGCCGTCGGCACGGCGCGGCGACCACGGCTGAAAACGAATGTAGGCAATGATGACATAGCAGAACGATCCTTTGAAGCGATGATGGTTCAAAGCGGGAGATTACGCCCCCGCCCCGTTGAACCCATCGTAACAAGCCATCGTTACAGAACCGCTACAGACTCATTGGGAGTCGAGCAATATTTCGGTAAGCACGGCGAGGAGTTGACCTGTATGATCTGTCCGGTCACTGTGCCAGAGTCGGGACCGTTCGCGTTGCTCGGTGTTGCCGTACGCCGCCGACGAAAGTAATTGAAGCCTGGAACGCGCCGCCGATGTGTTTACTCGTTGGCGCGTTCCAAATCCTGGATTTTGGTCGTTACTGAGGCAAATGAAGAATCGCCGAAGATCCGCTTCGTTTCGGTGATACATGCTTGCACCTGTATTTTCGCGCCGAGTTGCGCCAGGCCCTGCGCCATATCCAGTTGCTTCAGTCCGGCGCGGTAGTCGTCCTGCGGCACAAGTTTGCTGAGGAACTCTACCGACTCGGCGGCTCGTCCGCATTTGCGCAACAGGTTGCCCGGTCCCGTAAACTGCACAGATACTCGTCCGCATGGCTTCGGGCGAGTGCGCAGTATGCGTCCGCGAGGCGCAACGCTTCGTCCGGCGATTCTTCGGCGATGCCCTGTGCGATAAACGACAGCAGGTATGCTTTGCCGATGTTTTGCGAGAGCCGGTTTTCAAGCGCGAGCGCGGCGTCGAGCCGCTCCCGGAACGAACGCGGGTTTGTGCGCGGATCGATCAGAAACGCAGCCAGAGCCGTCAAGTGAAAATGAAGCGGGAAGTGCGACTGTGCGGCGAGTGTGAAGGCACGCCGATAATACGGTGTGGAGAGCGAAACGTCGCCGTACCAGATATCCAGACTGCCCGCGTATTCTGTCAGGAGGAGCGCGAGATCGCCCCCATCGGCTTTGCCTGCCCGTTGTAGCCGTCCGCAATGCGCTATCAGCGCAAACAGTTTCGGCGCGTGTACCGACTCCCGAACATCCGCGCCGATCTCGTACAGCGATTGATACTGCGCCATCAGCGCGTCGCGGGTTTCCACGGCGGGCGCGGTTGCGAACCGGTACGTTGTCAGAGTCCCTATCTCCTGCGCCGATGCCCCTAGCGCGAACCCTGCCGCATGCAGTTGCGCGGTGCTGGGGCGTGCGTGTCGGCTTCCCAATGCGAATACAGGGGGCGCGACACGCCGACCGCTCGCGCCACATCCGCCTGTGATTTTCCGGTTCGCTGCCGCAAACCGTAGAGCAGGTCACCGAGCGAAAGCGGCATCGCCGCCGCGTCCTGCGAGCGCACCGCGACCACGGCTCGCGGCGCGTCGATCAATCGGAGCGCGACGACCTGCTCCGCTACCGATGCACCGAGCGCGTCCAGCACCCGTTTGAGTTCCGTTATGCGCGGTGTGTGCGTCCCTGCTTCCCACCGCGAAAGCGTGGACTTGTTTATTCCCGACTGCCGTGCGACCGCGCCGAGAGTCACGGATCGGCTACGCCGCATCCGCCCCAAATAATCACCGAACGATTGCGCTATGTTGTCTATCACCGCCGAAATATTCTTTTCTAAACCGTTGCATAAATCCTTACCATCGCCCTGCGCGAGGCGATTGCGTGAGAAGATTGTACCTTCGTATGCCAACGATAAAACACTCACGCTAAAGGAAACCGTCTCTATGACCTATCGCATCATAACCGCCGCGACCATGGCCGCCACCCTCACTCTTATTACTGCGCCCGTTCGCGCCGCACTACTCATCAATCCCGCCGCAGGGATCGCACTCACCAGCCTCAATGGTCAAGACGACGCTCAAGAGTCGCGCAGTTTGGGCGCGGGCGACTTTCCGCTCTACGGCAACAATTTGACCAGCATAAACGTAGGCACCAACGGCTACCTGACAAGCGGTGATGCCACCTTTTCCGCCGACAGAAACATTGCTGTCCTTGCAAGCTTTGCCATTGCTCCGGTGATTGCCCCTCTCTATGACGACTTGGTACTTTACACAGGCGGCAGTATTCGGGAGTCGGTTACGAATGACTACTACACTGTCACGTATGACATCAGTGGTTTAAGCAACAGCAACAACAGCGCGACCGTGTGGTCAGTGTTTCAGGTCACGTTGTTCAAGGCGGCGGTCACGCAAGGCGGCATCGCATTTCAGCGCGGCGACATCTTCTTCTCCTACGGCGATCTCAACGCTCCTGTTGACGGAAGCGACTTCACTGTCGGCGTCGGGCAAAACAGTGGCAATGCGACCGGCGCATTCGGGACCACCGGGCAGTTTCCAACCGTAGCAAACTTCTTCGGCAGCTTCGACGAAGCAAACGAAGGCATCCTATTCCGATCCCCGTCGGGCGGCACCACCGCCGCAACCCTCACCCAATCCCTTCGCACGATAAGTGCCGCCGTCGTGCCGGAAGCGGGAACCGCCGCCCTGCTCCTGCCCGCGCTCGGCATCCTCGGAACCGTCGTTACCGCCCGCCGCCGAAAATAAACTGCCGAAGCAGGAAACACGAGCGGCGACGGCGAAACAATCGTCGCCGCATCGGACGAAACTTATTTTGTCCGACGCCCCCCGGCAATCGTGCCGCCCCCGCGTCCGCGACAATAGGAAGACACGCCCCGATGCGATTTTTCGCTACCATTACCATCGCCGCGCTCGCCCTCGTCGCACTAACCGTTATTGCCACCGCGCCCGCCGCCAACGCCCAAACGTTCTACACCGACCTCGCGTCGTTCAACGCCGCCGCGACCACCGACACGACCTACAACTTCAACGGCATCGCACCGCCAGGGAGTTTCACCACCAACCCCGCCGTTCTGACTCGAGCCGCGTCCGGTCGCGTCACCTTCAGTGTGACCGGGGGCAGTGATCCCATCGTTTACGCCGTGAGTAGAACTCTTTCCAGTGGAAGTTTCGCGCTCAGCGACGGAACCGACAGCGTTCTCGCAGGCTTCCCCGCCTTCAGTGCCACCGTGACCACGATTGCCTTAGACGGTTCCTACACCGCGTTCGCCATTGACTATGGCATGGAAAGCAACGGCACCAACTCGTTCAGTTTCGCGCTGTTTAACGGGGTCACGCCGGTCGGCAACGCAAACCCTGTTCCGTCACTGGGTGGCGACCGCTTCTTCGGTGTGACCTCCGACACCGCGTTCAGTAGCGTCCGCGTCACCGCCGCCATCAATAGAAGTTTTCGCGTGGTGTTTGACAACGTCCGCGTCGGTTCCGCCAGTATCGCCGTGGTTCCCGAAAGCGGCACGGTCGCCCTGCCCCTGCCCGCGCTTGGCATCCTCGGAACCGTTGTTATTCGCCGCCGCCGCGCCGCGTAATCTATCGTCACCGGGCGGTCATAACGCCGCGCCTACTGTCCGCGCCCACCCGCGCATCGAAAGTAAACCTATGAAACTCAATATCAACCGTCTCGCCCTGTCCGCCGCGCTCGCCGCCGCCGCAATCGTCATCGCTACCGCGACTGCCAACGCCCAGATTATCTCCGCGAACTTTAACGAATCGCTCGACCTGCCCGACCTCGGGAGTGTCGGTCCCCGCGTCTTGGCGCGAACCGGCGTGACGTTGCCCTCGGCGGGTCCGCAACTCACTGGGGCAAATCAAATCAGCAATCCAACAGGTTGGGGCAGCTGCTTGAACGTATCCTTCGACGCGACGACCAACATCCTGTCCGTCACTGGGGATAGTTTCAACTCCTACCAGACGATAACCGTAACCCTCGATTCTCTTCTATTTGCTGTCGCCGGGCAACAAATCACCGGCATCACCCCGATCAGCGTCGGCAACGCCGTGACGGAAAGGGACGGCAACCCTTTCTCCCGTCAGCAGTTCTTCTCGCCGAATTCGTTCTCCATTAACTACTCAACACCGCTCGGACTAGGCACCCGTTTCTTTATAACAAGCGCAGGAACGGATACCTACCAAGTGACTTTGGGCAATGCCGTCGCCGTCGTGCCGGAAGCGGGGACGGTTGCCCTGCTCCTGCCCGCGCTTGGTGTTCTATGCGCGGTCGTCGTTCGCCGACGTCGAAAATAACGCGTCGCGGTGAGTTTCCCCCGGTCACACGGTTTGGATAACCGGGGGCAAACCTGCACAGTTTCGCGCCACAGTGACACTGCCACCCCTTCTTCCGTTACTTCACCTCGAACACATACGGGCGGAACTCGTCGGCTGTCGAGCGTTCCGTAAGAGATAAGGTCGCAGGTGACGCCGTTCCTGGCACGAGAAACACCATTCGTACAGTCTGCGGGTCGCCAACGTCGGGTTTGAGTCGGTAAACCTCGTCACGGGACGCGAAGAAAAGTATGCCGCTACCGATACGGTTGTACGGTTGGAGTGTTTCGCCGTCGGCGGTTTTCAAACGGGCATTGAACGCGCTTCCGGTCAGCTGACTCGTCTTGCCGACAGGGGTGACTTTGAGTGATACGGTGAAAAAACGACCGTCTTTCGCGGGCTTGCCGAAAAGCGGCGCATCGGTGAAAGCCGCGCTTTGTACGGCGACATCGAACATCCGCCACGGATACGTCGTGCCGATAGTCGCCGGAAAGGCATCTTTCGGCGTAAAACCGTCCGCTCCAGCAACACCGGCGGGCAGTTTCCCGACCACGCCCCGCAGGTCATAGCGCACTACCCCCGCTGCTTCATCCTGCCCGCGCCCGATAATCAGTTTTGGGACTTCGCCCTCGGCAGGCACTAACAGCGCACACATCAGGTTGATCTTCTGTGCCGGTTTGAGTGACATACTCACAGACTTACCGGTCGGATAGGGCGTGTCTGAGGCAGTGTCGCGCAGGTGTGCCGACTCGACTTTGTAATTTTGATCGTCCGCGCCGACGGCGGTAAAGGTAAGCACGGGCCATGACAAACGAAAGTCGGTAGGGTTCGGGTTCTGCACCGTATAGTGAAGCACGAGCCATTTCTTGTCCACCGGGGGCACGATGCCGCGAAGCCCCCGCCCATCGAGCACCCTATCGTGAACGAGACGGGCAATGGAGTATTCGGCGCGAACCAGCGTGACGTTGAGCGGATTTCGGGAGCCAACGGTGTACGTCGCTCCGAGAGTACCAAAGTCGCCGGGGAGTTGCTTTGTTCCCAGCACATAGGGACGTTTGGATTGTGGCGCGGCGGGCTTGGTTTGCGGCTTCTGCGCCCAAGCATTTTCTATCAGTGACGCATTGAGCGCGATAACGGTCGTAATTACATACCAGAACGATTGACGCATACGAAGTTCCTTTTCCACGAGCGAAAGTTGCGGCGAGACGATACACCACACAGTTCAGACAACAGTAACAACGATTCGGGTTCCGTGAACTATTTCACCCCTTGCGTCGGGACGACACGGTGTAAACTGCCACCGCTGCCAGACGTATCCCCGTCAGCGCGGCGTTGCGGCGAGGAGGATGCCAGTCAACACCGTGAGCAGTTCAGCGATGTCGTCGGGTAGTGTGAACTGCCGAATGTCCTGCGTGACATGCTTCTCAGCGCGATTCAGAACGCCGAACCGCCACACGTCGCCGACCGACACCGCGCCGTAGAGCATCGGCATACCGGGTTCGGCGAAGGCGTCTAAAGCGATCAGTTCGGCGGCGAGTTGCGTAAAACCCCGCGCCATATCCGCGTTTTTGGCTTCCACCACCAGAAGCGCGGACCGTTTTTCGAGATAGAAATCGAGGCGACCGCGCAGTTGCGGCGAAACATTGACCGCATACTCGGAGTGCAACTCGGCATCCACGGCGACCGATACGTCGAAGAGGATGGGCGCGAGAAGAAACTCGCGGCGTGTGGCTTCGGAGACCATGGCGACCCGTTGAAGCGTGAGCAAGATACGTTTGCGGAGCGGTTCGGTCCAGTCCGCCGATGACCCTGTGTCGCTTTGCGGCAGAGAAAGCACCTGCCGACCGAAGCCGTAGCCCAGCTGCCCCAGTATAACGCCGGTTTCCGCAGTGAACTCGAAGTAATCATGGAAGTCTTTGACGCGGGCGGGCAGAACAAACGCGGGGGTGGACATACGCGCATTCTACCCGGTTCGCATAACCGGAATTGGCTTTCCGGTTGCGTGGCAATCTGACGGGAACGAAGTGCGCCGGTTGCGGGGGCGAAAGAACGGGAAAACCTGACAATCGACGCTAAACCTTTATGCCGCAACAACCGCAAGTGGCTCCCGCAACGCGGGATATAAAAGGTATAATGTACGCATGGAAAAAACGGTTCTGTTACAAAAAACCGTGCGCCGGGTTGCGGGGCGAGCCGTCGCCGTGGACGCCGAACGGCTCCGCGAAATCAAGAATCACCGCCGCGTCCAACTGATTCGCAAGGCGAGTGTCGCGCCGCTCACCACGTCGGAATCGGCAGATCTCGCACGGCTACAGGACGACCGGGTTGCCGACGCGGAACGCGATTTCCCGCTCCCCTGGGCGAAACTTGAACGCGCCGAAAAAGTCATGTTCGGCGCGGACACTGCCGGGTAGCGGCGCGTGTCTTCCCCTGTGTCGCCGTTCGCGTACCCCGCGACGCCTCTCGTTCGATGCCATGCCCCACAAGGGTATGATGACTACCGCTCCTACAAGCCGTGGCTCCGCGACGATTTCGGCTACCGGTGCGTGTATTGCCTGATGCGTGAAACGTGGTTCCCTGATGGGCAGGGGGCGTTCGGCGCGGACCACCTGCGCCCACGTGTTTCGCGCCCCGATTTAGCCACGACCTACTCCAATCTCGTTTACTGTTGCAACCGGTGCAACCGAGTCAAGGGGCAGACGCTGTTATCGCTCGACCCTGCAGTAACTGCGTTCGCGGCACATCTCCGCGTGAAAGAAGACGGTGATGTTATGGGTTTAACCGGCGACGGTCGGCAACTCATTCACGTTATCGGGCTGGATTCCGCGTCTCTCACCGCGTTTCGCGCCCGCCTCCTGCGTCTTTTCGCCGCCGACTTTGCCGCCTTACAATCCGAATGGCTCGCCTACCCACTCGATCTCGACGACCTGCGCATTCTGCGACCACCGAGCGGCAACGCTCTGGCGGATGGCGTAAACGGTTGTGCGTTCGCACGACGGGAGCGGGGCATACTCCCGGATGTGTTTTAACGGTCTCGTCACCATTCCCCGCGCGGCGGCAAAAATAAGAACGACTCGTTCATCCCATGTTCATTTTCAAAACTCCAGTCGCGTTGCCGGTCCACCTATCGTTCCTCGGCAGTTTTGGTGAGCAACGTACTTTCCATGCTGTATTTTATCTTGTCTCGTCTGGCACAAGATCGGTAGGATTTTCTGTGTTTTGCCCGGATGGTGCCGCACTTCGGAATTGCGCCGCGTATAGTTTTTCGTAGGCACCGCCCGCCGCTAACAGTTCGGCGTGCGTGCCGCGTTCGACGACGCGCCCTTTGTCCATGACTAAAATCTGATCGGCGGCAAGGATCGTGGAAAGCCGGTGCGCGATGGCGAACGTCGTGCGCCCTTTCGACAGGTTCGCGAGGGCGTCCTGGATCAGCCGTTCCGAGCGTGTGTCCAGCGCGGACGTGGCTTCGTCCAGAATCAGGATCGGCGGGTTTTTCAGGAGGGCGCGGGCGATGGCGATACGTTGCTTCTCCCCCCCGGACAGTTTGTAACCGCGTTCGCCGACCACCGTGTCGTAGCCTTCGGGGAGCGACGCGATGTGATCGTGGATCGCCGCCGCCTGCGCCGCCGCGATCAGCTGTTCGTCGTTTGCGTCCGGGCGACCGTAGCGCAGGTTTTCGCGGATCGTGTCATGCACCAGATACGTTTCCTGTGTCACAACCCCGATGATCTTGCCGAGCGAATCTAACTTGATGTTCTTAACGTCGGTGCCATCGATCAGGACGCGCCCGGCTTCGGCATCGTAGAGGCGGGGGATCAGATACGTCAGCGTCGTTTTGCCCGCGCCGGACGCCCCGACCAGCGCGACGAACGACCCGGCGGTCGCGTCGAACGACACGTCGGTCAGCGTCGGTGACTCCTGTGATTCCTCGTAGCGGAACGTCACGTTCTCGAACGTCACCCGACCGCGTGTGTCGCTCGGCGCGAGCGTCACGGCGTCCGGCGCGTCGGTGATCGCCTGCTTCATATCCAGATACTCGAAGATCCGCTCGAACAATCCGAGCGACGAGTACAGTTCGGCTTGAACGGAAAGCAGCCCGGTCAGCGGGAACAGGAGCGCGGCTTGGAGCGCGGTAAAGCCGACGATGGTGCCGATGGTCAGATGACGGTCGCCCTGCTCGACGATCAGATAGCCCGCGAGTGCGTAGACGAAGACCGGCGTCAGGCTGAACGAGAGGCGAATCAGGTTAAAGAAGACGCGCATGATCATCTGACTTTTGACCGAGTTTTGCGTGAATTTCTCATTGTCTTCGGCGAAACGGTCCAGGGTGTACTCCTGCCGCCCCGACGTTTTAACCAGCAACACGCCCGACACGGATAACGTTTCCTGCATCGTCGCCGACAGCGAGGCGTTCAGCACCGCTCCCTCTTTGCGCACTATGCCCGCCATCGCCCCGATGCGCGACGCGATCACGGCGAACAGTGGGAGTAGCCCGACGCTCATCACGGTCAGCCGCCAGTCGAAGAACGACATGGCGACGAGCGACGAGAGTACCGTCGCGCCGTTCGAGAGGATTCCGGCGACCGTGTCCGACATCACGCTCTGGACGTTAGTGACATCGTTGAGGAGGCGCGACTGGATCTCGCCGGTGCGGGTTTGCGTGAAGAACGACAGTGGCATCCCCTGCAAATGCTTGAACAACCGTTGCCGCAGATCGCGCAGGATTCGTTGACCGAGCAACACGGAAAGGTAACCGTAGCCCAAACCGCAGAGAGTCGAGCCTAATTGCGCGACGCCGGTCCCGACCGAGTACCGGATGATAGCCGGGAAATTTTCTTTAAGAAGCCCGTTGTCGATCAGGAGGCGCAGCAGATACGGCGGCAGAATCCCGAGCGCGGCGGACAGAAGTACCAGCACGACGATCCCGGCGAGCAACATCCTGTACTGCGCGAACGTCGCGAACACTCGCTTGATCGTCGCCGGATCGATCTTTTTCGGGGGAGACTCGCCGCCCCCTCTACCGCCTCCGCCCATTCCACGCATAGCCATAGCCACATTGTACCGGCAATCGTGCGCTAACCCGCTACCGCTCCTTCGGCGGGGGCATCCCGCAAAATTCCTACCAGCACGGCAAGCAGCCTGTCCAACTCGTCGGGCACGGTGAACTGGTTTGTATCCTGAATGATTCTCTTCTCCGCGCGGTTCATGATGCCGAATTGCCAGAGATTGCCGATAGTCACCGCACCATGTATGAGCGGCGTACTCGTTTCGGCGAACATATCCAGCGCGACCATTTCTGCGGACAACTGCGTGAAGCCGCGAACGAGATCGCCGTTCTTCGCCTCGACGATAATCACGGCATTTGCCTTCTGCATCAGGTAATCCAGACTGCCGTGCAAGCGCGGGGATATATCGAAGGGGTGCTCCGAAGCCAGTTGCGCATCCGCGATCAACGCCGCCTCCAGAACGACCGGGGCGATCAGAAATTCACGCCGCGCCATTTCACTGGTGAACCCGACAACCCGTAGCGCACTCTCTACGCGCTGGCGGATATATTCTTTGCTGACAGTCGGCACTTCCGCAACGGGTATGGAAGGAAGTCGGAGTGACTCGCGGGCGAAATCGTATCCGAGTGCGGCAAGCACAGTTTCGGTGCTGACGTTGAACTCGGCGTACTGCGAAAAGTCGCGCACCGATTCCGGCAGAATAAACGGGGAACGCATGACGGGTCAAGCCTCCACGCGTGATTATACCGTCTCCCGCCGGGGTGCGTTTTTCGTGGCGGCGAGTAGCCCGCCCATCCAGAAGAGTGCCGGGAAAACCAGGCTACGCTGGCTCAGCCCGGTCCACCAGCGACCTTCCCAGCCGAGCGAGTGCAGGTAAAAGGCGGCTCCGACGATCCCGCCGACCGCGAGTACGCCACAACCGACGGCGAGGTAGGCGACGCCGCGCCAGCGCGGTTCCTTGAGGCTCCGGGCGCAGACGGAAAGCGCGGTCAGCAGGAGCGGGAAGAACACCATCGTCGAAAGCGGGTTGTGGATCATCCCCGTCACCGTGCAGGGTTCGACCCGCTCCGGCGATCCGCACGTGAACCGGTCGGTGGTCAGGTCGGACAGGTCGGTGGGGAAGATGCCGAGTAGCCCGAGTGCCGCCCCCGCGATGGCGACCAGGATCGCCTCGCGGCGCAATCGGCGCAGGAGAAACGCGGTCGCCAGCGCGCCGACCGCGAGCAGGAAGAAGCATGCCGTCATCAGCGGGGCGTAGTCGGTTCGGACGAATTCGCTCAGGAAATTCATCGGTCGATACGTGATCAGTGCCCCCGTCGTCGCGTGCAAATACGGCGTCGGCAATGTGTGTAGTACCGCCAGCCCGATCCCCGCCAGTGCCAGCGTGATCATGCCGATACGGCGCGCCACATTTTCCATACGTATCTCCTTCGCGTAACTCATTCCGGCGATACTGTATCGCCTGCAAAAGCGGCGGGCATGGGGCGAAAGTCCCAGCAATACCGGTTTCGTCAGGGCGATAGCGTGTTGGTGCACCGGTTCGGGTAGTCTACGGAAAGCGTTGGTATCGGTCGGATTCCTTTCGTGAGGTAACGCGATTATTTTAGCGCACGAAAACAGAGTTATAGATCGCAGGAATCGATTCGCCCGAAACGTAAAATATGCAACAGTCGGTGTGTTGCGTATACATCCGTCGTGCAAATCCGCTTTCCGCGCAAATAGAAAGGAAACCATGCCGGATAACGTGACTGAGTTGAAATCCGTCTTAATCTATACGGATGGTGGCTGCATCGGTAATCCAGGACCCGGCGGCTACGGGGCTGTTATGTTATTTGGAGGCAAACGCCGCGAGTTGTCGGCTGGCTTTCTACGCACGACCAACAATCGGATGGAGATTATGGCGGCGATTGCCAGTCTGGAACTGCTACGTTATCGCTGTTCGGTCACGATTTATACAGACTCCCAGTACCTTGCAGAGACTATGACGCTGGGATGGGCGGCACGCTGGCAGGCGAATGGATGGATGCGGAACCGGAAGGATAGGGCAAGCAATAGCGATCTGTGGGGACGTTTGCTGGACCTATGCGAGCATCACGAAGTGACGTTCTCGTGGGTAAAAGGTCACGCGGGGAACGTTGAGAACGAGCGTTGCGACCGCCTTTGCGCGGTGGCTATGCAGGGCAATGATTTGTCAGCCGATGTCGGGTACGAACAATCGCTTCAACAACCTGAGCGGACTCTGGATTTTTGAACAGCCATAGCCGTGCCGCCAAAACGCGGTATACTAACGCTCACAGCAAAACTATGCGAACCGATGTACCCCATGTGAACCGCTCTTTGTCCCGCTTCGGCGGCGGCAAGAGCGGCGGAATAGAACAGATTATCGGGCGTCCCCCGGCGTGAAGAACCGCTAACGGGACGGCGCGGCGTTTCGCCCTGCCCGTCCCCCCACCTGTGAACGAGCGTTTCTTCCGGCAACCGCCAGGGACGCTCGTTTTTATTTCGCCGTGTTGCTTTCGGGAGGGGGACTTTCAATGAACACCAATGCGTCCGCGCAACCAGCGGAATCCGAACCGACGACATTCCTCGATGCGTTTCAAGCCGTCGTACTTTCGCCGATACAGGATGAGGCGAACGTCGTCGAACGTACCAGCGTCGAGTATGGTCCGCAACGGGCGGAAGCGGGGACGGAACTGTTCGACGTCCTTACCTGGCGGCTACTCGACAACGCTCAGGTAGCCCTGGATACGCCCGCGCGGATGCTCTGGTACTGCTACCATTACATGCCCTGCCATTTCGACGCGATTTCGCGCTTACTCTTGCTCGACCGACAGACCGAGCCGCGTTTGATCTTCGCGGATGATTCCGACGACTCCGACGAATACCTGGTCCTGGATTTCGGGTGTGGTCCGATGACTGCGGGTATTGCTTTGAACGAGTTTTACAAGGCACAGTTCGGTAGCCCCTTACGGATGAACTATGTCGGGTTCGACACGTCGCGCCTCGCGATAAATATCGCCAGCGAGTTCGCCGCACGGGACGGGTTGTTCCCGGAAACTTGTGCCTTCGCGTTTCGGAGTTCATGGGATGAGGTGTCGCTCGCGGAATGTGTCCGATCTATCAAACCGACAACCCGGTTACTGATGATCGGTTCTTATTTGTTCGGTCAGGATCAACTCGGCTCCGACGACGTAAACCGGCTGGCAGATTTCGTCCGGTCTGTGTCCGAGGTCGCGACGAACGCCGTTTTCGTTTACGCGAACGCGCCCCAGGCAGAGCGGCAGGCGAAATACCAGGTGTTTCTGGAACGACTGTCGCTGGAGAACCATTTGCCGCCGGTCGAAACCTATAAATATCGGGCGTTCAGGAAACTCCGCAGGAGCAACCCCATGGTCCGCACCGGTCGCTTTTCCTACGAGGTTATAAAGTTGAAATGAACATGTCTCTTTTTACCCACGAGGCTTTGAACGACGGGAATTCCGCCCCCCTCGGTTCGGGCTGTGTTGATGCTTTGAATGAACAGAACGCCGCGAAAATAACCGGATTACAGTTCCTCCGGGACTTCATTTCCGGGGAACAAGAGCGGTGGTTGTTCTCACAGATCGATGTGCGACATGACGCGGACTGGCTCGCGGACTTGCAACGCCGCGTCCAGCATTACGGCTACCGATACGACTACAAGTCGCGCCGGATCGCCCCCGATATGCAGGTCGGTCCTTTGCCGCCCTGGTTAGTGAGTTTGGGGGGACTCCTCGTGCGGCGGGGAATTTTTACCGAGACTCCTGATCAGGTGATCGTCAACGAGTATCTGCCGGGGCAGGGCATATCGCGCCACATAGATTGTGTCCCGTGCTTCGAGGGTGTTATCGCCTCGCTCAGTCTCGGCTCGTCGTGCGTGATGGAGTACGATAACCCTTTACAGACGGAGAAGATACCGTTGCTGTTAAAACCGCGTAGCCTGGTGGTGATGAAGGGCGACGCGCGTTATGTATGGCGTCATTCCATACCAGCCCGTCAATCCGATACGTTCGCAGAAATAACTACGCGGCGAGAGAGGCGAATTTCCCTGACCTTCCGCCGTGTCATCCTTGAGAATCAGTAGATACTTACAAACCATGTCAAAGAACCAAGAAACCGACTACCGCGACACACTCAACCTGCCGCAAACCGACTTCCCGATGAAAGCCGATCTGCCGACCCGCGAACCGGGTATCGCGCAGGTGTGGGCTGACAACGACACCTACAACAAGACCGCGCACCGAGCCGACGCGCCGAAGTTCGTTCTGCACGACGGTCCGCCGTACTCGAACGGCGACATCCACCTCGGGCACGCGCTGAACAAGACCCTGAAAGACATCATCGTCAAGTACAAGGCGATGCAGGGGTTCGCCGCGCCATATGTGCCCGGCTGGGACAACCACGGCTTGCCTATCGAGGTGAACGTGACGAAAGAGTTCCGCGCCCGCAAGGAGACGCCGGACAAAGTGACGCTACGCAAGGCGTGCCGCGAGTACGCCGCCGGGTACGTCGAGCGGCAGAAGGGGCAGTTCAAGCGGCTCGGTATCCGAGGCGACTGGGAAAACCCGTACCTGACGATGAGTACGCGCTTCGAGGCGGAAATCGTGCGCACGTTCGGCGTGCTGGCAGAGCGCGGCTACATCTACCGGGGCTTGAAGCCGGTGCAGTGGTGCCCGACCGACGAAACCGCGCTGGCGGACGCCGAACTGGAATACGCCGACGTGAAAGATCTGTCGATCTATGTCCGGTTCCTGTTGCGGGATGACCCGAAAGGCATCTTCGCCGGGTTACCGGCGGGCAAGTGCTACACAGCGATCTGGACGACGACGCCGTGGACCATCCCGGCGAACGTTGCGGTTACGGTCTCGCCTGTATTCGATTATGTTGTCGCCCAACGGAAGGAAGATGGTTGCTTCTATCTAATCGCGGAGGGATTATTGAAAGATTTCATGACCCTTCTCGATCCTACGCCTGAGGGGAGATCCCAAGAAGAAGTATCGGAAGAGGAAGAATCTGAAGGGGAAGAATCTGAAGAGGCGAGTGAAACAACTGAGGTTGATGAATGGATTGATCCAAATTACGCTGCTAATACATACCGCGTTGTTAAACTGGTGCCGGGTATCGCACTGGCTGGCTTGACGTTCCATCACCCGCTCCATTCGCTCGGTGCGCCGTTCGACCGCGAGTCGCGTCTGGTTCACGCTGATTACGTCACCTTAGACGCCGGGACCGGTCTGGTACACACCGCACCGGGGCATGGCAAGGAAGACTTCGAGACGGGCGCGAAGTTCGACTTGCCGACCCTCCAGCCGGTTCTGAATGACGGTCGGTACGACGACACGGTCGGGGAAACGTTCGCGGGGCTACATATCTTCAAGGAAGGCAATGCGAAGGTCATCGAGGTGTTGAAAAATAACGGCAACCTGCTCAAGCCGAAGACATATCTCCACTCGTACCCGCACTGCTGGCGTTGCCACAACCCGGTGATCACCCGCGCGACCGTGCAGTGGTTCATGAACATCGACCACGACGGCTTCCGCGAAAAGGCACTCGCCGAAATCGGCACCGTGTCCTGGTATCCCGCCGAGTCCGTGAACCGCATCTCGGCGATGGTAAGCGGTCGCCCGGACTGGTGCGTTTCGCGGCAACGGGCGTGGGGCGTCGGCATCCCGGTGTTCTATTACAAGGGGCAGGCGGTCCTGACGCCGGAGTCGGTGCAAAAAGTGTACGAGATGACCTTAGCGGAAGGCTCCGACGTTTGGTACGAGCGGTCGCCGCGCGAAATCCTCGGCGACGACTGGGTGTGCCCACTCGGCGGTTCGGCGGACGAGTATGAAAAGGAGACCGACGTGTTAGACGTTTGGTTCGACTCCGGCTCGACTTGCCGCGCCGTGCTGGAAACGCGTCCCGAACTGCAGTTCCCGGCGGACGTGTACCTGGAAGGTTCCGACCAACACCGGGGCTGGTTCAACTCGTCGCTAATGATCGGAACCGCGACGAAGGACGCCGCGCCCTACAAAGCCGTCATCACGAACGGCTGGACGCTGGACGATAAGGGCAAACCGATGCACAAGTCTTCGGGCAATGTCGTTGCGCCGTCGTCGGTGGTCGATCTATACGGCGCGGATGTGTTACGCCTCTGGGTAGCGTCAGTGAACTACTTCGAGGATGTGCGCCTCGGCCAGAAGATCCTGGATCAGGTCGTCGTGAACTACCGCAACCTGCGCAACCCGCTCAAGTTCCTGCTCGGTTCGCTGTTCGACTTCGATCCGGCAGCCAATAGCGTGCCGGTAGACGAACTGACGGCGGTAGACCGCTGGGCACTGGACCGGTTGCAACGACTCGTGGGCGAAGTAACAACGGCTTACGAAACCTACGAGTTTCACCGTGCGCTACGGGCGATCAACGATTACTGCGCGGGCGACCTGTCGGCGTTTTACCTGAACGTCATCAAGGACCGATTGTACGCCGACGCCCCGAACTCGCCGGAACGCCGCTCGACACAGACCGCTCTGTACGCCATCGCGTCGGCAATGACTCGCTTGCTCGCACCGATCCTGTCGCACACGGCGGAAGAGGCGTGGCAACTCCTGCCGGGGGCGAAGGAGGAATACCCGTCGGTCGAACTCGCGCCGTTCCCGGTGCCGGACGAAGCGTTCCTGAACGACGACTTAGCCGCGTCGTGGGGAGCGTTCTTCACGGCACGCGACCGCGTGAACAAGTCCTTGGAAGACGCGAAAAACAAGGGGATGAAAAAATCGCTCGAAACCCGCGTCACGCTCGTCGGCGATTTCGCGGCGACGAACCGCTTCACGAACGAGGATCTGGCGATGCTGTTCGGCGTGTCGGACGTGTCGCGCGAAGCGAATTCCCTATACGCGTCGGACCTTCAATCTGCATCGGTTGCGGAGCGTATCGAGGTCGGGGGCGCGGTCGGCTCGAAATGCCCGCGTTGCTGGCTGGTGAAGCGCGACATCGGGCGCGACCCACTGTTCCGCGACATCTGCGAGCGGTGCGCGGGCGCGGTGCGGGCTATCGGCGGATAGAAACTCAGGGCGTACCATGCCGCATCGCCCGCATAGTACGCCCTGACCACGTGCCCTTTATCTTATCGTTCAAACCTTGTAACGCTACTGTAACGGTGGCGTTATAGTCTTCGTCAATTCGGTTGAAGGTACTTGCAATGACGAAAACAAGCGGCCCCCAAAGTGTCAGGAATCGAAGCGATGGCTTTAGCCAAAG
>JAYULM010000110.1:0-1292 GCA_043763605.1 Armatimonadota bacterium | reverse complement strand
GGCGGCAGAGTTATGGACGGCGACGAACGCGTTCGCACACTTGCGAACGTCCTGATGGGCTTGCGGTACAATAGTTCATCCAAAGCGCGGTATTTACGGGGGGTACGAAATATGCGGGAATCGATCACGTACAAAGTAATTCTGGACGAGGGCAGAACTGAGGGCAGAATCGAGGGGGAGCGGCGCACATTGCTGTTGCAGGGTACGCGGCGTTTCGGCGAGCCGACGCGGGAGCAACGGTCGCGTCTTGAGGCGGCGACTTCCTCGGAGCAGTTGGAGGTATGGCTGTTGTCGCTACTGACCGCAAGCAGTTGGGACGAAGTGCTGGCGTGATTCCGAATCTGTGAGGAGATACCAACGTACCTCCTCACAGCGGAACAAGCAACAAGTGACTGTACGGAAACGTGGCTACTTCGCCGGCTTTTCGCGCAACAGACCGTACTCTACAGCGTCCACCAACGCTTGCCACGACGCCTCAATGATGTTGTACGACACGCCGACCGTGGACCAGGTTTCGCCGCCCGGTCCTGTGGTTTCCACGATGGCGCGCACCTTTGCCGCCGTGCCCTCGCTCGCGGAAACGACGCGCACCTTGAAGTCGGTCAGGCGAATCTCGGACAGTTGCGGATACACCGATTCCAGAGCGTTTCGCAGTGCGCCATCTAACGCGTGGACCGGACCGTCCCCCTCGGCGACCGTCAGCATTTCGCGGTCGCCGACACGCAGGCGTAGGGTCGCTTCGGTGATCGGCTCCGGGTCGTTCGCGCGGCGTTCGGTCAGTACGCGGAATCCGATCAACTCGAACAATTTGCGGTAGCGTCCGGTCGCCTTCTTCAAGAGCAACTCGAACGATCCTTCCGCGCCCTCGAACGAGTACCCGCCGCGCTCGCGCTCGGTGACTTCGGCGAGGACCGCTTTCGCCTCCGGGGAGCGTTTGTCCAGTTCGTAGCCCAGGTCGGCGGCTTTCTGGGCAATCGTCGCGCCCCCGGACTGCTCGGAAACCAGCAGGCGGCGGGTGTTGCCGACGATCTGCGGCTCGATATGGTCGTACGCGGTCGGGGCTTTCGAGATCGCGTCCGCGTGCAGACCGGCTTTGTGCGTGAACGCGTTACGCCCGACATACGCCGCTTTCGGGTTCGCGGCGACGTTGGCGACTTCGTCCACGAACGCCGACAGTTTGGTCAGTTCGCCCATCGCCTGCTCGGACAGGCAGTCGTAGCCCATCTTCAAGCGAAGCGCGGCGACAATCGGCACGATGTTGGCGTTCCCGACCCGCTCGCCATAGCCGTTGA
>JAYULM010000109.1:0-1293 GCA_043763605.1 Armatimonadota bacterium | reverse complement strand
TTTGCCGCGCACCCGATTCCGCGATATAACGGGAAGGTTTTGCGTGTGCGTTGAAAACAGAATACATCACACACTTCGATTCGTCCCGGTTGCGCCCGTCATCGTGGGCATGACCTGAATCGGGGGAGGGGGCGCGGTAAATCTTATCCACCGTTCGCCCAACAAAACCGGGAAAGGCATTGTAACCCTATGGCAACTATCGCCATGAAAGACCTGCTCGAAGCAGGCGTCCACTTCGGACACCAGACGCGTCGTTGGAACCCCAAGATGAAACGGTACATCTACGGTTCGCGCAACGGCATCTACATCATCGACCTTCACCAGTCGCTCAAACTCTTCGAAGATGCGGCGAAGTTCGTTCAGGACATCGTCACCAGCGGCGGCACGATCATGTTCGTCGGTACCAAGAAGCAAGCCTCCGACGCCGTGATGGAAGCCGCGATCACCTCGCGCCAGTTCTTCGTCGCCTCCCGCTGGCTCGGCGGTATGCTGACCAACTTCCGCACGATCCAACTGCGTATCGGTCGCCTGCGCGAACTGGAGCAGATGGAGCGCGAAGGCATTTTTCTCAAACTCACCAAAAAAGAAGCCGCGCTTCTGACGGAAGAGAAAGACAAGTTGGAGCGTGTTCTCGGCGGCATCAAGGAGATGCCCCGACTTCCGGCATGTTTGTTCGTCGTTGACACGAAGAAGGAACACTTAGCGATCAAGGAAGCACGTTCGCTCGGTATTCCGATTGTCGCGATTGTCGACACGAACTGCGACCCGGACGAAGTCGATTACGTGATCCCCGGCAATGACGACGCGATCCGCGCCATCAAGTTGATCGCGGGCAAGATCGCCGAAGCCATCGTTGAAGTCAAGCAAGCCGAGTGGGACGAGCAGGGGCTTTCCGCGCCGGAGTTGCCCGCGTCCCTGATGACCGAGGATGAAGCCGCCCTCGCACCGAAGTCGCCGGAAGACCGCCGCCGCCAGATGGAAATCGACGCGCGTGGACTCGGATTCGACTACGACGAGGAAGGTCGCTTGAAGGAAGCCGCGCTGAAGGAAGAGGAAGCCCTGTTCGCCGCCGCGAACGGTGCCGCGATCTCCGCGAACGCCGAATCGCAACTCGCGCCGCTCCAGGATGACACCGCTGCGCAGGGCACGGGCGACGCGAACATGGCCGTCGCAGATTAGTTTTTTTCTTTGTCCTTCGCGGACGGCGCCAACCACACGTTGGATCGTTGTACCTGCGGTGCTCGTTCTTGTTTTGTTGGCTTTTGACGGTTCGTCCTTTCGCGCGAATCCGTC
>JAYULM010000108.1:0-1294 GCA_043763605.1 Armatimonadota bacterium | reverse complement strand
ATGCCGCCCGGCTTCAGGACGCGCCAGACCTCGGCGAAGCAGCGAGAGAGCAGGCTTAGGAGCGCGGTGTAGTCGTCCGGTAAATCGCCCCCGGCGTTTCGGAGCAGGGCGGGATTCATGGCGGGATCAGTCGGGTCAATCCAGTAGGGCGGTGAGGTGACGACAAGTGAGACGCTCCCATCAGTGAGTTCGGTCATTCTCTCGCAGGAGCGGTTGTAAATGGCGATCCCGTCCGGCAAGACGGGTTCGGCTGAGCGTGTCGCCCGCCGTATGGCTTGCAAGGATGTCGCAACAACCGTACTCACCGGTTCCCTCCGCGTTCGTCCCCCGTAAGCGAAACCCGCACCGACAAGAAAATCTTCGGCGGAACGCTCGGTTCCGGCAGGGGCAACATATTCCCCTGAGCGATACTTTGTCTTTCCCTTGTTGCAAAGCTTGTCGGGCCGTTTCCCGTTGCTGTGCGGGCAAGCCGGTCGAAGAACAGCGCGTCAAGAACAGAAGTGGATTCGCCACCCTCCGTGCTTCGTCCGTCCTCTGCGGGGACGATTCCGACGCCGAACCGGACGCAGAGATCAGCCAGTTCGTCGCCGTCCACAAGGGATACCGGGGCGATGGGGGCGAGCGGCAACGTTTCCCGGTGCGCGACGGTCGGCGACACGGAACCGGTGCTGATGAGGAGTGCCGCGGACGCACCTGCGCGGAGCGACGCGCCCCGTGCCTCGTCTACCTGCCGCTGGAATACACGGGCAGGCGCGTTTGGCGGGAACTGCTTGAGCGAGATTGTAGCGAATCGGCGGATCGCGGTTCCTTTCGGCGCGGGCAGGTCGGCGACCAGGTCGTATCCCCCGCTTCCCGCCCGGTGGTGGTTACTGCCGCGGTAGTTTCCGCGACCGGCAGGGCGGACGTTCGTGTAACCCATGCGAGCGAGAAGCAAGCCGACGCACCGGGTGAAACCGTCAAACGGCAGTTCGTACAGTCGCTTGAGGAGAGCGATAGTCAGGTCTCTGTCAGCGGGAGCAAGCGGCGGTGGTGTAAAAGGAGGTGTCATAGGCAAAGTCGTTAGGCAGGTATTAACAAAATATGAACTGTGTGCTTTGATGGAGGCAAGGAGACGGTTAGGAACAGCTTGACATATTCATAAACCGCGAGTCAGGCATACGGGTTGCTTTCGTAGCGACACCAATCGCCCGGTGTTGCCGTTTGCCATTCCTCCTTGAGCCGATGGGTGCGCTCGTCCCACGCTTCAGGCGGGAGGCAACCGTTGCAGTCTGCGACGAGGTCGCACACGGAGGCG
>JAYULM010000107.1:0-1296 GCA_043763605.1 Armatimonadota bacterium | reverse complement strand
GTCGAGTGCATCTACAATGCGTTGGCGTAGGTCGAGGGAGAGTGGCTTCATGCCTGAAAGGATACCTCACCAGCAATACTTTTGCCGAAGACTATATGGCAAGACCCAGTCTACGAGTCCTGCGACACAGCGTTATGGCGCAAGCGGCTCGTCCTGACCCCGCACATGCTGTTGGATAGACTGAAGGTATGCGCGGACCTGCTGAACGAAGCGCGCGACGGCGACCTGCCCGGCGATTCGCGCGACAACCAGGTGGCACTCGCCGGGGGCGAGATAGATCATCTGCTTCACCTCCTGTGGCGCGGCGGGCTGTGGACCAGTGCCAGCACAGTCGAGAAGACGGCATACGACGGCGTGACCTATCACGTACTCGAAGAGCCGTTCACCGACGGCAAGCCGCAGGGCAAGCCCCTGTCCGACGACGCCCCCGTATGGCTCCGGGAGGTTTTGGGGGTTGGGGGTTAGGTTTTGGGTGATTCGGTGATTCGGAGCGTGAACGCTTCGCGCGTAGCGGAAGCGTTCACGCTCCGAATCACCCAACCACCCAAAACCTACCTACCCCTCGCTGATCGTGACCGATTTGAGGGTGTCGCCGTTTTTGAGGGCGGTGTTGATTTCCTGACCGGACGTGACCTGTCCAAAGACGGTGTGCTTTCCGTCCAGGTGCGGCTGCGGTCCGTGGGTAATGAAGAACTGCGAGCCGTTCGTGTTCGGCCCGGCGTTCGCCATCGACAGGGTGCCTGTGCCGTGCTTGCGCGGATTGCCGACGGTCTCGTCGCGGAACTTGTAGCCGGGTCCGCCGGAGCCGGTCGCGGTCGGGTCGCCGCCCTGCGTCATGAAGCCGCCGATGACGCGGTGAAACACAGTGCCGTTATAGTAGCCGTCGCGGGCGAGGAACACGAAGTTGTTGACGGTCATCGGCGCGTCGGCGGGGAACAGTTCCACGACGATGTCGCCTTTGGACGTGCTGAACGTCGCCGTGTACTTCTTGTTCAAGTCAATGGTCATGTCGGGCGGTCCCGGATATTGTTTGGGCATAATTTTTCCTCTCACCCCCCGCCCCCTCTCGCATCGGAATGAAAGAGGGGGAGAAAGAGTCAGTCTCGTTTTGCTACCTTGTCGCAAGGTGCGGAGAAAGGATACCCTATTTTTTCCCCCTCTGACTCCCCGTTTTTCTCGCACTCCCCGTTTCTCTCACCCCCCGCCCCCTCTCTCATCGGAATGAAAGAGGGGGAGTCCGGAGGAGGGAGCGTCGCCGCGTTTCTCGGACCACCCGACGAACGGGGTCACGTTCCG
>JAYULM010000106.1:0-1306 GCA_043763605.1 Armatimonadota bacterium | reverse complement strand
CGCCATGACCAGATACACCAGACGCGGCTTCGGCACGGCGCGGCGGGCGAGGTAATCGTCGGGGAGTTCGTCAACCGTAGTTTCGCGAACCATGATCTTGCACCCGTCGCCGCGCGAGGACGACAAACTGACGACGCGGTAGCCTTCACCGCCGAGAGTAAAGCGGGCATCCGCGAGACCCGCTTCCTGCCAGGCGGCGTTTTTTCCTTCCGGGTCGGTAAACCCGGGAACGAAACCGCGCCCGGTAAGGGCGTCCGCGAGATCGGCGGGGAGAATGGGGGTACTACGCCCGGTGAAAACGCGGGCGAACGAAACGCCGCGCGCGATCCCGGCAAAAAAGGGATCGTCCGGCGCAGTCGCCGGGAGCGGGAGATTTTTAGTTTCTTCAGTCATGCGGCTTTGATTATAGCACACCGCCGCGTGCGTATCCGGATCTGTGAACCACACGCCGCGAGAAAGAAAAGGATATTTCGGTCGGGTACGCGTTCGCGCGGCAGGAAGACCCGCCCGCCGTGGCGAACAACTGTGCCTGGAGAACCAAGCATGACGGAAATGTCGGACGAACAAAATCATCGGTTACAGGAGTTGTGGACCCGAGTCGTGGACCGGGTAAAAATGGCTCTTATCGCCCCCCCCGTCTGGCGCGCCCTGGAGCGGACGGTGCCCGTCGTCTGGGAGGGGGATACATTTGTGGTCGGCTTCCGCGCGGGCGACTCCGTGTCCGGGCAATTAGCCGCCTTCGAGACGCGTCTCGCCATTGAGAAGGCGGTGCGCGACGTGACGGGGACGGAGACCGTTACCTATCGCCTGATCGAAGGCGATTCGCTCGCGGACTGGGAGTATACGAAGGCGCGCGACGCGGCGGCATCGTCCGGGCAACAACAAGCCGCCGCGCGCACACACAAGGAAACCACCACGGCTGGCACCTGGGATGAGGTGTACGAGCGCGTCGCGCGGCTCTGGACGGCGGCACAGTTTCGCGGTCAAGCCGCCGGACGGGCGCGGTTCCTCCACTCAGCCCTCGGTGTGCTGGAGGAAGCGACGATCCGGTTCTACCCGGATGCCCTGACCAAACCAGATGACGTTCAGGAGCGCGCGCTGTCGCGAGTCATCGAGCGGGTCGCATCGTACACATCGTCCGACGCCGCATTGCTCGGAGTGATGCTGTTCGACCGGATACGCAAGTAAGCCCGTGAGTCGCTTCGGAGTGGGGGGATTCTCGCCGCTCTGGGACGCGGGGTTCGTCGGGAACCCGTTTCGCGCCCTGTCCGAAACAGAATGGGAGGAGGCGGCAATTCTTCCTCCC
>JAYULM010000105.1:0-17363 GCA_043763605.1 Armatimonadota bacterium | reverse complement strand
CGTGTCAGAAGCAGGGGATGGCGTTGCTGGATTGCTTGCGCTCCGTCTTTGCAGGAAACCCCGTTTTGCCTTCCCTAGATCATGCCTGAATAGTTACGAAATAATAATGTCTTCCCGGTGCCGTCAAGCGGCAACGCGGGGTTCTTCCGGTCCCCGGTCCGACCCGGCGGGGTTAACCGCCTCAGGTGTCTCGCGCGTCGAAGTACATGGCGTATGGCGTGTCCTGCCCGACGCTGTAGAACGGTACCAGGACACCGGCACTTTGTGCGTGCAGACGGAATCGTGGCGACGCCCCCTCCGCGACAGCGCCGAGCGGGGTGACGGCATCCGTCAGCGCGTCGCCCCCCGCGTCGGTTCCAACTGACAGCGTTTCCCGTGTGCGTACCAGCACAACCGGTCCCGCCGCGAACGCGACCCGGTCGGGGTAACGGCGGTCGACCGGGACCGCCCGGAGCAGCAACGGGATTCGGAGCGTGATTCGGTCGCCGCCGTTCCAGACGCCCCCTACCGCCGCCCATTCGTCCCGCTCCTCGTGCGCGAACGGTAGGGCATTGACCTCGGTAGTGATCCCACCCGACCAGCCGGGGACGCGGAACCGGAACGTCATCGCGAACGGTCGCTCCGCCCCGATGACGAACTCCACCGTCTCCGCCTCCGGGTAACGGGTGCGTTGCGTGAGCGTGACGTTTTGCCCGCCCTGTTCCCAATTGACTTCGGAGGGGACGTACAGGTTCGTGTAAAGTGCTGGCGCGGTCGGGGATTCGTCACGGAAATAAATCAGGTTGTGGTATTCGGCGACATCTTGCAGGTACGTGCCTGAGCAACAGGGCCAGGGGTCGCCGAAATACCGCTTGACCCCGCCGCCGATCCGGTAGTCGGCATAGTAGAACGAGTGCCCCGACCGGCGCGGCGGTAGCGACGCCCCGATGCCGTTATACAGCAACCGCTCTGCCCAGTCCCCGTAGCGGGCGTTCCCCGTGTGTTCGATCAGATAACGTGTGATCTTGAAGCCCGCCCAGGTCCCGCAGGGTGCCTCGAAAGAGCGTCCGACGATGCCCCCGAGGTGCTTTTCGTTCGGCTCGGTTTCCAGGGATTCTCCCAACGTGCCGTCCGGGCGCATCAGTTTCTCGCCGGGACCATACCCGCCGGTGAGATAGCACTGCGTCTCCTGGAAATAGTCGTAGGCGCGAATCACCGCCGCAAGTAGTTCCGCGTCTGCGTTTACCACTGCCGCCAGAATCGCGCTACAAAGCGCGTTGGCGTGGCTGTAGCCGTGAAGCCCGTGCGGCGCGGGCGTCCGGTTCCCGTTGAACTGCTCCCAGTACGCCGGGTAGTGCCACACTTCGGCGAAGCGGCGGTAGCGTTCGTCGCCGGTGAGCCGGTACGCCCGGTACAGGTTTTCAGGGAGGGTGTACCATTCCAACTGCCCGTTGAAGAAGCCGCCCTGCGAATCCTCATCCGTGGCGTCCAACCGGTCCCGCTTCAGGTTCGCCTCTGCCCAGTCCGTCAGCGCGGCGAGGAGTGGGATCGCTCCCGTAGCGTTTCCATACGCGGCCATGTCCACGAGACCGCCGACGTACTTGTCATAACTATAATGGTTGCACGTCAGGCGACCCGTCTTCCACGCCTGTGCCCAGCCGTCCATCAGGGCGACCGCTTTTTCACGCAGTGCGGCGTCGCCGGTCGCGCGGAACAGGCAGATCAGCCCGCTCAACCACTGCCCGAACACGACCTCGGTCGTGTTGGAGCACCAGCCGCCCATGGAAACGCCCGGTGCCGGTAGTCCCGCCTGCTCGCGGAACCCCTTCAAAATGTTGTCGTCGGGGATGCTCAGGTAAAACGCACGGGCGTGTTCTACCTGATCGCGCAGTCGTCCGTCGGTGATGCGCACCCCCGCGTAGTCAAACGGACGCAGAAGGGGTGCCGCTGTCGGTGATTCCTGTATGCTGTTCTTCGTCATGTTCGCCAAATCATTTCGTAATGTCCATTTCTTACTTCGTCCGTGCCTGTGGGTCACAGCAGGCAGGTAGACGATCCGGTGCTTATCTACCCGTCCGTCATTGCCTTTTGGATCGCCGTCATGTCGTCGGTCTTGCCGCCATCTTTCCAATGCTTCGCGCGTCGAAATACATGGCGTAGAGGGCGTCTTGCCCGACGCTGTAGAACGGTACGAGGACGCCGACACGTTGTGTGTGCAGACGAAATCGTGGCGACGCCCCCTCCGCGACAGCGCCGATGCGCCCTTGAAGTTGACCGATCTTGCTTGAGATAAATTTTCTGCTCATGAGGGGATTGCAACTTGCCCTGTTACCATCCAGGCATCAGCACGATCCAGAATGGGAGTACCCTGGACAAGAACATCCGGCGTTGCATACTCCAGAAAAAAGCCACGGCGTGGAAATTGACTACGATTCATCTTTGAGCGGTGCAGGGTCAATCCTGTAAATGCGACCGCTTCGCCCGCTTTTAGAATGGCAGGGACTCCATCGCCGGAGACGGGAACATCCAGATACCAGTTTGCCTCGCTCTTTTTTTGATGTGGAAGCAAGCCCTGAAGATGACTACCGGGCATAACCCAAACACAACCATTTTCCTCATTCACATCATCCAGGGCTACCCAAACAGTCACATTATTTCCAGGATCGATATTTGCATAACCGTTATCCTGATGCCAGGGAAACTCTCCACGTTCTTGATTCGGTTCCGGTAATTTAGTGACAAACTGGATATACCAGAGACATAGATTGGGACCCAGTAATTGTTGAATCAGGGGTAAATGAGGACCTTCCGTCGCAAATCGTCGTACCACCTCTGAATATCTCCCCACCTGTGAACGAAAAATATTAAGTTGTCCCGGTAAATCCTGATCATTTCTCATAGGGTGGAGACGGAACCGGGCTTCCTCAGTATGGAACGCATCAATAGTTGCCTCTGGCATAACCGAACCCAAAAACAAAAAACCCTGGTTCCGATAATCGCCAAGTTGTGTCTCAGAAAGCCTGTGTGTATCCATTATTAATTTCATAAAAATTGCAAAAATAGAGCAACAAGTAAGTGCGATACTCTAATTGTCGTTTTTTCTTTATTGGTAGGTGTGTTGCGTTATCGATGCAACTACTTGCTAAAATTTGAGCAGACTGTTGCCTCCCGAAGAAGGCAACAGTCTGGTGATTCTCTCTTTTCCGTAGACGATATTGTCGAACGTTGCCCCATAGCCGATGCTGTTGGTGTTACATACACAGCCCAAAGGGCCCTTTTTTCTTCTAAGGAGTGGATAGATTAGCAGACGGAATCGCCACAAACCCGCCACCGTTTAATGCCCAACGTAAACGACATTCGGCACCGCCACCAGCCTCGTAGTACTCCATTTTGATCGAATACTTTTGCCCCGCTGTTAGATTTATCGCGGTGCTATAGTTGTCGGTTGGCGCGTGATCAGTCCAGTTATCAATGACAAGATTGCCATCCACCCATAAACGAATACCATCATCAGAGCGGGTGTTGAACTGGTAACTTCCAGTGACACTCGGCTGTACAGAGCCTGTCCAGCGAGCACTAAACGTATCCGGTCCTATAGAGGGATCAGGAGAACCACCGCCCCAATCTACATCAACATTTGGATCTACCCGGTTGAGTATCGGCGTAACGAAGTTTAAATCGTCAAAGTACTGAGCAAACAATCCTGGGACCGACGCGCTGATCTGCGGGAGAAGTTCGATTCCATTGATGAGTGCTCTGTCGGTTACAGAGGTAAAGGCAATGGTAATATTCCCGTTCGCATCCGGTGTTGCATTAAACTCACGAATCACCGCTTTGTTCGCGGCTCCTGCTGCGGCAAAAATATCGAAGTTATTGAGAACATTTGTGCCGTTGATCCCAACATTGAAAACACGACCGCCGCTCGCTGTGAAGTATCGCTCGGCGAAATGCAACCGAACCTTGTAAGGGGTTGTTCCCGTCAGATCACCGAACGTATACGTGAAACCGCCCCCCAAGTCGTTGCGCTCCGATTGATACACCTGTTGCGGCGCAGCACCCGTCACACCAGAAACATCAATCGCACCACCGGTAAAGTACGTTCCCGTATTACCCACGGGGACGTTCGTATTGTCATCGTCGAAGCCGCTATACGCACCACCACCCGAGTCTAAACGAGTTGTCGTCGGAGCAGTTATTATGAGTTGCGGCTTGCCGAACGACGCTTCCTTACTATTGAAGTTCGATAGAGAGGTGGCATTCGCATCCCCTGTGATCGCAAATGCGACCGTATTGCGATTAGAAGCCCGCTCACTGGCGACGTAGGAAGAAACATCGAAGTCGTAGTATTGCCTGGTGGTCGAAACGACAACACTGCTTCCCTGTTTCGCACCCAACGCCGGTTTGTTGTTCCAGTTAATAGCCGTTTCTGTCCAGGACGTGGTAGGAACCGCATAGGCAGAAAGGCTGGCTGTCCCGGACACGGCAGTATAATTTCCATATACCCGTAATACGGCTTTGCCGATAGGACCCGTGAGCGAAGTCGAATCGAATTTGAGATAGGTCTGATTGATATTGTTTGTCGTGGCACTCGCTCGCACGGAGAGGGTGGTGTTCGTGCCAAAGTTTGTTGCGGCACTCGTTCCTGCCCGAACCAGCGCATCGGCAGTCGGGTTGATGCCTGGGAAACTGGCGTATAAGGGTGCTACCGACCCCCAACCACGTCCGATGGCATCTGCCTTGCGAAATTGCGACGGCAACGTATTTCGGGTATCGCTGACGAGAAGGTCATGTGGACCACCCGAATAGCTTTGTGTTACGAAAGACCCGGTGAATACTCCCTCGGAATTTCGGAACAATGCTTTATTAAAATCCACACCGAAGCTGTACATGAACCCGCCGAATATCTCCAACCGACTATTCGAGCCGAGGCTCATGAAACTTTCTCCACCCTCTGACTTCACACCTAATCCCCATATATCGGTGTTCGTTTTCAGTTGGGTTTTCGGGTCGCCGTACCCTTCATTATTCCAGTTTCTTGCCCAGACTTTAGCGGGCTTATTAAAGATAAAGTCGCCTCCCGCTACATCGTCCAGAAACAGTTTGTTTCCACCGCCGTTGTTTCTCCAGATACTTTTTGAGAAGGTTCCCAAATCGGTAAGAACAACTGTCCGTGCATCGGTCTGCTCAAAGCCGTTTGCAGGGTCACCTCCCATACCCATCTGTTCAATCACTGTGGTGTTTGCGGCGGTTCCGCCGGAAAACCGCATCATGGTACCGACGCCACCTTTGGCGATAAGGAACGTCTTATTCCCCACAGCGATGATATGTTTGACACTGGGAGGAACTATCAATGTTGAGCCGATAGCATAATCCCCCCCATCCGGGAAGTAAATCGTAGACTTACCCGAATTCAAAGCCGCCTGGATTGCCGCAGCGTCGTCATCGTTGTTATTCCCGGACGTTGCCCCATAATCCGTCACACTTGCCCAGTTCGTCAGAGTAGAATCGAAGTATGCAGGTGTCTCCTCAACCGGCAGACGCAGGGAGACTAACAGAGAGGAATGCTTGCTGTCCACCGGATCCGAAGTCCAATCGTTCAGAGTCGTTCCGGTAACATTCGTCCCCCGGTTGGTGACCACACGAGCATAACCAGTGGCAGTCACATCACGAAGCAGGGCGCGGGACTCGGCTCCTACCAGAGCAATCGCACTCGTTCCTGACGTTCCTCCTCCCAGGGTTCCCTCAATGAGGTTAAGCACACCATTGCTTTGCACCTGAATTGCGGGAACGGTATTCGTACTGGTCAATTTGCGAATCGCGGCGATTCCATCGAGATAGAAACCAGCGGTTTTCTGGTTGGTCAGGGTCAGGAATTCAAAGGTGAAGTGCGAGATTTCCTGGCGCATGCTCACCCCATAGTCGAAACCATCGACGGAAACGTTCTTGACGAGTGCCGGTCCATTGTCACGCCGATCCAGATAGAGTCCAACTTTCCCCCGCTTTGTCGCATCGGAAGTCTTAATAGTAATATCCCGAACTGCGGCGAAGTTGCTTCCCTGAAAGTCTACACCGATAGCCCCGGTGTTATTAGCACCCGTATCTACCGTCAGATTGCGCAGTCCGTTGCCGAATGCCTGGTTTCCCTCACCATTGACATAGTTGTTTCCATAATCTTCAGAACCGTATTTGAAAACGGGCTTAGGATTGGCAGGGTCAGTGAACCCGGCAGCGGAATCTTTGAGTTTGATGATAACACCGGCACGGCTCTGTCCCTGAATTTTCACATAGGCGTACCATCCTTCATTGAAGGGGTCCTGAGGGTTATTGGAAGCGAGTGTATTGCTGACGATATAGGTCCCATTGGGAATATATACCAGTCGGCGCGAGTAAAAGGAATTGATGATAGCTGCCTGTAGTGCGGCAGTATCATCGGTAACGCCATCTCCTGTCGCTCCAAACTCGGTTTTCACGTTGATGATGTTTGCGCCTGCCGGATAGACGATGTTCTCAGCGTGCGCGGAAGTCGATGCCAGTGCAATCACGGGCAGGGTAAGTGCAGAAAGAAAGACCAATCGAGTGGCGGCAAGAATCAGCCGCCGGTTGCTACGTCGCATAGTTTAAGTACCTCCATGATATTGTCGTTTTCCGAAAGATTTCGGTGATTAGCGGTAAAAACCGCTATTTGAAGAAACACCGTCTGTTTAATCGGCGAATACGGTCGCCGGAAAGCCACTCCTTTCTGGATGTATTCATCGCTCTCAAACCGGGTAGATCTCCACATCTTTACGTATCGTCACGAAATATGTGGAGATCGCCTCGGCAAGCAATCTAACTCTCGGCGTGGCACGGTGCCGGTGATCTCCTTCGGGTCGCCTTCTCGCCTTACTACTTCGCTTTAGGAGGTTCGAGTTGCTGCTTCAGATACTGTTTTTGCGCCTCCGGCATATTGGGCGTCTGGTCGATCTGGCGGCGTTTCTCTTCGACGGTCGTTGGTCCCTGGTTTTTGCTCGCACCCGGCGGGGGCCGGTCAGCCGCCGCGTCGGCACCTTTATCGCCGCAACCAGACAGGAACGTCGCCGCGCCCAGCAGAAAGGCTACCCCGAGCGAACGAGCGATGCCCCCCCTATCGGGGCAAAACGGGCGAACTAAAAACATGGTATTGCAATCCCTTCTGCTCTGCGTCAGAACCACACACACGTCCAGCGGTTGCATTTCTGGCCGGGGTCCATATGCTTGACCCACGGCAGGTTCTTGGACATCAGGCTTCGTTTGTTCGCCCCCTCGCCATCCGAGACCTTGTACCATTTGGCATGCCCATCCGCGAAAGCGATATTCGCGCCGTTGTTGTGGAAGGGGCGGGGAACGGAGTAGCGACCGTTCTCGTTGTCGCACATGTCCCACGCCCAGCCCGGCGTGTTGAACGCGGGGTCGTTCTCACGGACGCCCGTAATCAGACAGGAGACGTTCTCGGCGAGGAACGGTTGTCCACTGCTGCCGTCATTGGCGAGTCCCCACATCTTCCCCTCGGTCATCACGATGGTATCCGCCGGGGACACGAAATCCGCGAGCGAGAACGGATTCCACGGCTCTGGATTGGGATTGGCGAACGCTTGCGCGAGCCAGTCGTTGTACAGATAGCTCGCCTGAGCCGGTCGGATGCCCACCGAAGGCTCGTCGCGCGTCGTCTGTTCGGATGGGTCGGACGGACAGCGGAGGATACCCTGGTTCTTTATGTAGGATTGGATGGTGAAGTACCATTGCGACTGGAGCGAGTAAGGCAGATTCGCGTTCTCGTTCCCGGCGATGGGACCGCGCTCGTCATAGTCCTGCGCATACATGACGAACCCCAACCCCCACTGCTTCATGTTGGACAGGCACGACGCCTGCCGGGCCTTTCCTCGCGCTTGGGCAAAAACAGGGAAAAGTATCGCCGCGAGGATAGCGATAATTGCGATAACAACTAACAGTTCGATCAGCGTGAATGCGGCGGAACGGGACGTTCCGACAGCGGACCGGCGGGCAAAAGTGAAACTACGATGATTCATACGGACTCCATTGGATTGTCGAGGTCATTCGTCTTACGACGGTGGTTGATAAATCGTGCTGGTACTACCCGGCACGTAGGTAAGCGGGAGCGATTCTGGGGGCAGGGCTACGGCGGGATGATTGATCTTCATAGCCAACATCTCCGTCGCGCGGCGTCCCATTTCATACTCCGGCAGAAGCCATGCGGTTATTCGTTCTTCTGTAGTGTAGTCCTCCGGCGGTTCGGGGTGTTGCGTAATCACGACGACCGACAAATCTTCCGAGATTTTCCGACCACTTAGCCGGGCGGCAGTCAGGACGCGTTGCGCTTCTATATCGCCATTCGCCAGCACGGCGGACACGCGGTGCATTTCCACGTCAGCACGCGACGTCCAGACGACCGGTGTCTCCCCGGCGGATCGCATGGCTTGCGCGTACCCGGCGATGCGGTCAGCGAGACTGTAGTGCGTGGAGAGCACGAGAGACGCGTAAGCGATGTCGCGGTGCCCCTGCGCCAGGAGTTGTTCCGTGGCACGGAGGCCGCCGCCGAAGTCGTCCGGGTGGACACAGTCCGCTTCCAATTTGATGTTCGTCCAAACGGACGGAATCCGGTGCTGCGCGATCAGTTCGGTCAGTTGCGGCGGCAGATCGTGGGTATAGTTGATAATCAGCCCGTCCGCCATACACTCGCGCAAAAACTTCGGTAGCAACTCCTCGTCCTGCAACCGTTCGTCCGGCATCCGTGCGAAGGCGAGGTGCATGCCCTGAGCGGCGAGTCCGTCATGAATGCCATCGAGCAAGCGGACCGGCAACGTACTGTAGTAGGTACGCGTGGTCATCAGTAGCACAGCGCAACTCGAACGCCCGGTGCGAATCGCTTTCGCGGAGGCGTTGACGCGGTAGCCGATGTCATTGGCAGTGGCGACGATCCGCTTGCGTGTTTCCTCCGAAACGCGTGTGCCGCAACGGCTACCGTTCAGCACGGTCGACACAGCGACTTTGCTGACATTGGCACGTAAAGCGACATCGCTAAGTGTGGGAGACTTGATCATTGGATGGCGTTCTATAAAGACTGATTAACGCCTTGATTAAACGGTACTTCATTGGGATTATACCCCATCTTTTTTGCTTGTCAAGACTCGAACGAATTTTAATTAATCGTTACTTCAAATCCGATTGGGCGATGGCAACGCATGCCTGTTTCGCCCTTCAGCCGCCTCTCGGAACCTCCGTCGGTCAGTCGCCGATTCCCCCCCGTCCTGCACAGGACGCCGGGGACAAATGCCTGTACCCACCATTTCTCCTCTCGCGCTACAACCCCCAGACGCGCACCGTGCCGTCCGAGTAGCCCACGACGGCTCGCTTACCGTCCGGGGACAGCGCGAGCGAGAGAGCGGACGCCGTATCTTCCTCCGCGTACAGCTTGACCGCTTTCCCGGTAGCGGGATCACTCGCCTGCAGGATGCCTGATTTCTGCGCGATGTAGAGCGTCTTGCCGTCCGGGGCGAAGCGGATCGCGGACACACCGTTCCCCGACGACGGGCGGAAGCCGAACGCGTTGGCGTCCCTGCCGGTGTCGTTCGCGCCCGCTATCGTGATTGTTTTGCGCCCAGTCGCCACTTCGTACAGGAGCACGGAGCCGCCCGACGTGCCCACGGCGACGGTTTTCCCGTTCGGCGAGAATGACACGGCGGTGACGGATTCCTTGTCGGCGAAGAACGTTTGTCCCGGCTTAGCGGTTTTGGCGTCATAGAGCGTCGCTTTCGGTCCCGTTGCAACGGCGAGCGTCTTGCCGTCCGGCGCGAACGCGACCGCCGCCACGGAATCGGCTACTTTCGCCGACGCCGCGACTAACTTTCCGCCGCTCCCGGTCTTTTTCGTCGTGTCGAACACCGCGCCGGGTTTGTTGCCCGCGTCGCCGGTGTTTCTGCCCGCGCTCCACACGCGCACCGTTTTATCGAATCCCCCGCTCGCGACGCTCCCACCGTCGGGCGAGAATGTCACCGCCTGCTGCTCCTGGTCGGTCGCGCTTTTGAACGTCAGGAGCGACTTGGCGTCGTCCGCGCCGTAGAAGCGCACTTCGCCGGAATACGACAGCGCGGCGGCGACGGATCGCCCGCCCGGCGACACGGCGAGGGCGCGGACGCCGTTGCCGTCGGTGTCATAGGTGCGGAGGATCTTGCCGGATCGGGCGTCCCGAAACGTCAGCCCGTCGCGGTCGCCGACGAAAACTTCCGAACCGGTAGCGGAAAAGCCGACGCCGCGCACGTCCCCGACGGCTTCGAGCGTGTGCGCGGGCGACTCGACCACTTCGGCATCCCCGGCGACCGTAGCGGCGAGTCCCCCGACAGCGCGGTTCGGGATCGTCTTCGCGGCGTAGCGGACGACGAATCCCCCGGCGATGCACCCGATAATGAGCGTGACGATCAGGGCGGGATCGACCTTGCGGCGCGGTCGGTCGGAAGAGTCGGGGTCAAAGCGTGGCATAGCCAGATTTTATCGCGAAACGGGTTCGGGTTGCGCGGCGTTCTTGCGGCGTTGGGCACTCCCGAAGATCAAGGCGGCGCAAAGTAGCGGATAGCCAATCGCGGCAGAGGCTAACGCCCGTTTCTGGTAGATCGGGAGCGTGACGCCGTCCTGGAACGCATACCCGACGCCGGTATGGAGCCACGGCGCGACGACGAAGATGAGCAACGCCGCGAGTGCGCCGTACCACACCGCCGTAATGAGACTGATTTTGATTGCGTGCATGATGAGTGGTCAGTGGTCAGTGGTTAGTGGACAGTGACCCGATGCGCGAGACTGAAACGGTACCAGGCACCGCCTCAGACACACTAACCACTGTTCACTGACCACTGACTTTCAAAACTCCTCGTCCCGGTTCGCGTCCTCGATGACGTTTTCCGCCATGTAGATCGGGGCGCGGAAGCGGAGCGCGAGGGCTATCGCGTCCGACGGGCGGGCGTCGATGTCCATCGTGGTCTTGTCGCCCTGTGTGATCGTAATCTTGCTGTAGAACGTCCCCTGCCACAGATCGTCAATCGTTACGCGTTCGATCTTGCCGCCGAGCCGCTCGATGGCGATGCGAAGCAGATCGTGCGTCATCGGACGTTCCGGGTTCGGACCTTCGAGAGCCATCTGGATCGCCAACGTCTCGAACGGTCCGATAAAGATCGGAGCCTTGCGCCCCCGGTTGTCGCGCAGAAGCACGAACGTCTGCTTATACGGTCCGTTCGGATTTTCCGGGTCGGTCGCGCCCCAGATCCCCATCACCTTGACCTCTTTTTCGTTCAGCGTCCGGCGTACCCGGTTCTCCGTCTCCGCCGACGTTTCGTAGGGATTACTATCGGGATCGGCGCGGCGTTTCACTTCCTCGGACTCGGAGCCGCCGCCCCGCTTGTCATCATACGGCGACCAGTTTTTAAATAGATCACGCAAATCGTCCGCCATGGTTCGTGTGTGTCGCTTTCTTTTCTACCAACGATTATACCCCCTAAAAAGGGGAACGCCCGCCGCCGCGCCGCCGATGAGGGCGGCGCGAACGAACGGGCGTTGCGAACCGTTTGATCCGTTCTGTTCGTTATACGCGAAGCACCGGCTAATGGTTCTCCGTGACCGACGCGGCACTGGTCCCGCCGTTGCCCGCGTGCTGGGTCTGTGCCGCCGCGCCGCTTGCCGCAGGGGCGCGCCCGACCATGCCGAGGAACTCCTTGTTCGACGGCGTCTTTTCCAAACGGTCGATCAGCAGTTCGGTGGATTCCTTGGTGCCCAGACCCGCTAAGACGCGGTGCAGCTGCCAGATTTTTTTCAGTTCGATGTCCGGGTACAGCAACTCGTCATGGCGCGTACCGGACGATTTGATGTCAATCGCCGGATAGATGCGCTGTTCGGCGAGTCCACGGTCGAGTTTGAGTTCCATGTTACCGGTACCCTTGAACTCCTCGAAGATGATGTCGTCCATGCGCGAGCCGGTTTCCACGAGCGCGGTCGCGATAATCGTCAGCGAGCCGCCGTTCTCGATGTTTCGCGCCGCGCCGAAGAACCGTTTCGGGCGGTAGATCGCCGCCGGGTCCAGACCGCCTTGCAGGGTTCGCCCCGAAGGCGTCACGGTCAGGTTCGACGCGCGGGCAAACCGCGTGATCGAGTCCAGAAGCAACACCACGTCGCGCCCTAATTCGACCAGACGCTTGGCTTTTTCCAGCATCATGTCGGCGACGCGCATGTGGTTCTCCGGCGGCTCGTCGAACGTCGACGCGATCACCTCGCCCTTGACGGAGCGTTTGATGTCGGTCACTTCCTCCGGTCGCTCGTCGATCAGAAGCACCATCAGTGCGATATCCGGATGGTTGACCGCGATGCTGTTGGCGATCATCTTGAGCAGGATCGTCTTACCGGCTTTGGGCGGCGCGACGACCAGTCCGCGCTGTCCCTTGCCAATCGGGGCGATCAAATCCACGAACCTCGCCGCGATATTCTTCTGGTCGGTTTCCAGCATCAGGCGGTCGTTCGGGTAGATCGGCACCAGTTCGTCGAACTGCGGGCGGTTACGGGCGATCTCGGGATCGACGCCGTTCACCTGCTCGACGCGTAACAAACCGAAGAACTTTTCCGACTCTTTCGGCGGACGAATCTGCCCCATGACGTTGTCGCCGGTTTTCAAGCCGAAGCGTTTGATCTGGGTTTGCGAGACGTAAATATCCTCGCCGTTCGCGCTGAAGTTGTTGTGACGCAGGAAGCCGAAGCCCTCGCCGGTGATTTCCAGGACGCCCTGCCCGATAAACTGCTCCTCGCCCTCGTCCAGACGTTCCAGATCCTCCCCGCGCACGTAGTTCTGTTGCCGACCGCGCTGCTGTTGCTGTTGCCCCCTATTGTTGGAGTTGTTGCCACGGCGGTTGTTGTTATCGTCGTCGCTGCCGTTGTTACTGCTGTTGTTGCGGTCACGGAATCCGGCGCGGGGCGGGCGCATTTCGTAGCCGACCCGGCTGGCGATGGCGGGCAATATCGGTCCGTTGTTGTTGCCCGGTTGCGCGACCGGCGTCATGGGAATATCGTTCAAGCCTGGAATCACCAGCGGCGTGGTCGGGGACGCGTTGCGCCCGAAATCGGCGGGCAGTGCCGCTTCCGCATCCAGTTCCTCCGCCGTGACGGTGGAGTCGGCGGCGGTAGTGCGGGTGCGACGTGTGCGAGTAGTCCCCGCCGTGCTGGTAGCGCGTGTGGCGCGCGGAGTACGGGGCATTGCCGCTGCCGTCGGCAGCGGCGGTGCCGGTTCGGCGGCAACAATGGTCATCGGTGTTTCAGCCGGGGCGGCTACGGTCGCGGCGGCGGTAGTGCGACGGCGGCGTGGCGTGGCAGGTTCGGCGGATTCGCCGTTCGAGAGTGCGGGGGATAATCCCCCGGCGGTATTTTCTGTAGGTTCCATTCAAGCGTCCTTGGTAAGTAAAAAACTCTGGTTTTACTCGTGCTGTGGTGCGAAATCGCGATCTCGCTTCCGGGCTGTCGCTCGGCTACCTTTTGGGAGGACGCCGACGCGATCCCGGCGGCGGCACGGAGTGCGCGACCGTCGTGTCGTTGTCGAAATTCAAAAACAGGATAACGACTGGAAAAGGGCAAAACGATTGCCGGGGCGAACCGACCGGGTGAAACGGAACGGTTGACGGGGTACGAATAGCGTCAGGTCGTCCGACTTGTCTTACGGAATAAAACACCGGGAGGCGGGGTCGGACACGGTTCGGACTCAGTATACCACGCCCCGCCACGAATCAATCCTTTTTCCAGTCGGCACGCGAATTGTTTTTTCAGATCGGTAAGCGCGCACCAAACGGGGGCATAGACGACGCAAGTTAACCTATCTGGCGGGCGCACCCTCGTCGGGACTCGGACGGGGTCATGCCCGTCTCGCGCGTGAAGTTCCGGCTGAAAACGGTGAGCGATGCAAACCCGGTGTCGGGCGATCTCGCTCAGGTTCTCATCCGTTCTTGCGAGACGGCTTTTCGCCTCGCTGATCCGCAGGCGGCGAACGTGAGATCCATGATGGCAAAGGCGATAGCCTGTGAAGACCCGCGTTACGCGGTAGCCGCCTGCTCCTGCCCTTTGCCGCCGCCCTTCGCCTTTTTCGCCTTACGCTTAACGACACTGGCGACGAACCAGATCAGCATCGCGCCCAGCACGACATATGTCACGGGTCCGATGTACTTTTCGATCTGCTCGTAGCGGTTGCCGAGGAGCGAGCCAAGCCACGCGAGTATGCCCGCCCAGGTCGCCGTGCCGATAGCGGAGTACGCCAGGAACTTCCCCAGATTCATATCCGCGAAGCCCGCCGGTATCGAAACGAGGGAGCGGACGCCGGGGACGAGACGCCCGAACAGCACGGCTTTCGTGCCATGATCCTTGAACCACTTGTCGGCGTTCTCGATCTCCTCGCCGGAGATAGCGATCCATTCGCCGTGCTTGTCCGCCCACGCCGTCATTCGGTCCTTGCCGACGATTTTGCCGAGATAGTACAGCGGCAACTGTCCGATAAGGGAGCCGACCGCCCCGGCGAGTATTACACCCCAGAGTGTGAGTTTGCCCTGCCCGGTCTGGAACCCGGCGAGCGGCATGATCAACTCCGACGGTATCGGCGGAAAAACATTCTCCAGAAACATCAAAAAAGCGATCCCGGGATAGTTCATCAATCCGGCAATCCATTCGTTCATTCCGTGTGTCTCCCGACCCGTTTGTACCCTGCCACCCGCGAAGGATAACCCTCCTTGCTTGCGACACACGAGCGGGGTCGGAATATCCGCGATGCGCCCGGCGATTGTCTGTATAATCGAACCCGATATGAACCAAGATCCGATCCGCATCCTTCCCGACACGCCCGCCGTGGTCCTCGCCCCGATGGACGGGCTGACGGACGCCCCGATGCGCGCCGTGCAGGGCGAGATCGGCGCGTTCACGTTCGCCGTCACCGAGTTCGTGCGCGTCAGCGCGAACGTGCCGCCCGCCTCCGTGTTTTTCCGGCAGGTTCCGGAACTGTGCCACGGTGCGGCGACCCCGGACGGTCTGCCGGTCCAGGTGCAACTGTTAGGCGGCGACCCGGGGCGGATGGCAGAGTCCGCGCGGGTCGCCTGCGACGCCGGGGCAACGGCCATCGACATCAACTTCGGGTGCCCCGCCCCGACCGTGAACAACCACGACGGCGGCGCGACGCTACTCAAACACCCGGCGCGTCTGCGGGAGATCGTCCGCGCCGTGCGCGACGCTGTCCCACCCCGGGTTCCGGTTTCGGCAAAGATGCGGCTGGGCTGGGACTCGCCGGACGCCATTTTCGAGAACGCGGCGATGGCGGCGGAAGGCGGCGCGGACTGGCTGACGATCCACGGGCGGACGCGCGCGCAGGGCTACCAACCGCCGGTGCTGTATGACTACATCGGGAAGGTACAGGCGCAACTAAAGATCCCGGTAGTGGCAAACGGTAACATCTGGACGCTGGACGGGTTCCGGCAATGCCGCGAGGAGACCGGGTGTATTCACTTTATGCTGGGGCGCGGCGCGCTGGCGGACCCGTTTCTAACGCACCGGGTCGCCGCCGAACTCGGCATCGCGCCGGATGCTCCCCTGCCGTACGCCCCTGCCGCGCCGCTGGACTGGAGACCATACCTGCGGCGACTGATGGCGCACACGCCGCTGAACCCGGACTTTTCCCCGGCAAAAGCGTCATACTTTCTCGCCTGTCGGCTGAAACAATGGCTGAAGATCGCGAACCTGTGCGGGAACTGTCCCGCGTTCGACGCCGTGAAACGGGCGGACTCGGTGGAAGAGTTGTTCGCGCTGCTGTCTCGTTTCTATGGCGATTAGCACGCTACGAAACATCGACCACGCCGCATCACCGATGCTTGTGGCAAGGCGGTGGTTCTGCATCATGTTCCTGACGCCCAACTTCGCGACCGCGATTAACCCGAACCGGTCGACCAACCGACGCGCTGTCTGATGCACGAAATCGTGGCGGCGATTGCGGATACGCTCGTGCATTCGAGACAGCACCTTGTTCGCCTGATGACGGGACTTGCTATCCTTGGCGGTTTTGCTTTGCTTGCATGATGCTTTCTCCAACGCCCTTTCATCCTTACGGAAGAAAAAGAGGGTTCGCGACGAACGAACCATCGGTCAACGCCGAGAACTGATTCAGCCCCACATCAATACCAACCGATTCACTCGATTCCGGTAGCGGCTCCGGGGCATACGCGCACGAGAAACACGCGAACCATTTCCCGGCTCGGCGGCGCACCGTACACGTCTTGACCTTGCCGACGAGCGGGCGGTGGACGACGCAACGCACCTGCCCGATCTTAGACAGCGACAACGCATCTCCCTGTAGTCGCGCTCCGGTTTTGTCCGCTTGGGGGAAAGTGAACGAATCGTAGGAGCCGCGCCCTTTCAGTCGCGGATACCCCGGATTCTCCCCCGCTTTGGCGCGCCGGAAAAACGCATGGAAGGCGAGTTCCACACGCTCGGCTATGTTCTGTAGAATCTGGCTATGCACGGCGTTGAGTTCCAGGTGCGCCCGTTTCCACGCCGTGATGTGATTGTTCTGCGTGTTGCGGGAGAGGGATTCTTTGGCGATGTCATAGCGCGCCGTGCGCTCATTGACGAGGCTGTTATAGACCTCGCCGCACAGGGCAAGCGTTCAGTTTAACGCCCTCTCCTGCGCTTCTGTCGGCATCAGTCTGTATTTTATACAAATCACACTCACGCGGCTGGTAGCCGATGCCGGGGATCGCGAAGAACGTTTCCACGATGAACGAGCCGGAGAGCAGGTACCCGAACGTGGTCCCGGCGGCGGTCAGGACGGGCGGGAACGCGTTCTTCAGCGCGTGTTTGAACAGTACCACGGAGGGCGACAAGCCTTTCGCGCGCGCCGTGCGGATGTAGTCCTGCGCCAGTACGTCGAGCATCGCGGAGCGGGTGAGGCGGGCGATCAACGCCGACGAGCGCGACGCCAGTACCAGCGTCGGCAGGATGAAGTATTTCGGGTCGACGCGCCCTTCGCCGAGCGAGAAGCCGATCACCGGGAGCAACCCTTTTTGCACCGCGAGCCAGAGCACCAGAAGCGGACCGAGCACGAACGACGGCACGGCGACCCCGACCATCGCGAACGACATCGCCGCGCGGTCGATCCACTTGTTGGCGTTCACGGCGGCAAGGATGCCGAGCGGGATTCCGACCGCGAGCGACACGATCAGCGAAACCACGGCGAGTGCGGCGGTGTTCGGTAGCCTGCGCTTGACGATGTCCGTGATCGGTTCGCGGGTCTGGTACGAGCGTCCGAAATCGCCTTTGGTCACGATCTTTGTGACGTAATCCGCGTAGCGCACCAT
>JAYULM010000104.1:0-4556 GCA_043763605.1 Armatimonadota bacterium | reverse complement strand
TTTCATACTTTTCATACGTATCTGAGATGTACGCATTCGTAACTACAAAATCATTATGTCCCGGTTCCCAAAAAATTAAACAGGTACGTCTGTTTTTTTCGCGATTGTCAGTGCGATCAGTTGCGATAAAACTGCCTGACGCAAATCTCCCTTCGGTGGGGCGAGTCCGAGCATGTCCACAAAGAACAAGCCGTCCGCCGCGAGACGGACCAGTGTCGCGGTCGCCGGGTCGATGCCATCGTTCTCGAACTGACTCTGCCACTGCGCGAATTCGTCGCGAAACCGCTTCAGCAGGGCGTGATCCCCGGCGACGGCGGCGATCATTCCGGCGCGCAGGTCGGGCGATGTCGCGAACCAGTGGCTCATGTCCTCGCCGCCGAACATTTCACGGAACGCTTCCGCTTTGCGCTCACAGGCACCCTCGGCGGCGGAAACGAAGGCACGAACGTTGCGACCCGCCTCCGGCAACACGCCTTCGGCGACTTCCGCCTCCCGACACGCCGCTACTTCCGCCTTCCAGCAGGAGATGTCGCTTTCCATCATCGCCGCCACCAGCGCGTTTTTCGTCGGGAAGTGATACAGGACCCCGCCCTTGCTGACACCCGCTTCTTGCGCCACGGTGTCGAGCGTCAGACGCGCAACCCCGTCCCGTGCAACGACCCGCTTAGCCGCCGTGAGCAGTGTGTCATGCGTTGTGCCGCGTTTGCCACCCGCGTTGCCTTTGGATTCCATAGTTTCATTACTGTACCGTCCGGACGGTTTATATGTCAACAGCTTGACGGTAAAAGTTGCCCGCGAAATCGCTAAAACTTTATAAGGAATTCTTACCTGACGCCCTTTAACTTACCGGTATTGACCCGTCAAACGAGTGAGTTTAGCAGAAGCGGCTTCCACGACGATATGATTCTCAATCTGAAATGCCGTAAAAGGAAAAACTTTCATGCTCGGTCCTGTGATAATCGGCGAGCGAGTACGACTCGTTCCCCCGAAACCCGAAATGCTTGATACGTTCTGCCGGTGGTTCGAGGATACCGACGTAACTCGCTATCTCAATAACATCTTCCCGTTCACGCTGGACGCGGAGAAAGAATGGTTCGCCGATGTCTCCAAAGACAAGGACAGCGTCTTCTGGGCAGTGATCGCAACAGACGGCGCGGAGGAACGGCTCATCGGAACGACCGGAATTCATGCCATTCACCCGGTACACCATTCGGCGAGTAGCGGCAACCTGATCGGTGAGAAAAGCGAGTGGGGGAAAGGGTACGGTTCCGAGGTCGTGCGACTGCGCACCCGTTTCGCGTTCGACGAGTTGAACCTGCATAAGATCAACACAAACGTCTACCTGCCGAATATCGGTTCGCAGCGCGTTCTGGAAAAGGCGGGATACAAAACGGTCGGCATCGCCCGCGAACACATTTGGCGCAACGGGAAGTATCTCGACGTCTGGTTCGCGGAGATTCTGCGTAGCGACTGGCTCGCCGCGCAACAATGATCGATACGCGAAGGGACTAACAGAAGCGAATGCTCGATAAAAAACGCCGGTCACAGGATTTCCTGTGACCGGCATCTATTGGCATCGGGGCAGCGGGATTCGAACCCACGACCTCTACCACCCCAAGGTAGCGCGCTACCAAGCTGCGCCATGCCCCGAAATTGCCCACTCACTGTATCGCCCCTACGGGCGAATGTCAAACGAAAACGCGCTATCGCCAAAGTCCGCCGTTCCGACCGCCCCGACTGGAAGCGTCAGGCGGCGAGGGATGTGACCGTAGGCGACCCCGGACGCCACCGCGACGGTCGGGGGCGAGTTTTCCAGTACCAGGCGTGGGACCATCGCGCGCAGTTTGTCGTCCTCGTCGGGATTGGTGCCGTTGAAGGAACCGATCAAGACGGCAGCCACGCCCCCCAGAATCCCGGCATGGCGCAGTTGAACCAGCATCCGGTCGACGGAATACAGTTCTTCATGAACGTCCTCGATTACGAGAATCGCGCCGCTCATGTCTGGCAGACAGGGGGTGCCGACCAGCGAAGTCAGGAGCGATAAGCACACCGGGAAGACGGGACCGGTAACGGATTCGCCACCGCCGACCGGAGGGCGATGGACGGTCCACGGCGCGGCGTCCTCGGGTGGAGAATAGACACTGCCAAATCCGTCCGCGCCGACCGCCTGCCAGAAGGACGCCTCGCTGTATGGATCGAGCGTGCCCTCACCGAATCCATCCCCCGCCGTCGCCATGATCCCGGAAAACGAGACAATACCCGCGTGCGCGGCGAGGAACAGTGACAGCGCGGTTATATCCGAATAGCCGACCAACGGTTTGGGAAACCGCCGAATATCCTCCGGCGACGCCAGCCAGTCCAGAATACGGGCACAACCGTAGCCACCGCGAGCACACAGAATGAGATCGATTTCGGGATCGAGCAAGAAGCGGTTCAGATCGTCGGCGCGGTGCTCGTCTGTCCCGGCGAGGTACGCATATCCGAGCGATGTAGCGTTCTCATGAGCGTGCTCCCCGACGACGACGCGATAGCCGCGCCCGGTCAGGACCTGGACGGCGCGTTCGATGCCACCCTCGCCGGAAGGACCGGCGGGCGATACGATGCCGATTGTTCCGCCGGGGGGCAACGGTCGGGGCAACAAAAAGGGACGGTGAGCATCGTTCATCGTCCCTTTAATTCTCTCATTGCACAGTATATTCCTGTGCAACACCGTTTATATTTGTGCCGCCGGAGCGTTGGATTCGTCGAACGCGCTCACCCCATAGGGGCGGTCACTGTTGATCGCATTGTACTTCGCGTCGTTGATCTGTCGCTTGATCGTCCCGATGGGGTCATTCGAGTTCTGTATCTCGTGCAGCTTCCCGCCGAGGCGATTCCACGTTCCCTTGATACCCCCGGGCTGCTTGGACGCCCAGTATAAACCGCCGCCGACTACCGCCGCGAAAAGCAAATTGCTACCACTTTTATTGTTCATTTTGTGTCTCCTGCGGAACGATTTTGTATCGTCCGCTACACCGTTTCTACCCGCGCCCCTTGTGCGTCAAACCCCGGAGCGGTTACACTGACACCGATTTAATCCAACGTTGCTTGTTGAAGCCACGAGTGCGGACGCTGAAGGGTTCCGGTGTAAGCCTTCGGCTATAGACGCTTCGCGTCGGGGAAGCGGGGGGCAGACGCGCTAACGTCCCGCCCCCGGCGACGCGAAGCGTCTACAGCCGAAGGCTTACACCGGAACACTTCAGTGTCCGCACTAAAGTCAAAACAATTTGGTATAACTTTCGGAGAACGAAACCATGAATGACGCCCCCACAGAACATTTAATCCCGATGCCCCTCGCCACGCTTCCCGCCGGGGCGATCTTCGACTGCGACGGAACGCTGGTCGACACTATGCCGCTACACTTTGTCGCCTGGCGCAAAACGCTTGACGCGCTGGGGCATCCCACCATATTCCCCGAAACTCAGTTCTACGAATGGGGCGGCACCCCGGCGAAAGAGATCATGGAGCGTCTGAACGTGATACACGGTTTGACCCTCCCACCCCACGAAACCGCGACGGAGAAAGAGGAAATCTACCGGACACTGATCACGGACGTGAAACCGCTAACGTTCGTGATCGACGAAGCGATACGGCTTCATGCGGCGGGCGTGCCCCTCGCGGTGGCGTCCGGGGGGCGGCGTGATGTCGTGATCGAATCGCTCGAAACCGTCGGCATCCGCGACCTGTTCGGTCCCGTGGTCGGTTCAGAAGATGTCGCGAATGGAAAGCCTGCCCCGGACGTTTTCCTGCGTGCTGCCGAACTGTTAGGCGTCGCGCCGGAACGCTGCGTCGTTTTCGAGGACGCGCCCGCCGGGCTACTCGCCGCGCACCGGGCAGGGATGAAGGCGGTCGATATTATTCGCTTTCTGTAGCGTCCTGTTCCGTTTCTCCGTTCAGAAAAAGATCGGCGATCCGGCGGATGTTGGAATACAGTGCCCGGTCTGTCTGGAGCGGTTCGAATGCGGGGAAGCCCGGAGGCGGTGCTGAGGTGCGCCCGACGGCTCTTCCCTCGCCGCGTAAAAAAGTGAGTTGACACGCGGCGATATGCAGAACGGCAAGTACCCCGGCTAAGCGTTCGGTTTGCCGGTACGCCGACTGCGCGGCGAGCGTCGCCATCGGCACCACGTCCTGATTGTCAGCGTTCGTCGGAATGGACGACGTAGCGTATTGCTGGCATGCCCCGCGCATTTCGGCGAGTAGCGCGGTCGCGGTCAGTTGCGCCCCGGCAAGCCCGCTGTCTCGTCCGGGTTCGAAGGCGAGCAGGAGCGGCGCGAAATCGTTGTGCCGGGACGGGGTGCAAAGAAGCGCGATCTGCCGCTCGGCGAGAACCGCGATCTGAGTCAGTGCGGCGTTCAGGATGTCGGCGGCAAACCCGACGGCTTGCCCGTGAAAGTTCCCGCCGTGCAGAACCGCGTCCACGAAGATCACCGGGTTGTCGTCGATCCCGTCGATTTCGCGCTCCACAATGGTACGGGTGTGTTGCAGGCTGTCGCGACACGCGCCCAAGACCTGCGGGG
>JAYULM010000103.1:0-1312 GCA_043763605.1 Armatimonadota bacterium | reverse complement strand
GTCGAGTGCATCTACAATGCGTTGGCGTAGGTCGAGGGAGAGTGGCTTCATGCCTGAAAGGATACCTCACCAGCAATACTTTTGCCGAAGACTATATGTGGTTTGGTCGGGCGGTGAACCGTTCCGCTATGCGCCTTCGGCGGACGCTCTGCGAGCGAGATACGCTGAGGCGAGACATTGCCGGTTCCTCCGCACTCGGTGCGTCCGCCGAAGGCGCATAGCGGAACGGTTCACCGTCCGAAACACCCAATCACCCAACCAATCCCGCCCCTTCGCGGTCTTATATGTTGTGAACGAAGATTTTCGACTGGCTCAGCGGGCGACGCGTGGTGACACCGACGCGATGGGGAGACTTGTCGAGCGTCACCGCGCGTCGTTGTTTCGGATCGCCTACCGCGATTTATCCAGTTACGAGGATGCGCAGGATGCCGTTGCGGAATCGGTCGTCCGTGCCTGCCGCTTCGTTCACCGTTTGAAACACCCGGAGCAGTTCGTCCCCTGGATTCGCGCCATCGTCCGCAATGAGTCGCGCCGGAGTCTTGCCCGTCGACGGCGACAGGAAGCACAAGAAGCGCACCTGATTGTCGGGAGCGAATCGCTCCCGCGCCCTGACGAATTGAGCGCGAATGTACGCCGCGCGATCTACGATCTTCCCAATGATCAAGCATACGCCGTTCAGCAATATTATCTGAACGGTGCTTCGGTCAAAGAGATTTCTCAATCGCTCGCCCGCCCGGAAGGGACCGTGAAATGGATGCTGTCACGGGGGCGGGCACGACTTGCCGAAACACTGAAGGAGTACCGACCGATGAACGATACGCAAACCCGCCGCGCCGTGCTGATAACGCCGAACTTCGACAGTTCCTACCAGAAGGAGTTAGCCGGTGCCCTGACACATGTCGGTTGGAACACGGTGCGGACGGTATCCGATTCCGCCGAATTTCTACAGTTTCTGACGCCGAACAAGCAGGACATGATTGCTCCCTCCACGCTGATCACGGCGGGCGATTTCGTCGTGCTGTCCGAGCGGATCGGAAACGTCACCGCGTGGGAACTTATGCCGTTCCTGCTCAGTGCTCGAAAGAAAACGGATTTCACTATCCTGCTAATCGTGGAGGAAGGGCGCACTGCCGAAGAGATGAATCTGACGGCGATGTCAGGATACCTTTCGGGAATGGACTTCCTCCTGGTCCGCCCTATCGCGCCGGGCGGTTTCATCGACGTTGCGACGCGTGCATTACAGCCGCCGACGTAACACCAAATCTTTGAGAGCCATGGGATCGGACGCTGAAGGGTTCCACCGGAACCCTTC
>JAYULM010000102.1:0-1312 GCA_043763605.1 Armatimonadota bacterium | reverse complement strand
ATCAACGCTGTACTGATAGTCCGGCGGGAGCCACCATTCGAGTTCTCCCGACATCGGCGACACCGAGCGGACTAAACTACGTGCCGTTATTTGATCGGGCGAGGCTGTTTTCGCGTAAAAGCAGTCGCCAAGTTGCGTCACGTAAATGTAGACGTACCCCCGGCGACGTAGCGACGTGATCGCCTCCGTCATATCCGCGTTTATGTGGAGCCGGGCGACACCCTTCTTGTATTCTTCCTCCGTTGCCGACCCGAAACTACGTGCGTTTCCCGTGAGCGGTGTGCCGTACCCAAGCACTAAATCAAGGACATGACGTTCCGATTTCGTGAGTGATGATAAATTGAAATCAATCTGGGGGGTGTGACCGATCTCAACAACGTTGTCGCCGAGTTGCTTCATGGTTCACCGGCTTTCCCGCGCCGTCGCCGCGCCGCCGTTTTCGCGCTCGCCACGTCACGCAGTCCTTCGATGTATCGGAGTACCTGAACCCTGCTCCACAGACCCGGCGCGACCGGCGCGACGCGGCGCGAGACAAGATGCGGGCGGTCCGCGAGTCCAATCATTTCAGCAACTTCCTCGCGCCCGATGAGACGATCTTCGAGCGGCGCGGCGACAGGCAGGATTCCCGACTCCTTGATTCGAGCGATGATGGTATCCGCAAACACGCCGCCGAGACGCTCGACTTGTGCGGTGATTGGGGCAAGCGCCGTTGACCGGTCATCCGGTGCGGCATTTCGCTCCGCGAAAGTGCCTGAACCGGTCATCCGGTCGCCACCGGCGAATTCGGTAGCGTCTATCACGGTATGATCGGCGTCGAATGTTGGCCCCGCGTCGATCCGGCTCCGCAAAAACGCCTCGGCATCCTTCGGGCTGAGTTCCGCCCGGTCATGCGCCAACGCAATCTCGCGGAAAAGCCAGATGCGCGTGAGCGGGTATTTCGTGTACTTACCGACCTGCGTCGCGCCGAGGAGCGCGTCCACTGGGGGGAGCGCGGTGTAGCGAAGCATAGCTGAGCGGTGCTTCGTTTCTGACCAGCCAATCTGTTTGAGCACTTCGGAAAGGGCAAGTAGATTATCCAGCATGGCTTGCGGCTCCTCTCCCGCCGTCATTACCGGGGGGCAGTTCATTGCTCGCAATGAATGAATTGCGCGTGGCGAAGTTCACCGAAACCGGTTCACACGCGAGCCGCGTTGCTATCTGCTCGATCAGTGAGCGATGGCGACTTTCGACCCAACATCGCGTAAACGCATTTTGCGCTGAAAGGGTGAGTGTCGCGCCATCGAAAGATTCCGCCGTTATTCCGCGTAGATGT
>JAYULM010000101.1:0-17557 GCA_043763605.1 Armatimonadota bacterium | reverse complement strand
TCCCGAACCGTCCGACAAGCGGGACCGCCGCTCTGCTCCAGACTCCCCCTCTCTCATTCCGATGAGGGAGGGGGCGGGGGGGAGGGAGGAAAAACGGGAGGGAGCGAGGGAGAACCAAGCCGCAAATTTCGCAACCCCGGCGCGAAGTACGCCGTGCCCGCGACGATTAGCAGTGTGACGATGCCGCCGAGCCACACAGATCGTGCCGTGCCGAGGTAGTTCGCCGCGACGCCACTTTCCAATGCCCCGATCTCGTTAGATGAGCCGACAAAGATCATCGATACTGCCGCGATCCGCCCGCGCATGTGGTCCGGGGAGAGCAGTCGGATAATCGCTTTGCGGATGACCATGCTGAAGCCGTCGAAAAAGCCCGACAGAAACAAGGCCGCCAGCGACAGCGCGAGGTTTTTCGAGAGCGCGAACACGATGATGCTGACGCCGAACGCCCCGACGGACAGGAGCAGATTCCGTCCGGCGTGACGGAGCGGCGGGTAACGTGTCGCCAGCAACGTCGCCGACAGTGCGCCGATGGACGGCGCGGCGTTGAGCAAGCCGAGTCCGCCCGCGCCGACGTGGAGGATGTCTTTCGCGAAGATCGGAAGGAGGGCGATTGCCCCGCCAAATAGCACCGCGAACAGGTCGAGTGCCATCGAGCCGACCAGCGCGGGGGTCTGGAAGACGAACCACACCCCGATGGCGATACTCTGCCAGATCGATTCGTCCGGCGCATCCGGTGCCTTTTTTTCGGGCGCGGGGACCGGTTGCAATGGAATTGTCATCAGGCAGATCAGCCCGACCGCGATCAGCCCGGCGATCCCGAAATAGGCGGCGCGCGGTCCGGCAAGATCGTAGACCACGCCGCCGAGCGCGGGTCCGAGGATGCCGAACGTTTGCCCGGTCGCGGTCAGGTAGCCGGACGCTTGCAGGAGTTGTTCACGGGGGACGACTTGCACCTCGAACGCGGAAAAGGCGGGACCGGAAAAGCCGCGCGCGATCCCGGCGAGAAACACCACGGCGTACAACGCGGTCACGGCGGGCGGCGCGGGACCGCTCGAAAGATGGGCGAAAAACAGGGCGCAGAAGACGGCGACACTCTGGGTGACGAGCAGGATCGAGCGGCGGTCGGCACGGTCGGCGACATGCCCGCCGAACAGCGCGAGTGAGATCGCCGGGATCACCTCCACGAGTCCAAGATAGCCGAGCGCGAGCGGCGACCCGGTGATGGTGTAAATCTGGTAGCCGAGGACCACGGCGAGCGCGCTACCAGCGAGTCCGGAGACGGCGATCAGGACGAGAAGGCGGCGGAAAACGGGCAGATCCAGCACGTTGGGTGCGGGAATATCGGGCGCGTCGGGAGTGTTCACGGCTTCTATTATGCACGTTTCCGTGCGCCGGATGACGCGGTCTTGGGAACCGGACGGCACCAACCGTTGTTTAGACCCTGACACTACCCCGTATCGGAGAACCATCATGCCCAATCGTTTCGCGCGCCCTGTCGCGTTTTCCCTGATCGCCCTCGCCGCCGCTGCTGTCGCCGCGCCCGCCGTTGCCGCGCCCGCTAAAAGCCCGCTCGACTTCAAAGTCAAGACCATCGATGGCAAGACAGTGCCGCTGTCCCGCTACAAGGGGAAGGTCACGCTGTTCGTCAACACGGCGTCGCAGTGCGGGTTTACGCCGCAGTACGCCAGTCTGGAAACCCTGTACGGGCGGTACAAAGGCAAGGGCTTGCGCGTCCTCGGCTTCCCCGCCAACGATTTCGGTGGTCAGGAACCGGGCACCGACGCGGAGATCAAGCAGTTCTGCTCCGCCCGCTTCAAGACAACGTTCGACATGTTCTCGAAAATAACCGTCGCGCCGGGCGCGGGGCAAGCCCCGCTGTACGCGTTCCTGACCGGCAAAGACACCAACCCGAAGTTCGCGGGACCGGTGCAATGGAACTTTACCAAATTTCTGGTGGACGATAAGGGGCAGGTAATCGCTCGCTTTGACTCGTCCAAAGACCCGCTTTCGCCCGAAGTGATCGGGGCGGTAGAGGCGGCTCTGGCGAAAAAGAAGTAGGGCGGATCGGCGTCCGCCTTACGTCCTACAGGGCTATTTTATCTGAGGCTACTTCACAGGCGGCTGGTACGTGTTTTCAAACGAAGTCCGGGACACGAACCGGTGAAACTCCGGGCTGTTTTTGAACTGCTTGTAAAACTCGGTATGGTCCTTGATGAACGAGATCAGCGCGTGTTCGAGGGCGTGGTCGTGTTGCTGGCGGGCGTTTTCGCGGTCCGGGTTTTGCATCGCGTTCTGATAATCCTTGTCGGCGGCGACCTTCGCCGGTATCTCCTCGGTGATAAGTTTCATCACTTTGTCTTTGTCGTCGAACGGAATGTCGCCGAACAGGGCGTTGAACTGATCGATGATATTGCTCAGCCGGTCCAGTTCGGGTTCGGGTTTGTGGCCGCTCCCGCCGATCTCGGAGGGGTCTAAGGCGGCGTCTTCGGCGGACAGCGCGATGGCGAGCGCGGCGTTCTTTTCGGCGCGATAACTGTCCATGTCGATGGATTCCAGAATGCCTTGCGAAAGATCCTCTTCCTGTGGCGCGGGCAGTTTGGGAACCAGGAACGTCAGGAAGACGGAAAGTTTTTCCCATTCCGGCAGGCTGTAGGGCAGGATTGCGGACAGGAAGTTGTAGTTGCGCAGGAACGCTTTCGCGGTGCCTTTGAATTCGACCTGCGCGTTTTCGTCCAGCGTGTCGCGGTACTGAACGACGCACGTATCCAGGATCGGGTCGAGCGTGTCGCGGTCCGCGCCGGATAGATACCGCTCGACGAGGTCGTTCACCTGTGCCGTGGTGTAAACTTGCGCGTTGTCCAGCGTGGCTTGAAGATCGTGCAAGCGGTTCGGATCCGTCTCGCCGCTGAGAATCGTCGTCTGGTAGTATTCCTGAAAGGCGGCTTGAATCACTTCCGGGTCGTTGATGAAGTCGAGGACGAACGTGTCCCGCTTTTTGGCGTGGGCGCGGTTCAGGCGCGACAGGGTTTGCACCGCCTTGATCCCGGCGAGGGTTTTGTCCACGTACATCGTATGCAGGAGCGGTTCGTCATAGCCGGTCTGGAACTTGTCGGCGCAGATCAGAATCCGGTACGGGTCGTCCTGAATCCGCTCCTCGATATGGTTGGAAGGGAAGCCATTCAGCGTCGCTTCCGTGACCTTTTGCCCGCCGTATTCGTGTTCGCCGGTGAACGCGACCACCGGAAGGTATAGACTGTTGCGCTCTTTCAGGGCGTTCTTGATCGCGTGGAAATACTCGATAGCGCGGGCGATGCCGTTGGTGACAACCATTGCCCGCGCCTGCCCACCGATCTTCTTTTTCGCGATCACCTGTTCCAGAAAATGCTCCACGATGATGTGCGACTTTTCCCCGATGGCGTGGGCGTGGTTCTCGACATAGCGGCGCAGTTTCTTGCGCGCCTTTTTGGTGTCGAACTCCGGGTCCTCGGAAACGACTTTCTCCAACCGGTAGTAACTTTTGATCGGCGTGTAGAACGATAGCACGTCCAGGATAAAGCCTTCCTGTATCGCCTGACGCATGGTGTAGGAGTGAAACGGCGCGAACTGCTTTTGTGCCCCACTCTGGAACGGTGTGCCGAACATTTCGAGCGTCTTGCCTTTCGGCGTCGCGGTAAACGCGAAGTACGACGCGTTCGGGAGCAGTTTCTTGGTTTCGATGATGCGGTTGATCGCGTCCTCGAACGATTCGTCGTCGCCGTCGTCCTGCCCGGCGAGTGCCATCTGCATCTTCGCGGACGTGCTACCCGACTGCGAGGAGTGCGCCTCGTCGATGATGATCGCGAAGTTTCGCCCCTGATGGTCGGTGCCGATCTCGTCCAGAATGTACGGAAACTTCTGCACCGTGGTGATGATGATCTTTTTGCCGCCCTGTATAAACGTCCGCAGATCCCCCGAGCCGTCCGCGTGTCCGACCGTGGCTTTGACTTCGGCGAAATCCTTGATCGTCCGGTCGGTCTGCTTGTCCAAGTTGCGGCGGTCAGTGACGACGAGGATGGAATCGAACACGGTTTTGCCGTTCTTTTCCGTATCGACCAACTGATGCGCGAGCCAGGCGATAGAGTTCGACTTGCCGCTCCCCGCCGAATGCTGGATGAGATACTTCTGTCCGACACCGTTTTCGCGGACGTGCGCCAGAACTTGCCGGACGACGTTCCACTGATGGTAGCGCGGGAATATCTGCGATTCGCGCTCCTTGCCGGTGCGCGGGTTCTTGACGCGCACGACGCGGGCGAAACATTCCAGCAGTTCGGAAAGGTTGTTCTTTTGCAACACTTCGCGCCACAGATAGTCGGTCATCAAGCCGTGCGGGTTCGGCGGGTTGCCCGCGCCGCCGTTGTGCCCCCTGTCGAACGGCAGGAACCACGACGCGTCGCCCTCCAACCGGGTGCAGAAGCGGATATTCTGGTCGTCCACGGCGAAGTGCGACAAACAGCGTTTGAACTGAAACAGCAACTCCTTCGGATCGCGGTCCTGCTTGTACTGCTCGACGGCGTCCACCACGGTTTGCTTGGTCAAACTGTTTTTGAGTTCAAAGGTGAAAACCGGCAAGCCGTTTAGAAAAACGCACAGATCGAGCGCGAGTGCCGGGTTGGTTTTGCTGTAGCGCAGTTGCCGGGTCACACTGAAGCGGTTCTCGGCGTACCGCGCGGCGGCTTGCGTGTTGCCGGGCGACGGGCTGCCGTAAAACAGCGCGGCTTGGAACTGGTTGAACTTGACGCCCTGACGCAACACATCCACGATCCCGCGCTTTCCGATCTCGTCGCGGACGCGGGCGAAGAATTGGGACTTGACCGGATTCGGGTTGTCCCAATCCAGCGCGGCGAACAATGCGGGTTGCGTGACTTCGAGGAACGCGCGAAAATGGCGGGTATCCAGCGCGTGCTCCCGGTCGTAGTCGTCAGTGGTACCCGCGAGGTAGCCCGCGCCCCCGTAAGCAACGGGCGGTTCGCCGACATGGGTAGCGGAACCCGTCGCCGGAGTAGTCTGCCCGGTCAGGTAGGCAACGATCAGATCCTCTAACCCTTTTTCGCTCGTGTTGGTGGGCATGCTTGTAGATTCTCCTTTAAAACCCGTACCGTGCGGGCGAAGGAGGGTAAAACCTCCTGTATCGTCGCCGGGTCGATCTTTTCGAGCAGGGCGAACGAATGGTCGCCCTTTGAGTAAGATTTGTTGCAACCGCGCGTGGCAGCTTGCAGTGCTCGGAATACCGCGTCGCGGCTCCGTTCCTCTAAATCCACCGCTGAGGGCAGATCCTTACGGGTAAAACCGTGCCCATAGTGCTCTTCCAGCGCGTCCGGGTCGGCGGCGAGTAGCGTTTCCATACTCGTCGCCATCAGCAACACCTGATTATCGGTCACCCCTTCTGGACGCGGCATCTTGTCGTCCTTGCGGTTCGCGATATGTGCCCAAGGTGCTTCCTTGTTCGTAATCGGGTCCTCGCTGTCCAGCCACAGGGCAACGAAACACCATTTCCCGGATTCGTGATCGCTCTTGAACGCGTCGTACGCCTGCCGCCTGCCGCCTTTGGGTTCGATCTGGAACGCGCGAAACGTCGGGTCCGCTTTTTCCAGAAACTTCTTGAACCCGGCGCGGCACCGAACCTTCTGGTTTTTCGAGTCGTTTCCGTTTCCGGCTCCCTCCACCAACAACCGCTTCTCGCTCACCAGCGCGTCCCCCCGATCCGCCCCTCGATCCACGCCGTACCGAGCCGTTCGCCGGGCGCGAGTGCGGGCGGGTGCTTGACCGTGGTTTGCCCGTCGTGCTTCTCGACAACAAATACCGATTCCGGCTGATCGGTCAGCGAGTCCACGATAATGTCCGAGTGCGTCGTCACTATCAGTTGTGTCCGCTCCGACGCGGCGACGAGCAGATCGGCGATCTTGGGCAGAATGTCCGGGTGCAGTCCCAGTTCCGGCTCCTCAATGCAGATCAGCGGCGGCGGCGTCGGGTCGCATAAAATCGCGAGCAGACACAGGTAACGCAGGGTGCCGTCGGAAAGCCGCTCACAGGGGATACGGTAGTCATTCTCAACCAGAGAAAAGCGCACGAACTGCGAAATGATCTCGAAGGAAATATCCGTCACTTCTTCGTAGATGTCGCGCAACCTTTCAAGGAGCAACCGTTTTGTTTTCGGGTTTTGAGACAGTTGATTCAAAAAGAGAAACAGGTTGGAAAAGTCTTCCTCCAGCCAATCCGACCGATCTAAAACCGACTGCGCCCGACGGAGAATCGTGTTCCTACCAAACGCCCATTCTCGGTAGATCGCGACCTTTCCATACTGTCTGGTCAAGTAACTGATTTCCGGGTACTGCTCCGGGTCGTTTCGCTGTGCAAGAATTGAAACGTTTGCTTCTATTGTCTCTTCCGTCAGTTGTCGGGGTTGATTTTCCTTTGCAACATTAATGAAGTGACCGTCTTTTGTATACCCATAAAAAAAATTAGTCTCACTCGGTTCACTGTCGGCAGTGTCTCTCGCGACAAATTCACCTGTCAAATGAAACCGCTGTCGCTCTGTAGCAAACTCGATGCCATGATGCAAAGGCTCTTCCCCGTCAAATCTCTCGAATACGGTTGTAATTCTTGCAGGTGTTGTAGGATCTCCCTTCCATATCCACTCTTCAACACCCCCTCCGCGCTTCACCACAGATACTAAACTGCTATCCCCCCGTGACGACGTAGGAACAGGGCACGAACGCATTAATGAGATAGCCTCGATCACATTGGATTTACCCGAGCCGTTTGGTCCGATCAAAATGTTTAGCGGACCAAGGTCGATTGTCTGCGCATTGGGACCGAACGACAGAAAATTTTGCAATTGAATGCTTTGCAACAACGGCGCGGACTCCGGCATCGGGTTTGTTTTGCTATTCGGTTTTGTCGCGGCATCCGTCATCGTCTAAAATCCTCTCCCTCGTCGTCGGTCGGGGCGTCGTCCTCGCCCGCGTCGCCGTCCAGTTCGTCTAACTCGTCTGCCTCGTCCAAAGGAATCTGCGCCGACTCCTCCGAATCCGGAAAGGGACCGGGATTCGCGCATTTATCGGGCTGAAAAGACGTTAGCCGGAGCGATGCAGTTTGTCGGAGGACCAGCGAACAGACGCCGTGAGCCGGATTTATCCGGCTTGAAAAACGTTAGCCGGGGTATTTATGCCCCGAAAAATTAAGAGGCGATTCACCAAACTGTTGTCACTCTTGCCTGGCACTCGCCTGTGATCCGTGATTTTCCGAAGATAGCCAACCCTTTTTCTCTAATACATCATAGGCAAGGCGAAGGTGGGATTCCTGAAACATTCGCTTGTGCTCATTCCATTCGTAAACGTGCGACACGGCTTCCTCCGGGCTTCGCGCTCCTTCGTGTACGACCACCCAATGCACGGTGGAAAGGAGTTCCATGCCGAACGGCGTTTCAAATCCGCAGATCAGATCCGACACGCACGTCAGACGAGACAGGGTATCCGGCTTGGTTAGCAGGTAATTTTCTCCCCGCGTACCGGCATCGCCCTGTAGTTCGATCTCGCGGGTAGGGGAATCCGCCGCGTCTCCGTAACCGAGTATGAAATGCCCCTCAATACGGTTCAGGACATGACGAACGTTATCGGCATACGGACCGTAAGTGCCTTTCGCATAACGTAGTTTCAGCGGTTCGCCACCCTCCTGCATGAAGTAGAGGAGTTTTTGGATCTCCAGCAACGTAACGCCAGTATCCATCAGCCCGGCTAAATACCGCTGAATCAGTGCCAATAATGTCGCACGCCCCGCCGTCATCGGAGGCGGTTCGGCGGTATGCGTCATGGAATCCGGCGCGGGTGCTCCGGCAGGTTCGTACAGAAGCACCGACACATCCGTCAACGGAGCAAACGCCGTCTCGATACGTGGTTTGACATCGTTCCAGTTCAGCCCGCCCAGACCGCATCCCAGTGGCGGAAGTGCGATAGAGCGAATACCGAGCCGCTTTACCTCCGCCACCAACGCCTCCAATCCTTGTTCGATATACGCGATCTGGCTTTTGCCGCGCCAATGGTCTTTGGTGGGAAAGTTGATGATATAACGCGGGTTTTCCCAGGTGGCACGGTCGAACGTCAGCAATTTGCCGGGGCGCAACTCGCGACTATCACACGTCGCCTTATAAACTTTGTAGTTTTCCGGGAAGGCGTTGCGGAACTGAAGCGCGACCCCGCGCCCCATCACTCCGACACAGTTGACCGTGTTGACCAGTGCTTCCGCGTCCGCATGTAATATGTCGCCTTGTTTCAGTTCAATCATAGTTTTGTCGGCACTTTCAGTAGTACCACTCCGGCAACACAGCGACAGGCGGAACATGCGTGGCACGTGCGATGCGTGATTTTACAAGCGTCGCCATCTCTTCGTCAATTACTCCGATACGCCGCACCAGCGACCAGGGGAAAGATTGGTAGAGCAGAAATTCTGCCTGCTTCTCCTCTTTGATCGCGGTGCCGACATTCTGCCCGCTCCACTGGTTCGCTTGAACGGCGGACCAGTTGATCTCGTTCAGTTTGTCCGTCGTGTTGTAAAAATCGGCGTAACCGGCTCTGGCATTGATCCGGGTGGAATGCCCAGTGTCGCTTCAGTTGCTCCGCCCAACGGATCGCCTCGTGCATATCGGCTTCTAAATGGACAATCGGTCGTTGCCCGCCCTTGTAATCCAGACTGGGGTGGTTCCCTTTGTTCAGCAGAAAGAGCATGATGGAGCGGGGGCAAAAGTAGAAAGGAACATACTACCCTACTTTCGTCTCCGGGTGGCATTTGACGACGCACTCCTCCAGACGAGACTTTTTGATACTGCCCATACCGATAGTGGTGCAAAGAACTCCCCGCCGCAACATTTCCCCGTCCGACCACAAACAACCGTGATCCAGGAGCGATTGCAGGTTATCGTGATGGAGGATGTGATAGATTTTCGGTCGCTCGGGCAGGTCACTCGTCGGCATCTTCGGCTATATCCTCGGTATCGTCGTCCCTTTCGTCTAACGCGTCCGCCTCGTCCAAAGGAATCTGCGCCAACACCTCCGAATCCGGAAAGGCATCCGGCAAAATCGCGTCGCGCACGTCCAACTTGCCGGTGACAACATCGGCAATCAGGCGGGTACGGTACTCGCGAATTAGTTCGATTTCTTGTTGAATACGGTTAACTCCTGTGTTGATGTCTTTTAGTTCTTGAGCAATGAAACCGATAATCCCGCGTTGTTCCTCAATGTCAGGCTGGACGAGCGGAATACTCAAAAATTTATCTGGGTATAAGCGAAGGCGCGAAGCACGAACACCCGTTGAACGACAAGTATACTCGCTTATATAAGGTTTAGTTCTCAGGAGTAAGTCTAAATATTCGGGAATGGACGCGAGTGTGTTGGAGGGTCTGTAGACGCCATACGAAGAACTGACGATACCAGTTTTTTGCGAGACGCCTAATGCTCCCATCCACGCCCACATCGTGTTGATAACTAGATCACCTGGTCTACAAAGTTTGTGACCGACGTAAGATTCAGCCATAAACATCGTTATGTTCTTTTGGCTTCTTGGCGTCACCCCCGTTATGTGAGATACAGACAACAGTTCTTCATCACCAGAAGTAGAACGCTCATCAACCTCGCGAAAGAAATATTTGGCAGGGCACAGAGTCCAATGCGCGGGAATCTCGCCGAGCCAGTCTATACCGGACGGCTTCATCAGCGCGTCGGGGTTGAGTCCCTTCGTCACGGCGCGATGGATGATGGCTTGTTTCTGTTCGTTAAGCAAGACAATCAGGCGACGCTTGATGCGGAGCAGACGGTTTACCCGGCGGTCTAACGCGTCCAGATAGCGAACGATGGCGGCTTGTTCCTCGACTGGGAAGAGTGCCACGGGAATTGCACCAAAATCAGGAAAATACAGCCGGTTAAATCCTGTCCCGACACCCTGTGACCGTTGAGCGAACTGTTCAACATAGTGCGGCGTTTTGAAGAGGTTAAGAAAATACGTGACATCCGAAACACGTTTCGCGCGAAAAACACTGTAGTCAGGACTGACTAATCCAACTTCCGTAGGTACGCCGAACATGCCCGACCATGCTTGCATCCGGTTCATCACCAGTTGCCCTGGCTGACAGACTTTATACTTGGACAAGTCCGACGCGCTTGGAGCCTTGCTACTCGCGTCGCTTTGTCTTATAAGACCACGCGCACGAGTGAGCGATAGCAAGGTTCCAGTGCCATCGCCGCTTCGCTCCTCCGTTTCCTCGAAAACATGCTTGATTCGCCCCATTCGCCAATGCGCGGGCACTTGTCCCAGCCATTCCACGCCGGAATCCCTGTATTCGGCATAACGAGGCAATCGACTCATCTCTAAAGTCCCTCAAAGTATGTCTTCATCTTCTTCGCCATCAACTGACGACGCTTCGCTAAAAAATCGCCGTAGTCTGTGATCGTCGAGGCTTCCATTCCGTCCGGGATACAGTTCTGTTCTCGGTTCGCCGCTAATTCCGTCAGAGTTTCCAGATTGCCATATTTCTTCGTGCCGGTCTGGCACTGCTGAATAACTTCCTTGAAATAAACTGCAGGTGCCTTTTTCCCGATGGCGATATTAATCTCGCTCTGCGTGATCGCCAGGTTCGCTATCTGGTTGTATTGCCCGCGTGTCAGCCCGTGTTCTTTCAAAAATGCTTGCGGGAAAAGGTGGTGTTCGTCGCTCTTCACTTCGATCAGGTCTTTGATCGTAATGTCGCGGGACAGAAACCCGTGATCATTCAGTTTCACCTGTGCTGCCTTGAAGACGCGCCAGTAAGGTGAGCCGGTCGAGGAAGTACCGAGGTGTTGCGGCAAGGACATATCCCAGAACGCGCTCGAAACAGTTCCGTCATAGGTGCTTTTCGCGAACGCATCGAACCCGACCGTTTCCAGTTGCCGCATATCGAAATCGATGGTGGATTCGGGCGAACTGGTGTACCGATCGTAAGCATGGAAAACACGAACCACTTCCGTACGCCACGCTCGATCTCCGCCGCCGGAACGCCCTTCTTGCGTAGCCATAGGTACAGCATATACGCAAAATTGACGGCGTTCTGCGAACCAATAAGGGAGGGATCGACGAAACCAGCGGAACGGAGGATCATCAGAAACGTCTTGAAATGGTTCTGATTCATAAACCGAATGATGCCCTCTTTTAGCCGTTTGAACGTATCTTCGATAATCTCTTGTTCGTATTCACGGGTTTCGAAGTTGCGCCCGGAAAGCAGTGCCACTAAGTCTTCGAGTTTCCCCCGCCCGAACTCCGACGCGAACGCGACCCGTAGCATATCTGTGTAGGACGGGTCATACAGTTCATCGTTCAGGTCCTTCATCCAGATCAACGGTTGGTATAGATCGCTCTGAGCGAAAACCGCGTCATTCGTGAGGATGTGAAAAAATTCCGGCGACCGCGCCAAATGGCAGAAGTAGTCGATAGCCTTACGTAGCGTGTTCCCGCCGTAGGTTTCATTGACCGCGATTTTTGACATCGCAAAGTCCGCCTGACTGAGCGGCACCCCTTGCGAGTTCACCCGGATAAAAATTTCCGTGACCGTTTCGATTTCCAGATCGGAATTGAGTTCGATCATGCCGATCTGATTGCTCGTAATTCCTTTGAGGCGGAGGATACTTTGCAATATGTCGTTCATATTACTGCCCGCGTTCGCTGTACAGTAGTCCTGAACTATGTTCAGGAGTTCGGCATCAGCGACGAAAAGCGGAGCAATATCGGAAATCCATGCTTTGTCCTTTTCGATAGCAGGGTTGGTGACTTCGAACCGCTCCTCTTTGGGGTGAAAGGCAATTCGGATTCGTTGACGCTGATAGTCTTTATTGACAACTTCTTTGCCTACCAGTGCCGCCATCAGGGCTGTGACCCTCTGTTGCCCATCAATCAAAATGCGCTTTCCATCGGAGGGCGTGCCATCCTTGAGTTTGACATTCGGATTGCGCCAAGCGATCAGATACCCAACCGGATACCCACGAAAAAGCGAATCCAACAGATCACGAACTTTCGAACCGTTCCAGACGAAAGGACGTTGGATTTCAGGTATGGCAATCTCGCCACTATTGATCCAAGCGAACAAAGTGTCAATAGGAGGTTGCGTTACCCCATAGCGTTGTGTAGGCATACTATTAGTTCTCCGTTTCCACCAGAATTTCGCCGAGCAGCCCTTCGGTTTCCTGCTCCAGTGCCTCGATGTCGGCGCGGATCTCGTCCAGCGAGCGTAACGGCGTCGGCTTGTAGAAGTAGCGCGTGAACGATATTTCGTAGCCGATCTTTGTCGCCGCTTCGTCTATCCATGCGTCGGGCACGTAGGGCAACACTTCGCGGCGGAAAAACGCCGGTACGCCGCCGTCTTCGAGGAGCGGAACCTGCTCGGTATCGCGTAGGTCGGCGTCCGGCTCGTACTCCACCACCGTTCCCGCGTCCGTGCCGTAGCGACCATACAGGGTTTCGGGTACATCGGTCTTGCTCGCTTTTTCCTCGCGGCGGATCACCGGTGCGGCGGATTCGTCGCGCGTGGCGAGCACGGTTTGCACCAGTTTCCACCGTTTGGCGTTCCACTTGATCTTGCGCGGCGCAGACGCCGTTTCGACTTCGCGCCGGAACGCGTTGTAATCCAGATGCGGACCCTCGCCCATGCTCGCGGCGACCTCCCGAACCACCGGCACAATCGCCTCCTCCTTCTGCTCCGTACATGCCCCCGCGAACCGGTCCAGCGTCGCCGCGTCCAGCATCGTCAGCAACCGCAACGGACGCTCGACGGTGATCTTGGAATACCCGAACGCTTCATTCGGGAAGATTTTCGACTGCTCGCTCTCTTTGAAGTTCAGGAACAGGTCCAGAATCCGTGCGGTGTCGCTCTCGCCCAGTTCGCAGTTCTTCTTGCCGAGGTTCTTGCGGAGCGGCTTGAACCATGTCGTCGCGTCGATCAACTGCGTCTTGCCACGCCGCGCTTCCGGCTTGCGGTTCGACAGCACCCAGATATACGTCGCGATGCCCGTGTTATAGAAGATATTCAGCGGCAGGGCGATGATCGCTTCCAGATAGTCGTTTTCCAGAATCCAGCGGCGGATATTGCTTTCGCCCTGCCCGGCGTCCCCGGTGAAGAGCGACGAACCGTTGTGTACCTCCGCGATGCGCGAACCGAACGGACTGTTCGGGCGCATCTTCGCGAGCATGTTCGCAAGAAACATCAACTGCCCGTCCGAGGAGCGCGTGAGCAAACTATATTCGGGATCGCCCGCATGTTCGATCACGAACCGGGGATCGTCGATGCTTTTCTTGCCGCCCCACCGGTTCAGATCCAGTTGCCAACTTTTGCCGTAGGGTGGATTGGAAAGCAGAAAATCGAACGTTTTGCCGGAATACTCGTCCTGCGAGAGCGTGGAGTTGAGGCGGATGTTGATGTTCCTCGCCCTCGCCTTTGAGCAACAGGTCCGCCTTCGCGATGGCGTAGGTTTCCGGGTTCACCTCCTGCCCGTACAGATGAATCACCACGTCGGCACCGCGTGTGCGTGCCAACTCCCGCAACCGCTCCTCGGCGACGGTGAGCATCCCGCCCGTGCCGCACGCGCCGTCGTACAGGTGATAGGGGGCGGAAACTAACCGGTCTGCGACCGGCAGAATAATCAAATCCGCCATAAGTTTCACTACGTCGCGCGGCGTCCAGTGTTCCCCGGCTTCCTCGTTATTCTCTTCGTTGAACCGGCGCAACAGATCCTCGAAAATGGTTCCCATGTAGTGGTTATCGAGACCGGGCAGGCGTACCGAGCCGTCGTCGTTAAGTACCGGGCGCGGCGACAGATTGATGCGCGGGTCGAGGAACTTATCCAGCAGTCCGCCGACCAGGTCCGCCCGTATCAGCGTCGCGACCTGATCCCGAAACTTGAACATTTCCAGGATTTCGCGGACGTTCTCCGAAAAGCCGTCGAGGTAGGCTTCCAGATCTGCGCGCAGTTGCTGTTGTCGCGACCGGCTTTTCAGGTCGCGCAGTGTAAAAGGAGACGTGTTGTAGAACGCTTGCCCGGCGGCGGCACGTAGCGCGACCGTTTTGTCCAGAATTCCCGCGCCGTCCAGAAGGGCGTTCCTTTCCAGCACGGCGGGTTTCGTGTCCTCAAGCAGGGCGTCGAGGCGACGCAGAACGGTCATCGGCAGGATAACGTCGCGGTATTTGCCCCGGACGTAGTAATCGCGCAGAACGTCGTCGGCGATGTTCCAGATGAACGAAACGATGGTGCTGTGTTGTGAATGATCCATAGGGGAGTTACGCGCGCGGCAGGGATAAATCGTCGCCAAACCGGCAACAAAAAAGCGACTGTCATAAACTCCTTGTGAGTCATGCAGTCGCCGGGATAATCGTGCTTCCGTCTGCTTTTCCAGCGAACTTCAACGCGACTATGCATATATAATACCATGTCCCGAGCACGGATTGCCAGAACCGTAAAAATGGAAAGGCATTGAAAAAATGGCGTCCTACGATGCTGTAGGTATAATTCCCGGTCTTCGTCACATGATTCTATCTACTATGTTGATGTTTCAGATCGTCATCTGTATCTGATTTGTCGCTCATATCCATTCCGCGCCGCAAGGCTCCCGCGCACGGGACACTGTAGAATACGCCATGAACCGACGTGATCTTCTCCTTCGTGGCGGCTCCGCTCTCGCCCTTCTATCCACCCCGTTCGTTGCCGCCGCCGAACCGGACCGCGACTGGACCGTACGGGACGGGCGCGACGGCAAGCCGATCCGCTGGCGCGATCTCCCCGGCAGACTGGCGACCGCGAACGTCATTTTTCTGGGCGAGCAGCACGACGACCCCGAAACGCACCGGGTCGAAGCCGCGCTTTTAGAAGCCATGCATCGAAAAGTCGGGGCGCGGCTGACGCTGGCGATGGAGATGTTAGAGCGCGACGGGCAAGCAACGCTGGACGATTACCTGGCGGGCAAAATCGACGAAACGGCGTTCGCGAAGGCGCGACGCCTCTGGCCCGACTACGCGACCGACTATCGCCCGCTGGTGGAATACGCGAAGACGAACCGCGTTCCCGTGCTGGCGTCGAACGCGCCCCGGAAACTGGTCGCCCGCGTCGGCAAGGAAGGGCTGGCGGCGGCTCTGGCGGACATGACGGCGCAGGAAAGGGCACAAATCGCCGCGTCCGTGCTCGCGCCGGAGGGCGACGCCTACGCCGCGCGCTTCGCGGCGATCATCGGGCAGGGGCACGGCGACGGGAAGGCGATGGATGCGCCGACGGTGCGCCGTTTCTACGAAGCGCAGTGCGTCCGCGACGACACGATGGCGGAAACCGTCGCCGGGGCGGTCCGGGCAGGGCGCGTGGTGCTCCATGTCAACGGCAGTTTTCACAGCGATGCCGGACTCGGAACCGCCGCCCGCGTTTTGTGGCGTTGCCCGCTCGACGCCCGTATCGCCACCGTGAAAATCGTCCCGTACAAGAACAAATTTGAATGGGAGCCGTTGCGCGGCGAAGCCGATTACCTGATATTCGTGCCTGACCGCCGCGTACCAGCACCGCCAGACGCATCGGAACCTGAATGAATGCGCAACGTAGACCTGAGCATGTGATTTCTTCTCCTTTTTGTCCTACGCGGACGGCGCCAACCTCACGTTGGATCGTTGTACCTGCGGTGCTCGTTTCTGTTTGGTTCTTCTGGTTCGGTCCTTTCCCGCGAATTTGCCGGTTCTGGTTTTTCACGCCGTGAAAAACCAGAACCGGCAAATTCGCGGGAAAACAGCAAGGGCTATCCCGACTTGCGCGAAGCCTGACGTAGAAACAGCACCGCAGGTAACAACAATCCAACGTGAGGTTGGCGCCGTCCGCGTAGGACAAAAAAGAAGACGGGAGTAGCGGCGTTTGCCATTAGCCGCAACCTGCGCGATAATGTGACAGGCGATGATGCTCGAAGGAACTTAAAACCATGAGCATACTAACCGTTTCCAACGTCGCCAAAAGTTTCGGGTCCGACCTGCTTTTCAGCGAGATCAATTTCGTCCTCGCCCCCGGTCAGAAGATGGGGCTGATCGGGCGTAACGGCGGCGGCAAAACCACGCTACTCAAGATCATACTGGGGCAGGAAACGGCAGATCCCAGCGTGGTGAGCGGCGTCGCACTGCCCGCCCGCGTCGCGCTGGCACCGGGGCGGCATCTGGGCTATCTGCGGCAGGAAGCACCGGTACACCCCGAACACACTATCGGCGAGGAGATCGATGTCGCGCTCGGACCGATCCGCGCGATCCAGGCGCGGATCGAGGAAGCCACGCACGCGATGAGCGACGCCCCGAATGATGCTGCGATGGAGCGGGCGATGGAGGCGTATACCATTGCCAACGACGAATTCGAGGCGCGCGGCGGCTATGCGGTCGAGGACGAACGCGACGCCGTGTTACTCCGGCTCGGGTTCGGTCCGGAGACGCTGGGGAAACTGGTCGGTTCCTGCTCGGGCGGCGAACAGACGCGGCTTGCGCTGGCGAAACTCGTCCTCACGCGCCCCGATCTGCTGGTTTTAGACGAACCGACGAACCACCTCGACATCGCCGCGACCGAATGGCTGGAGCAGTTCGTCAAGGAGTATCCCGGCGCGGTGCTTCTGGTCAGCCACGACCGCTACTTTTTAGACGCCGTCACCGACACGACCGCCGAGTTAGAGTTCCAGCGGCTCACCGTGTACAAGGGCAACTACTCGCACTACCGCCGTCAGAAGGAAGAGAAATTAGCGGTCCATCAGGCGGCATATGAGAACCAGCAAGCCGAGATCGAACGGCTCAAAGGATTGATCAAGCGCAACATGGGCGCGGACGCCAACGCGAGCAATATCCGTCATAAAACGCAGGGGCGCATCGAGCGCATGGACAAGATAGAAGCCGTCAAGACCGACACGACGCGGGTAAAAGCACGGATCGACGCCTCCGGTGCCGGGCGCATCGGGCGCGAGGTGGTCCGTATCTCGGAACTCTCGAAAACGTACGGGGCGCGGACGCTGTTCAGCCGTCTCAACGCGGTCATCGAGCGCGACGAGCGCGTGGGCTTGGTGGGACCGAACGGTGCAGGCAAGACGACGCTGGTGAAGATACTACTCGGCGACGAGAAACCGACCACGGGATCGCTCGACTTCGGGAACAACGTCAAGCCGTCGTACTTTTCCCAGCACGCGACCGACGACCTGGACGTGAGCATCACGGTTCTGGAAAGCCTCTGGGGCGCGGCTCCGGGCTGGACCGAGACCGAGGCGCGCAACCATCTCGCCCGCTTCCTGTTCACCGGCGACGACGTTAAGAAGCGCGTCGGGTCGCTGTCCGGTGGCGAAAAAAGCAAACTCGCCCTGTCACGGATGCTGCTCAAGCCGTGTAACCTGCTTATCCTGGACGAACCGACGAACCACCTGGACATCGAGTCGTGCGAAACCCTGACGGAAATGTTGCAAAGCTACCAGGGAACGCTGATGCTGATCAGCCACGACCGGTACCTGCTCAACGCCGTGA
>JAYULM010000100.1:0-17569 GCA_043763605.1 Armatimonadota bacterium | reverse complement strand
TGCTTTGGCTAAAGCCATCGCTTCGATTCCTGACACTTTGGGGGCCGCTTGTTTTCGTCATTGCAAGTACCTTCAACCGAATTGACGAAGACTATAGCGCGGTGCGCGGACGCCGGACCCGAACAGCGGGTGCGGGGGGATTCACAACGCGCCTGCGCCGCCGTACGCCTGCCGCCGATGCTACGACCGGGGCGGGCGATTCGGACGTAATGCCGGTCGAAACGTCGGGGGATGGTGCCGAAACGGAGGGATAGCCCCTCTGTTTCGATGGCGATGGTGCGGTGAGAATCCTTGCGGGGCACGGCTCCGCGCGGTATACTGTTCGCACCCATTCGGTCGGTTGGCTCAGTGGTAGAGCATTACCTTCACACGGTAGGGGTCACAAGTTCGAATCTTGTACCGACCATCGGAACGCCGCTGACGTATGCGAGTATGTCGGCGGCGTTTTTGTTCCGCCCGATCCGCCGAGGCGGTCCGATATGTGCTTGCGACCGTAACCTGTTGTTCTGCTACGTTCCGCTTCGTGGCGTCCTTGTTCGGCGAATTAAGGGCGTATAATGCCGTATGCCTGATTCCCCACGCCCGTCTGTCCTTCCCGAAGATGTCGAGTCGGAGGCGGCACCGCGCGTGATCGTTTGCGGACTCGGTCGGTTCGGTCTCCGAGTCGTGGAGTGTCTTCGGGAACAGAACCCGGACGCGCAGATCACAGTAATCACGAACGAATCGACACGTGCCGACCGATTGCGACGTGCCACAAAATTGGATGCCCGCGTGATCCTCGGCGACTTTCGCTTCGACGACATACGCGCCGACGCGGGCATCGCGGACGCGACTTCGCTGGTACTCAGTTCGGCGATGGATGCCGACAACCTGGAAACCGCGCTCGACGCGCGTGCGGAGGCACCCGGCATCCGCATCCTGATGCGTCTCGACGAAGGGCGCATCGCTGACCGCCTGATGAGTGACTTCGGGATCGACCTGGTTCTGTCGCCGCCCGCTCTCGCCGCCCGCGAGTTTGCCCACGCCGCCCTGACACGCGTCCCGGTAAAACCAGGCGTAAACACAAGCCACGACCCGGAGAAACATAACGTCCGAAGTCGATCCGTCCTGAACCGGGCACTTCGTCTCCCGGACCGCTACGATACCCGCCGCCCGCTGTTGTTACTGGCTTTGTGCCTGAGCATCCTGTTCGTGACCGGCGTCGCCATTTTCCAACACGCCCTCCGAATCCCGGTCGTGGACGCGATCTACTTCACCGCGACGATCATATCGACGGTCGGCTTCGGCGACTACAACCTCCTGACTCAGGGACCGGCGATCAAGCTCTTCGGAACGCTGTTGATGTTCAGCGGCGTTATGCTGGTCGCGCTACTGACATCGTTCGTGACCAACTTCTTCCTGTCCGGCGCGGCGAACCGGATGCGCGCGGAGCGGATCGCGGAGTGGGCGCAGGATCATGTGATCGTCTGCGGACTGGGAACGGTCGGCTTCGAGATCGTCCGCGACCTGACGGAACAGCGCATCCCGGTCGTCGTCGTGGACAACTCGCCCGACTCCGGGGCGGTGCGCCTGCTCGAAGGGCGCGTCGCCGTCATCTTCGGCGACGCCACTTCCCAGGAAGCACTGCTCCGCGCCGGAGTCCTGCGCGCCCGCGCCCTGATCGCCTGTCTTTCCGACGACGCGAAAAACCTGGAGATCGGACTGTCGGCGCAAACACTGGCGCAGGACCGGGGACCGGATCGCCCGCTCCGTCTGGTGTTGCGCTGCTTCGACGCCGACCTTGCCCGCCGAATCCACGCGGTATCGAAAGATTACACGCTGCTCTCATCCGCCGAGATCGCCGCGCCGGTCTTCGCCCGCGCCGCGCTTGCTCCGGCGCAAGGACCTTTCCGACCGTCCCCCGATTAAATCGTCGATGCATACTTACATAAAGAAAAGCATTATGAAAAAACTGGTATTTTTACCGGGGAGATTTTAGAAGGGATAGAGTTTACCGGCGCAGAATGTTGTATCGCCTACTTGTGGTACGACCAGATGATAAAAAGGACTGTAAAGATGCCCGAAGCAATAGATGGTGTGATCGAAAACGAGCGATTTGATCCGGCGAACTCTGTAGCGGTTGAGCACGTAGACTCTGTCATAGAGCATATGCGGGCTACGCGAGATACATTCCGGGAGAAACATTCCGAATCAAGCCGCCGCGAATTCATCAAAAAAGGGGTGGCTCTCGGGGCTACCATCGGTATTGCCGCCGCCATCGATCAAGGTGAAGCACTCGGGGAAAGTGATCCGCCCAAAAGTGGTAGCATGAGTCTAAAGCGGACACCGGCAAACGTTCTGGATTATGTCACCTCGCTTGGTAGATTCGAGACTGTGCGATCACTGATCGACGAAGCAGGGCGTATGCAGACGGGCGTGGATCAGCAGACGTTCCTTTTCTGGAAAGAGTCGCTCCGCAAGGCTCCGCAGACACGTGATAACTATCGGCATCTTGCTGTGCTCAACATCTGGGTAGGTGAATACGAACTCGCGGTCAATGAAAATCAGATCAAGGCGGCACATCATTTCCGGGCGGCACGTGACTTCACCAAAGACACCGATCCTTTACGCGGGTGGGCGTCCTACGATCTCGGGCTGGCTTACTTCTTCAATAGCGAGTGGGACAAGGCGGTCGAATCGTTGCAAGCGGTGGTCCATGGTGAGAAAGGCTCGCGAAAAACGGTTGGAATTGACCGCCGCATGGCTGCAAAACTGCTGAGGCTTGCCGGAGCACGGAAGGCAGAGAATGATACGTTGGCTCGAATGGGAATACCACGCCCACCGAGTCTTGACCCGATCTGCGGCGCAGGTGGTCTTGCGGCGTGTCTCCGCGCATTAAATCTACCCCACGATAAGAACAGGGTTCTATCCCGTGTCCGAATGACCGGTCGGGGAAGTAACCTGCAAGATCTTCTGGATGCCTGCCCGAAACTGGGTGTCGTTGGTGTGCCTCTCAAAATTCGTTCCGATGAAGGGTTGATCAAACTCCCGAAGCCCTGCGTCGTTCATGTCGAGAGGGATCACTTCGTCGCCGTAATCGGTGCGGATAAGAAAGGCGTGACATATCTTTGTACAGACTGCGGGCGGTGGCCCGGAGGCAAAGTGCAAGTTACTTGGGCGCAGTGATACGCCATGACGCCCGGTGTTCACCTCTGTGTGGCGCGACCGGACTCCGGCGAGGCGAAACTGATCCATGCCCTATATGAAGCACCTGACCTGACAAAAAAAGATATCCAAGTTGCCGCCGCTGGTGCCGGTGTGCCGATCAGTGGTTTGACGTCACAGCGTTCCCAACTTTCAAGTTTAGTAGTGGGTTATCTTGAAGAACCGAGTATGGTGGGGTGCGGATTTAGCCCCAACCTCATGTATCAGAAGCCGGACGCAGACCCGGCTTTCCACGGTGATCCGGTGGATCTTTCAACGGGTGAGGAGGTCTATTCAACATCGCCGGATATAACTGTCTACAATCCTAACGGTCCCTCGGTATCCTGGGGAAGGTCTTACCGGAGTCTGGGAGGCTTTGACAGTTCCGCGAACGAATTCGATTTCGGGAATGGATGGTCACACTCCTACAACATTTATATTGTCGATCAGACGCCGGAACATGCGTATCCGTATGCAGGTTATGGCTACACTGGGATCGCTACAGGTAACTATGATTACGTGACATCGACAGGACAAAATGCCCCTGCCAATGGTTGGGAGTGGCAGGTTACCGATGGCAGTGGGCAAACTGTGGGTAGCAGTGCTAACCCAAATGGCTGGTTGGCACGCTTTCAGGCTCCTTACGGCATCATGCCATGGCAAATCACCGGACCACCGAGTTTTGCAATACTCGTCAGCGTTCCTAAATCCGCGACCGAGGGTGCCTATCAGGCGAGGGTGTATGTTACCGGTGCAAATAGTTACTTCATAGAGTATCAGCCGGATTTGATCGGCACAAATCAATCCTGTTCTTTTGAAGTCACGACAACTCCGTTGCGCCCTCAGACCGAAGGTAATAAATCACTTGTAATGCCGGACGGGGCACGCATTTCATTCACAGTATCCACCCTGCCCGATGCAAGCAACCCAATCAGTGTATGCACGGTGGAATCGGGATATGGATTACGTATTGAACTGCACTATGATTCGAACAACATCACCGGGTTTTACCGCATCCTCCACGAGGACAACACTGTGTGGGAGACGCACAACGGCGACTACGTAGGCGCGGTAAGATTTTGGGTTTATGGACCCAGCAACCTTCGGTACCCCCTGGCAAAAATAATCGGTCGCACCGGGCAAAGTATCCTTTTCGAGTATGGTAACTTCGGTTGGTATTACTACCCGCGCACGTTACATCGCAAGTTAGAAAAAATAACCGATGCCACAAGCGGCACCGCCTTGTTGACAATTGGACGCGACTCTAAGGGTTTCGTAAATCAAGTGAACGATTGCTTTGGAAGAACTGTGCATTACAAGGTGCAACCCTTTGTGAGTGAAGGAGTCCACTCGGGTTGGCCCGAAGAACAGTACGAACTGACTTTCGCCTCACACATAGTTGCCAGTACCGCTCCTGTAGCCGATGCCCCGATGCGGGTAGAATTCGGTTACGCACTTATATGGAATGGCGCGTACGGAGATGGCTACGATGAGTATGGCAACCCGGTCAAACAAAGGATACCACTACTCAGTTTCGTGCGGGCGCAAAGACAGATCGGCAACGGCGTCACGCCTACTATCGTCTCGTCGTTCGAGTATGAACCGGTCACATGCCGTATATCTCGTACCATTGACGCCTATGGGAACGCGTCTTCGTTCTCTGAGACGGATGTCGATGGGACTCCTACTGTAGGCGGCGATCACACAAAGATTAATATCACAGATGCGACCGGGGGCGAGATCTACACATACCGCGTCGCCCACAGTTCCGGCCGCAACTGCACCCGGCGCGTGGACGGCGGGAACGTCGAGACCGGGAGCCGCGTTTTCGGTAGCACGGATACGCCCAACGCCCCGACGCAGGTCACGGACGGCAATGGCAGAACATCGCAGTTCACCTACGACCGATGGGGGCGAATCACATCAGCACAGACCCCGCGTGGCACTTTGAGCACCTTTAACTATGCACAAGGTAGCTTTCCTCTCAATCGGCTATTATATGTGCAGGAGGGCAGTAAGCAAGCAACCTATTACGAATACTATGAGCCGAGCGGTCTGGTACAGGCGATTACCACGCCGACACCATCCTGCGGAACTGGCGAGATAACGTTCACTTACGACGCACTCGGAAACGTCCTGACCGTCACCACACCCGGTAACGCGGTGGCCGCGCAACGCACCGTCACGTTCAATTACACGCACGATGGGACGTACTCGCAACCCGCGAAGGTCGGGCAACCTCTCGTCGCTACGGACCCGTCTGGCGGCGTGACACACTTCCGTTACGATGTACAAGGGAGGGTGACGTTACGGATAGACCCTAACGGCACGGAGACGCGCTTCTATTACAACGTCGCCGGGCAGATACTCGCCACCCGACTCATGCCGACCGGACAAACCGGAGCCGGTTACACGCAGATTGACAATGTTTACCCATTCCCTGGTGGACCGCTCCTCGCTAAGAACACATTCAACGAGGCGGGCACCTTCGTCGGTCAGGTGTCATTCGAATACGGGCTTCGAAACGAACTTCTTAGAGTTTACGGCGATGTACCGGAGGAGGTGCGTTACACCTACGATGAAATGGACCGTCTGCGCGAAATCTACGACGGGAACGGGGTCACCAAAAGCTACTATGGCTACACCGACCGGGGATTGATCTGGTACGAGGCGCGACCCAACCAGACCGACGACGATTTCGTCTTCCGCGTGTTCGACTATGACGGCGCGGGGAATGTGACCTACGAGAATGTCTACTTCTATTCTGGTTCGGTTTCCTCGACAGAAAAAACGTATCAGTACAACGATGCAGACGGATCGCTCAGCGACATCCAGTATCCCACCGATCCGGCGCGAAACGTACACTTTTCGTATGACACCTACGGGCGGGTCACCGGGCGCACCGACGGCGAGGCAATCGTGACGTTCGGGTATGGCGACGCCGACCAGTTGTTGACGACGACGACAGCTTACGCGGGACTGAGCAACGGGGCGCCGAAGCAGATCGGGTACACGTACAACGCGGACGGGAGCCGGGCGGGAATGACGACCCCGGCAGGAGCGTTCACCTACCAGTACGACGCGGCGGGGCGACCGACGGCGATGACGAACCCCCTCGCCGAAACGACGCAATGGGCGTACGACCCGGTTACGAAACTGCTCGCCTCGCAAACCTCGGCGAACGGCGTCGTCGCCTCCTATCTGTACGACCAGTTGGGACGTGTTTTGCAGGTGACGAACCGCAAACCGAACAACGACATCCTGTCGCAGTTCACCACGCCGGGTACGGGCGGCTTCGACGGACGCGGGAACCGGCTGCAGGTGGCAGCGACCCTGCCGGACGCGACGCCGCTTTCGGGGTTGACAGAGTACGCGTATAACAGCCGTGACCGGATCACGGGCGAAACCTCGGCGCGGGCGGGCGGTTATTCCAGCGTGTTCGGGTACGACGGCGCGGGCAACCTGACGAACTTCAAGGGGCAGACGCGGAACTACGATAACCAGAACCAGCTAACGGGGGGACAGGGGGTCGACCCGTTTACTTACGACGAGCGGGAAAACCCGGTCGGCTATAACGGGTATCCGGCGACGTTCGACACGGACGACAATGCGACGGCATTCGGCACGCTGTTGACGGCGGGGTACACGGGCGAGGGGTTGCGGGCGTGGAAGCAGGACGCGCAGGGGGAGCGGACATACTACCTGTACGACGGAATGACACCGATCCTGGAACTGAACGCGGACGGGACGACGCGTGCGTTGAACACGTTCGGTGCGTCGGGTCTGGTGTCGCGGAACGAGGGTGCGGTCGGGAGCGCGGTGTACACGTTCGACGAGCGCGGGAGCGTGAGCGAGCGGACGGGCGCGGGCGGTTCGGTGCTGACGCGCCACGTGGCGGACGCTTACGGCGGCTGGCAGACGTTCGCGGCGGATGGGACGGAGTACACGGGGGCGGCGTTCGACGACCCGTTCGCGGCGTACCTCGGTCGGCACGGCTACTACGCGGACAAGGAGACCGGGCTGATCCTCAGTGGTTGGATAATTCTCTCCCGAAGCGCGATATGAAATCGTGCAGGGACTCGGGGGGTGCATGGCGAATCGAACACTACCGACAACGGTACAACGCTACACAGGAGTTTAATTATGGGATCGAAATCTGCCCTTTTAGTCTGGGGCGGTTGGGACGGGCATCAGCCGAAAGAGGTTGCCGAACTATTGCAGGGCGAATTGGTGAAACACGGCTTCGCGGTGGAAGTTTCCGACACGCTGGATGCGTATCTGGACGAGGCGAAACTGAAATCGCTCGATCTGATCGTGCCGCTTTGGACAATGGGGACGATCAAAGGGGAGCAACTACGCCCTCTGCTCAACGCCGTGAAAAGTGGCGTCGGCATCGGCGGGGTACACGGCGGCATGTGCGACTCATTCCGCAACGAGACGGAGTACCAGTGGATGACCGGCGGGCAGTGGGTGGCGCATCCCGGTAACGACGGCTTGGAATATACGGTCGAAATCCGTGACCGGGATCACTTCATCACGCAGGGGGTGCCCGCCGTACTCAACATCAAGTCGGAGCAATACTATCTGCACGTCGATCCGGCGGTGCGCGTCCTCGCGACGACCCGTTTCCCGGTCACCGGAGTGGACGGTCCCCACACGAAAAACGGCGTGGTCGATATGCCGACGGTCTGGACGAAATACTGGGGCGAGGGGCGCGTGTTCTACAACGCCCTCGGACACCAGGCGAACGTGGTCGCGCGACCGGACGTTTTGAACCTGACGGTGCGCGGTTTGCTCTGGGCGGCACACGCGGAGTAGGCAATCATGTTGTTGGGTGATTGGGGATCCTTCCTCGCTCTCTTCCCGATGGGCGAACCTGTATCACCCAATCACCCGGTTGTGTAGATACAATCAGTCCCCTATGGAAACGAATCTTTCCTGTCGCGACACACTTTTGTTCGCGCAATACTTCGCAGAGTGTTTCCCGGGACACCCGTTCGGGACAGCGGACGGGACGGGACGCGCTCTGGTACTGGTATTCTTCGGAGGGCATACCTGACGCCGTGTTACCTTTCGACATAGAGATAACGTCCGGCTTCCAGGTCGCGACATACCCGGCGTGCGCGACGTTCGGTCCGCGCGCCCTGCGTGACTACGAACTGGTCTGGATGATCGAGGGCGACGCCGAATACCGAAAAGAGGATACTGCCTTCGACGCGCCGCAGGGGTGTATCGTCCTGTGTCAGCCGAACACGCGCGATTTCTTCCGCTGGGACGCGCGCCGACGCACCCGGCACGGCTGGTTCCATTTTCACCTGCGCGGCGAAACGCCGCCGGAATGGGGCACGCCCGACACCTGGGCGACGGTGCGGATTCCACAGGGCGAGACCGATCTTCTCCCCACGCTTTTCCGTCGTCTGATTGCCGGGGGGATGTTCCGGGGGGAAGGACCGATGCCGACGACGAACCGACTGCTCGCCCTGTCCCTGCTCGCCGAATTCGTGTCCGGGACGGTGTCGTCCGGGGGCGGCGTCGAAAACCCGCAGTACCCGGACGCGGTGACGCGCGCGATGGCGTTCGTCGCCGCGCACCTGGAGGAACGCCCCGGCGACCCTCTGCCCCTTCCGGTGATCGCGAACGCCGCTTTCGTGACCCCGGAACACCTGTGCCGCCTGTTCAAAACGTACACCCGACATACCCCCGCCGAGACCGTACGCCTGATGCGACTCGACCGCGCCGTGTTGCTCCTCGCTCGCACCAACTATTCGGTCGGTGAAATCGCGTCGCTTTGCGGGTTCCCGTCGCAATTCCACTTCGCCCGCCGCTTCAAAGGAGCGTTCGGGCAGTCCCCGTCGGAATTGCGGCGTGAGATCGCCAGCGGGCAGGGCGCGGTTCCGCTTTCGCCCTTATTACGCGTCACCGGGACTCCGCTCCGTCCGTAAGAGGCGGTACCACCCAGGCGCAGGTGATGCGCTCCTTCGGGATCCCCTGGGCATGGAGTCGCCCCACGATCCCGTCAACCGTGCCGTCCTCGAGAACCCACAGGTCGTCCCCGGCGAGCGCGACGTGCGCCAGGATGCGATAGATCCGCCGGTAGCCCTGCCACCCTTCGGCGACCAGCAGGTAGTGTCCCGATTCATGGTCGCAGACGGCGTGAACGCGCACGGACGCGTTCGCCGAGGCGATCTGCGCGACATCGCGGAGTCCGGACTCCGCGAGGCGAAGAAGCAACAACGGATTCATGACGGGTTCGGAAACAGGAGAAAAGTCTTTCATGGCATCACTGTATGCCCCGTGCGTTACAGCACCGTTACGGGGAAGGAAATCAACCCCGTCGTGACGCAATCGTTTCCTGATGCAACTGATCATTCGGCACCTTTGTGGCAACGATGGCGGCGCGAACCGCGTCCGGGTCTCGCTACTGCGAACGGGCGGTGTCCCGGGTGCGGTAGCCGACGGTGCCTTTCCTTTCGTATTTACTCCCGCCGACCGCGAGGAGTTACGCTGGTATCTGGAGAATTTCCTCGCCTATCCCCGGGGTGAGTTCGCCGTCCGGGCGGCGCGCGCCGAGGAAATGATCCGTGTGCGCGGCGCGGAAATGTTCGATGCCGTGTTCGGCGACGCGCCGCGTCGCGCGCTCTATGACGCCGTAGCCGGGCGGCTTCCGGAGTTGCGCGTCGTGATCGAAACGGCGCAGGATGATTTTTCCGCGATAGGGTTGCCCTGGGAAATAATGTGCGACGGACGCAGGGGAGGGAAAACACTCTCCCGAGCCACCCGCTCCTTCGTGCGTAGCCAGCCCGACCTGCCTCCGGCGGCGCGTCCGTTCGCACCGCCCACGGACACGTTCAACATCCTGCTCATCATCAGTCGCCCGAACGGTGTCCCCGAGATCCCCTTCCTGGAGGAAGCGCGCCCGCTACTCGACCTCGCCCATCGCTACAGAGGGCGCGTCCGTGTGGATGTGTTGCGCCCGCCGACGATCCGGGAACTGGAAACCACCCTCCGCCGGAAGCAGGGTTTCTACCACGTCGTGCATTTCGACGGGCACGGGTCGTTCGCCCCCGGCGTTGACCGGGGCTACACCCATTCGGCGGCGAGGGAAGGGTACCTGTTTTTCGAGGACGACAACGCCCGTGTGCAGGCGGTGTCGGGGTTAGACATGCGCCGCATCCTGATCGAGCAGGGGGTCCCGGTGGTGATCCTCAACGCCTGTCAGTCCGGGGCGGCGCGCTCCGACGTATCGTCGCCCTCGGTCGGTTCGCGTCTCCTGCGTGCCGGGGTCGCCGGCGTCGTCGCGATGTCCTACTCCGTGTACGTTTCCACAGCCACACGGTTCGTCACCCGACTTTACGGCGAACTGATCCAAGGGGAAACGCTCGGTCAGGCGACCCACGCCGCGCGGGAGCATCTCGCGACCGCGCCGGAACGCCCCACCGTGTGCGGCATGATATCCCTCCAGGACTGGATGGTACCGGTGCTGTTCGAAAACAGTCCCGTGCGTCTGCTTCCGTCGCCGCTGATCCCGGGCGATGTTCCCGCCGTCCCCGAGCCGCTTTTTATCGGGAGGGACCGCGCCTTTCTCTTTCTGGAACGGATGTTGCGCGATTTCAACGTCGCTTACCTGCGCGGGATGGCGGGCATCGGCAAGACGGCGACCGCGCACGCCTTCCTTCGCTGGGAGCAATCTACCGGCGGGCTGAAACGCAATGCGGACAGCCATCAGTTCCGATTCGTCTGGGGGGAGATCACGCTGAAGGCGTTCGTGGATCGCGTCGGCACCGATTGCGAGCAAGGGATCTGGGCAAGATACGGCGTGGCGTGGCGGCGACTGCCACAGGATACCGGAGACAACCTCCCGCCCGAATCAGCGCGCCTGCAAATCGTGCAACGTTTTCTCACGGAGGCGTGTTGCGAGGTGTTTTTCGACGGCGTCGATACCCCCCTGCCGGACGGGGAGCGGGACGCATGGGTGACGTTCCTGCGCCCTCTGCTCGGGGGGAGTACGCATTTTCTTTACACGGGGCGTGGCAAAGAGTTTCCCCTGGACATCGAACACCAGACACTGGTAATGTGGGAGATGCCACCGCAGGACGCCCGTACACTCGCGGAGGCGATTCGGGGTACGCCCTTTCCCGACACGCCTTCCTATCGCGAACTGCTCGCGACCATCGGCGGCAATCCGCTGGTTTTGCAAACTTTTCTGCCGGAACTCGGGCAACACACTCCCGAGCGGTTTACCGAAGCCCTCCGTCAGGGAAGTCTCGTGATCTCGGATACGGCGCGATCCGCCGCACTGACCGACGTTTTGAAACAGTCGTTCGCCGCGCTCCCGCTGGAAGACCGGAAGCGACTCACGGTGCTCGGTGCGTTCCCCGGTTTCGTTTCCGCCGACACGCTGGCGCGAATCAGCGAACTGCCGGAAGCTCCGGATTTCGTGCGCGGGGTCTCGGTGGAGGAGTGGGCGCGCTTGCTCGGGGAGGCGGAATCCGTCGGTTTTTTACTCCGGATCGCGGAGCAGGGATTTTATAACGCCTGTATCGCCCTGCCGTGGTTTCTCGGCGCACGGTTACGACTCCTCCTCACCACGGCACCGGATGCCTTGACCGATGCCTGTATCACCGTTTATGCCACCTACGCCCCGTACCTCGACGACAGGCGCGACCAACTCGCCGGGAGTTCGCTCGGTCTGATCGGGCGCGAGGAAGCACACATCCGGTGTGCGTTCCAGGCGGCGATGGCAAAGAACCGCACGGGGGACGCGGCGGCATTGCTTTCGTTACTGGCGCGACTGATCAAGGCACGCGGCGCATGGGAGGAACTCGGGCAACTCGCCTCCGAACTGAACTTCGTCGTGTCCGACTCGAGCGGTGGCGCGTTACCCGGGCACGAAACGGCATGGGCTACGGTCCTCACCGCCGATGCCGAGATCGCGCACTATCGCCGCGACTTCGCCGCGCAGGAAGCCATCGAAACACGCCTCGACGAACACTACCTGCGCATCGGGGACCGCAAGCAATACGCGCGAACCGCGCACAGTGCTGCGAAACGGCTCATCGAGCAACGCGCTTTCGACCATGCGGCGCAAAAGTTACGGGAAGTGCTTTCAGTGAGTGAGGATATCGGCGACCGGGAGAGGCTGGCATGGGGGCAGTACGATATGGGGCGGGTCGCGCAGGAAGAACGCCGCCTCGACGAAGCCGACCGGTGGTTCCGGCAAAGTTTCGGGGGATTCGACTCCCTCGGTGACTTGGCGGGGCAGGCGACGGTCTCGCACCGGCTGGGAATGCTGGCGGAGGAACGGCTACAGGCGAACGCGGCGGAACGGTTTTACGGGCGGGCACTGGGAATCCAGGAACATACCGGCGATCTGTCCGGTCGTGGTGCCACCCTGTTCCGCCTCGGGGTTCTGTCGCGGCGGCGGCGGGCATGGGGCGACGCGGAAAACGCGCTGGGCGAGAGTCTGGCGTTGTACGAAGAAACGGAGGACGTTTCCGGGCAGAGCCGAACGCTACGCGAACTCGGCTTCCTGGCGACGGATCGCGGGCAGTGGGAACGGGCGGAGGAATGGTTCGTCCACGGCTTGAGACTTTCGGAGAGCATCGCGGACGTTGCCGGACAAGCCCAGGTTCAGCGCGGCGTCGGCGCACTCCGACAGGCGCGACGCGACTACACGGGAGCGCGCTACTATTTCGAACAAAGCCGGGCATTGGCGGAGCGATGCGGCGATGAGCAGGCGGTTGGTGAGGCGGTCTACGCGATGTGCCTTCTCGCCGAGGAGGAGGGCGATGTAGTGCAGGCTGTACACTTCGCGCGGCAAGCCGCAGAGCGATTCCAGCGCGCTTCCGCCGCCCAACACAAAGCGATAGTCGCGGATACCCTGCGGCGACTCGATCCGCACGACCGATACAAAACTGCGCCGCCCATGCTCAGCCCTACCGCGCCCGAGGGGGAAGATGATTTGCTACCGCTTCCGACTCGGGAATGAGGGCAATATCAAAAACAGGCATGAATTCGAGAATATCAAGCATGGCGTTCCGACTCCAGGTCATTTACAATGATCAGGATTTATAACACTTACTGTGGAAGGACACGTCAAAAATGTTTACCGAAACTGGAACACTCGCCGCCGAAATCCCCGAAATGACAGCCCCCGATACCTACGACTGGCTCGCGCCGGACCGCGCGAACCGCTACCGGGTCTCCGCCGAGGAGTACCGCGCGTTCCGCCGCGACGGGTTCCTCGTCGTGCGCGGGCTGGTTTCTGCGGAAGAGATCGCCGAACTGCGCCAGCATACCGAGGATCTGATGCAGGGAAGGCTACCGGAGCAGAAGCGGCGGATGAGTGATCGCGACCCAAACCAGGATAACGGCGTCACCGTGCAGGGGTTGGAAGCACCGCCGGAGCACCTCTCGCCCGAGGAGAAGGCGCAGTACTTCCTGCGGATTCACATGCTCCACCGCAAACTGGAGTTGCACGAGCGGTACATGCTCCACCCGCGCGTACTGGATGTTCTGGAAGTGCTGATCGGTCCCGACGTTCTCGCGCTACAAACGATGCTCTTCCTTAAGCCGCCGGGCAAGCCGGGGCAGGGCTGGCATCAGGATTCGTACTACATCCCGACCCTCCCGGATACCCTCTGCGGGGCGTGGATCGCGGTGGACGATTGCGACGAGATGAACGGGGCGATGTGGTTCGCGAAACGGTCGAATACCGAGCCGGTTTACCCGCCAGCCGACGGTTACGGCTTCGGCGACACGAAAGTCTCCGACATCGCGTACGTCAGCCAGACTTCCAACCCGGATGATGCGGTGAACGAACTGGCACCGGTTGCGGATCGCTATGACCAGATTCTGGTACCGGCGAAAGCGGGCGACGTGGTGTTTTTCGGCGGTCACGTGTTGCACCGGTCGAAGAAGAACTTTTCCGCCGACCGGACGCGCCGCTCGTTCGTCAGCCACTACTGCAACGCACGTTCGTTCACGCAGTGGGGACACGACCCGGATATTGCCGAGAGCCAGGCTACCGCTATCGATCCGGTGACGAAGGCGACCAACGGCTCGCATATCCTCGCCCGTGGGGACACCCATCTGTCGTTCGCGACCCCGCGCTTCGGGACGCCTTGCGCGGCGGTACTCCCCGCCGACGCGCGCAAGGCGCAGTCGGAGTTCGCTCTCGCGATGATGGGGGACATGGAATCCGGGATGATGGGGGCGATGCCCACCGACCCGAACGCCGTGGACGACCACTAAGTATCTGTTTAAAAATAAATTCCGGTTCTTCAGGGTAGAATAAGTGTAACTATTGGGTGTAAGTCATGAAAGTGGTGAGGACCGATTTTCGTTTTCCCGTTGACTTCTGGCATAATTTAGGGCATGACACACGAAACCAAAACCCGCCTTCAAGAACGCTTCAAGCAACTTCTCGACGCTACCGACGAAAGTCCCCGCACTATCTTCGAGATCGAGAAACTCACGATAGAACTCAGTGAGAAACTGACGCAAGCCACTCTTGAGGAGATCAGTCGGGCAACGCAAGAGCAAGCGGAGGAAGAAAAGTGACTGACCGAACCGACTTCCAAAGTTTGTTGCCCTAACTGTTCGCGCAGTGCCTGGTATAAGGGAGAGCGTTCCCGACATATTGTCACGAAAAAAGGCGTTCTGTGTTTCATGCGCCGTTATTATTATTGCAAGCGATGTCAACACGGGGTCTGTCCACTGGATGCTCGCTTGCGGCTGCCGTCCAAGTGCGACTTTACACCTCTCGTTGTTCAAGAGATCGCTTGTCTGTGCGCTTGCTTACCCTTTGAGCAAGCCACACAACTGCTCCATCGCCTGACAGGGGCTAACGTCTCTGCCCGCTCTGCCGAGCGTCTGTGTCTGAATCAAGCCGATGAGCAGAGCACTGCTTTTCGAGAGCGACGCGATGCGGAATCGCTTCCGCTTGCTTTCGTCCCTTCCCCCTCTTTGCCCGCTTCTTTGCCCCGTCCCGAAGTCTTGTATATCGAAGCGTACGGGGTTCAAACGCCGATGTGCGGAGGGCATTGGCACGCGCAAATGCCCCCGAGGGCATTTCGCAAGGAAATGAAGGTGGGTGTTGTCCGCTCGGAATATAAGGATGGTCGCACAGATAAACCCAGTCGTTATGTTAATTATCTGGGCGACGCCCGGACCTTTGGGAGTCGTTTAGAGTCGCTGTCAATTAACTGCGGTTCCCTCACGGCGCAAAGCGTTGTTTTTCTGGGGGATGGTGCCGCATGGCTCTGGAATCTGGCGCAGACCTGCTTCCCGAAAGCCATACAGATTTTAGACTTTTGGCACGCTTTCGAGTATATGGGCAAGGTAGCGCGGGAAGCGTTTCCCGAACAGGAATCCTGTAAAGAAGCGTGGCTATCGGCACGGGCTTCGGAAATGAAGAGGAGTGCTTGGACACAAGTTCATAGTGCATTGGAGGCAGTTCGCACCCAGGCGACGGAATCCGTGGAATCGGCGGTGCGGTATTTTACCAGCCATGCTTCGCGCATGGATTATGCCAGTTACCTCAAAAAGGGACTCTGCATCGGGTCGGGACTTGCCGAATCGTCGTGTAAGCGGTTAGTCACTCAACTAAGCGGTTAGTCACTCAACGCTTGAAAGGGAGTGGAATGCATTGGAGTGAAAAGGGAGCGCAAGCGATTTGTTCCCTGCGTGGACTTTTGCTCGGTGGGGAATGGGATGCCTTTCTCTCCTTCTGGAATCGAAGACTTCAGATTCCTATTCCCTCGCCACTTTCATGACTTACACCCTGTAACTATTCAGGGGTTGCAAAGTTTCCCACTTCCGCGATAGAGTCAGAATGAAACGAATGACAGAAGAGCAAGCACGAACTCTCTACCGTCAAGGGGAGAATGCAGTAGTAACGATCCTTATGGACCTCTTCCGCCGCGTACAAATGCTTGAAGAGCAGACTTCCAAAAATTCAGGAAACTCGTCTAAACCTCCCAGTAGCGACGGTCTGAGCAAACCCCCTCTCAAACCCATGCCGCAAAGTCTGAGAAAAAGGACGGGCAAAAAACCCGGCGGGCAAAAGGGACAGACTGGAAGAACTCTATTGCCGACAGAGCGACCCGATCAGATTGTTTTGCATCTCCCCTCCTCTTGTCCTCATTGCAAGGTTTCCCTTCACGATGCTCCGACAGTCACCTATTCGAGACGGCAGGTCGCGCAAATTGCCGCAATTTCGCCTCTTCGAGATGCCCGAACCAAAAGTCGTGGTCACCGAACACCGGAGCGTTGGCGTCCAGTGTCCTTGCTGTGGCAAAGGGAGCCGTGGCACTTTCCCGCAAGGGATAGATCATCCTGTACAATACGGTCCGCGTTTGTTGGGATTTGCGACCTACCTGCATAGTGTGCATCTACTACCCTTCGCCCGCTGTGCCCAAATAGTTCGGGACATTACTACAACCCCCTTTAGTGTGGGGAACCTATCGAATGCCCTTTCCGTTGCCCATCGGCGTCTGGACTCTTTTGACGAGCAGCTTGCTAAAACACTACAACAGGTAAAGCACCAGCATGCGGACGAGACTGGCAGTCGGGTCGCCGGGAAATTGCGTTGGATTCATGTACGTTGCACGGAAACTCTGTGTCGGTTGTTTTCGCATGAGAAGCGCGGTAGCGATGCGGTCAAGGATCTGACTCACTATAGTGGTTGCTTGATGAGTGATTTTTATAGTAGTTATGTGCGCCTCTCTTGTTCGCACCAGTTTTGCGGGGCGCATCTGTTGCGGGAATTGACATTTATGCAGGAAGTATTGGACCAAGGGTGGGCCGGCTCTCTCAAAGCGGTTATCGAGCGGATGGTGTCTTGTTGCCACCGCGCCCGGGAGGCAGGGCAGGACAGGGTCGAGAATGCGGGTACTCTTTGCTCAGAATTCGATGTCTATGTTGAGGAAGGATTGATAAGCAATCCTTTGCCGCCGACAAAACGGGCGGGGCGTGGTCGCGTCGCGAAGGGTAAAGTGCGTTGTCTCTTGGAGAGATTGCGCACTTACCGGGAGCAATACCTCGCTTTTCTTTCAGATTTATCCCTCCCGTTCACCAATAATGAGGCGGAACGCGATCTTCGGATGTTAAAGGTGAAAGGGAAGGTGAGTGGTTGTTTTCGCACGACGGGGGGCGCAGAGGTTTTCTGTCGCCTTCGCAGTTATATTGTCACGTGTCACAAACAGGAGATGGCATTGTTGGAGTGCCTGCGTTCCCTCTTTGCTGGCAGTCCCGTTTGGCCATCTCTAAATACTACCTGAATAGTTAAGCATCTGTACAGAATTAGGTTAAACTGATTCGCGGCATGTCGAACGGCTTGAAGGCAATGCTAAGCGATTTGCCGACTTCGCCCAGAAGCCGTTTC
>JAYULM010000099.1:0-1317 GCA_043763605.1 Armatimonadota bacterium | reverse complement strand
CGACCCGCGCGTTCCGAACGATCACGGGTTCGCCGCCCCGTTCGTTCCGCCGTCGGTCGGACGCCCGCCTTCGGGATTCGGCGGCAGAACGGGTTCGTTGTTCATCGGTACCGGGGTGGGGGCGGGTAGCGGGGCGGCTGTCAATTCTTCCACCCGCGCCTTCAACTCCTCGTTCTCTTTTTCCAGCGCGTCGATGCGTGACAGCACCTCGCCGAATTTCGTCTGCACTTCCTCAATCGAGCGTTTCGCCTCGGCTTTGTTCTGCTGGACCTGTTCCTGCACTTTTTTGATGTTGGCTTTGTTTATCGGTGGTGCCTCGAACGCGTGCGATTTCCATAGCCAGAAACTCGCCGCGCCTAAAATCGCGACCGGGGCGAGGGAGACCAGGATCAGCGAGGAGATCGGCGGACCGGACCGTCCTTCCTTCGGCTCGAACGCGCGGACCAACCCGATGGAGAGCAGGTACAAACCCGCCATCGGGACCGCCATCATCAGCATCGTCAGCGGGTCGTTCGACGGGGTCAGGGTCGCCGCCGCGAAAAATATCCCCACAGTCGCGTGACGCCAGTATTTGGTCATCAGTTCGGCGTTGATGATCCCGATTCGGGCAAGAAACAGGAGCACGACCGGCAATTCGAACCCGATCCCGAACGCCAGCATGATCTTCGCGGTCAGCAGGATATAGATCTTCGGGTCCTGATACAGGACACTGTTGTCGATGTCGTCCAGAAACGATGCCATCCAGCCGTAGCAGGCGGGCAGGGACGCGTACGCGGTGGCGATCCCGGCGAGGAAAAGCAGGATCGAGAACGGGGCGAGAAACACAATCGGTTTGCGCTCCTCGGCGGTCAGCGCGGGTTCGACGAACCCCCACAACTCCAGCGTGATGAGCGGAAAGGCGATAGTGATCCCGGCGATAAACGCCACCTGCATCCGAAGCAGGAACGCGTCGGCGATGTTGGTGAAAATATAGCCGGTGTTGTTCTCACCCAGGATGGGGCGCAACGGGTACGCGAAAAGCGCGAAGATCGGGTCGAAGAAGTAGTATGCCAGAATCATACCGACGATCAGATACAGCGCGGCGCGGAAAAGGCGGGTCCGCAGTTCGGCTAAATGCTCGACCAGTTCCATCTGCGCTTCGTTCGTTCGCGGGGAGTTTGCCATAGTTGGTTTGATTATACCGCGCGGGGCGGTCCGGCATCGCGGTTTCTCTATCGGGGTAACAGTTCAGTGAAGTAAAAGTCTATTTAATGGTCAGGCAACAACGGGCTTTCGTTGTGCCTCGACCAACATTTGACGACAGGCTGACAAACCTTC
>JAYULM010000098.1:0-17593 GCA_043763605.1 Armatimonadota bacterium | reverse complement strand
TCATTCCGATGAGAGAGGGGGTTGGGGGGTGAGAGGCGAGGGAGAGAAGGGATCGAAACCAGCCACGAAAAACTTTTCCGCCCGCCCCTCAATTATGGTGATATATCGCCCATCCCGATACGTAATATCAGTCAGGTATCACCATCGGCAAAGAAGACCCGGATCTCACCTTGCTGCCTACCGTGCGCGGAACTACTTCTCCGCGTTGCGACTTTCGCCCCGCTGTCCTCCCGGCGTTCGGCACTGGTTTTCGCTGGCTTCGCGCCGGTTTTGAACGAATCGAACACGTGCGCCCGATGGCGAAGATCGGCGTGAACAACTGGCTTCGCGCCGGTTTTGAACGAATCGAACCGTACCTTGACAATCGTTTCCTGTCCGTCGGCGCGTCGTGACCGTTCCGTTTTTCGCACCGCCGCCGGAGTGTTCGTTGCCCGGTAGACAGTTTCGTCTACCATCGCCTTTCGTGGCGCGGTTAAAGCCGGTCGAACCGATCCCCTGACGGACCGTTTTCGACTGCCTGTGTACTTCTGCGCCCGCACCGTATCTTAACGAAAACCGTTCGCGCCGCGATATGAGAGTATCGCTTTCAGCAGAGAAAGGGGCTACATGGCAAAGTTTGATATTTTGAAAGCCGCCGACGAGTACCGCGCTCAGGCGGATAAACTCAAATGGGACGGCACCTTCGCCGACTATCTGGAGATCGTTCGCGAGAACCCCCGCGTCGCCGACCTCGCGCACGCCCGCCTGTATAATATGGTTATGTCGCCCGGGACGGAAGAGCGTCCCGACGGCTCACGCGCCTACCAGTTCTTCGAGAACGAGATCTTCGGGCTGGAAAAAGTTCAGGCGCATCTGGTCGAGGAGTATTTCTCCCCGGCGTCCCGTCGGCTCGATATTCGCAAGCGGATTCTGATGCTCGTCGGTCCGGTCGGCGGCGGTAAGTCTACCATTTCGACGCTGGTGAAGAAGGGCATGGAGAAGTTTTCGCGGACCGACGAAGGCGCGGTCTACGCGATCAAGGGTTGCCCGATGCACGAAGAGCCGCTCCATCTCGTGCCGGAAGAGTTGCGCCCGGATTTCAAGAACGAGTACGGCGTTCACATCGAGGGCGACCTGTGCCCGGTGTGCCGCTACCGTCTGGAGCGCGACTGGAAGAACGACCTCGCCAGCGTTCCGGTTGAGCGGATCGCCTTTTCGGAGCGCGACCGGTGCGGTATCGGGACGTTCAAGCCCGCCGACCCGAAGTCGCAGGATGTCGCGGAACTGACCGGCTCAGTCAACATCCAGGCACTCGCCGAACTCGGCAACGAGTCCGACCCGCGCGTGTACAACTTCGACGGCGAACTCAACATCGCCAACCGGGGCGTGATCGAGTTCATCGAGATGCTCAAAGCCGAGAAGCGGTTCCTGTACGAACTGAATACGGTTGCGGGGGAGCAAACCATCAAGGCGTCGCGCTTCGCTTTGATCTACGCCGACCTCGTCGTCCTCGCGCACACGAACGAGTACGAATACAACTCGTATTTCGGCAACAAAGAGAACGAGGCGATGATCGACCGCATCTTCGTGGTCAAGGTCCCGTACAACCTCCGGCTGTCGCAGGAGATCCGCATCTACGAAAAACTGATCGGGCAGTCGCAGTTATCCGACGACCGCGTGGACCTGATGAGCGTCCATATCGCGCCGTACACCCTGCGCGTCGCCGCGATGTTCGCCCTCCTGACCCGCCTCAAGCCGTCGAAAAAGCAGGGATTGACCCTGATGGCGAAACTCAAACTCTACGACGGCGAGAAACAGGTCGGCGACTGGGACCAGAAGCACCTGCGCGAACTGACCGAGGAGCATCAGGACGAAGGCATGCACGGCGTTTCCCCGCGCTTCGTGATGAACCGGCTGTCGTCGGCTCTCGTACGCGGCAACAAGTCGTGCATCACGCCCATCGACGTGCTCCGCGCGATGCGCGACGGCTTGCAGGACATCTCCACCAGCGAGGAGGAGTACCGCCGCTACCTCGGCTTCCTCGACGAAACCCGCAAGGACTACGACGAGATCGCCAAAAAGGAAGTACAGCGCGCGTTCGTCTACTCCTACGAGCAATCGGCGAAAACCCTCCTGGACAACTACCTGGACAACGTGGACGCGTTCTGCAACCGCACGAAGGTCAAAGACCCGATCACCTCGGACGACGTGGACCCGGACGAGCGGCTGATGCGCTCCATCGAGGAGCAGATCGGCATCTCGGAGAACGCCAAGCGCGAGTTCCGCGAGGGGATCATGCGCTCGGTGGCGTCCGTCTCCCGGCGCGGCGGCTCGTTCGGCGTCGGCTCCGACGAACGGCTGAAAGAGGCATTGGAAAAGAAACTGTTCGCCGACCTGAAGGACATCGTGAAGATCACCACGTCCACGAAGACCCCGGACGCCGACCAGTTAAAGCGCATCAACGAGGTCGTCGAACGGCTCTGCAACGAGCACGGCTACAACCCGATCTCGGCGAACGAGTTGCTCAAGTACGTCGGGACGCTCCTGAACCGATAGCGAGCAAACTTCTGGTAAAATAATAGTCGTCGTCGCTTCCGTTTCGGCGGAACGGCGACGATTATGTTATTCGGAGGGGCATATTATGGATGCTGTAGCAACAAAATTGGCTTCGTTTCGCTACCGATATGGCGACGCCGATCCTGTTGCGTTGGCTGCTATTCAACAACGTATCGCCGAAGTAGGACGGTTACGAAAGATGATTACATATTTTAATTTCGTGCGAAACATTGGTTTCCAATTGCCGAAAATCAACGAGGGCAAGCCGTACTTCATACAAACTCACGAATGGACAGGATTAGACCGAGCGATTATCGGTGATTTTCTGGCTTGTGCCTCTAGCAAATCCTACAGTCGCTACGGCTTTATGTATAACGCGTTAGTGGTTGACAAAACCGAGTACAAACCCAGTGATAACTGGCTCAGTTGGCTAAAGAGCCTTGATATTTTACCTGACTTGGACGAGGAAACTAAAATGGCGTATTGGGTGGAGCAGGTCAATAAAGCACATGAGCATTACGCCGGACGGAGAAGAACAAAATGAACACAATTCACGACACCGGCTTCGGTGATACCGACCTGGAACGGGACGCGAAAGCGATTTTTGATACGCAAATCGCGCCGACGTTAACAGACAGCGACATCGGCAAATATCTCATCATCGATACGGACACGCGGTACTTCGTGCTGGATTCGGATGACTACCGGGCGGCGGTTCAAGCCGTCGGGCAAAACCCCGGTGGGCGAAACCGTTACTGTGTACGCGTCGGATACCGAACCGCGACCAAGAGTTACCGTAGTTCGGCGGGTGTGGTTCCGTCTCGATGACACGCGGCGAGGTACAGTACGACCGCACGGCGACCGTTTCCCTGACTATTCGGGGGCGCGGGGTGCGAAAGATTTGACGGTCGACGCCATCGTGGATACAGGTTTCGACGGCTTTCTTTCATTGCCGACGAATCTGGTTGAACAGCTGAATCTTGATTTTGTCGGGCGACGTAAATCCGCCGTGTTCGGTGGCGAGATCGTGATGTTCGACATCTATCTGGCAGCGGTCGAGTTCGCGGGAGAGGGGCGGGGCGTGGTCGCGTTCGCCGCAGATAACCCCCCACTGATCGGAATGAGTTTACTCTACGGGTTACAGATGACGATGGAAACAGTGGACGGCGGTGAGTTGATAATCACGCGGCTCCCGCATGAACCAATAGGAGAGGCGGGGTAAGGCAACGATGAACACAATCCACGACACCGGCTTCGGCGATACCGACCTGGAGCGCGGCGCGAAGGCGATTTTCGATGCGAAGATCGCCCCGACACTCACGCAGTCAGACATCGGAAAATACCTGGTGATAGACACCGAAACCGGCGATTATGTAATCGACACCGATCAATATCAGGCATCGCGCCGTGCTTACGACAGGCGACCGGGGGCACGTACACGGTTCGGCGTTCGGATCGGTTTTCGCACGGCTATATCGGCGTGTGGAACGCGGCGCACAGGACGCACTCCATGACGATACGCGGTCTCGTGAACGCTTTTCTGGAAGCCGAGGTAGAAATACTTATTCGAGGCTCGGAAAGATGCCCCGACCAAACGGTTCGAGCGATCATTGACACCGGCTTCGATGGGTATTTATCATTGCCACCGAACACCGTTGCGGAACTGGCATTACCGTTTCTAGACAGGCAAAAGTCCATGGCTTTCGGCGGTGCCGTTTCATTGCTGGATGTTCACGATTCGATAATCGTCTTCGGGGGCATCGAGCAGTATGTTCCTTGCGTTGCCGCCGACAACCCGCCGCTTATCGGCATGGCGTTACTACACAGATTTCACCTATCCATAGACATCATTTCTGACGGGGTAGTGGAACTGACACACCGACCCGATGAATCAATTGCGGGGTAAGGCAACGATGAACACAATTCACGACACCGGCTTCGGCGACAGCGATATGAGGCGCAGAGCCGAGCACCTTTTCACAACCGTCGTCGCGCTGACGCTTACCGACGCCGACGTTGGCAATTATCTTGTTATCGACACGGAAACTGGCGACTACGAGATAGACGCCGATAACTACGCCGCATCACACCGCGCGTTGCAGAAACGACCGGAAGCACGAACCCGATACGGGGCACGAATCGGGTTTCGTACCGCGTCCCGCAACTGGTCAACGTTTTGCACGACGGCGAAGGAAACGCTATGACTGTTCGCGATCTCCGCGAACGAACTGCTAAAGTACGTTGGCACCCTACTGAACTGGTAGCGAGTAAACTGCGGGTAAAATAATAGTCGTCGCCGCTTCCGTTTCGGCGGGGCGGCGACGATTATATGTTGTGGAGGAAACATGAGCGAGATTTGGTCAAAAACAAGGTTACTGATCGGTCAAAAGATGGAAACGCTGATTCGGAAAAAAGGGTTCACCATAACGGAAGTCGCCGACGGAAACGTTTACTTCGTACCCGACGAAGGCACGGGGACGCGTCGCTGGGTCACGCGAGAAATGTTGGAACACATAGCCGGACAGGAGTGGGCAACAACCGATCTGCGCCCGTCCCGTATCATGCGTGAGTATCCGTCCGACCGTAACTCCTCATATATGGCAGCGATTCTACGAAAGGTAATGGCACCATGAACACCATACACGACACGGGCTTCGGCACCAGCGAACTCGCGCAACGTGCCAAAGCCTTTTACGAAACACACGTCGCGCCGACCCTGACCGACGCCGACTACGGCAAGCATCTTTCAATCGACCTCGATACCGGGGTTTTCGTGTTAGATGCCGACCACTATCGGTGCGGCGTTCAAATCGTCGCGCAAAATCCCGGCGGACATAACCGGTACGGGGCACGGATCGGATTCCGAACCGCAATAAACGCCTACGGAGCACGGACGGTCGGCGGTAAACCATGACACGGGGCGAGGTGCAGTATGACCGAACAGCCACGGTTTTCATCACCATACGCGGGCGTAGCGGCGCGGACGACATCGGACTGGATGCTATCATTGACACTGGCTTCGATGGGTTCTTGTCACTGCCGCCCGATACCGTATCGTTGTTGAAACTGGATTATTTCGACCGTGAAGAAACATCAGTTTTTGGCGGTCTGACCGTAGAGTTCGATACCTTTCTCGGCGCGGTAGAGTTCGCTGGCGAAGGACGGGGTATTGTCATCTGCGCCACCGATAATCCGCCGCTGATCGGAATGAGCCTTCTGTATGGTTTGCAGTTGACCGTGGAAACCGTAGATGGTGGGGAGGTAACACTCGCACGACTTCCAAACGCGCCTTTGGACATAGGAGATTGACAAAACAGTGAACACCATTTACGAAACCGGCTTCGGCAACAGCAAACGGTGCGGTCAGCCCGGGAGAAACCGAGTAACGGGAGCGGTAGTACGAGTTAGCGCGTCGTGAACCGTTCCGGGGTAGGAAACCGGGCAGTACGAAATAGACGCCGACGATGGAGAGGGCATCGCTCCGTATGGCCGTATATTCCTCGCCCGAAGGGTTGATGGTGAATCGGATCGGCTTCCCGGCGGCGGCGAAGGTCGGCGGGCGGTGGACGCCGCGAACTCCGCTGCGAGAAATAACCGGATGATCGACGGCGGCGCGGTTACGATAACGCAGCGCCACGATGAAATGGTGTGACGGAAATTTTCCGCTTTCACCCGCTCCGCACGATTATTCTGTTAATAGGGGAGGGCGAACGGGATGGACGCGGCGCGAATGTGGGAGGCGGAGCAGGATGCCCGCCAAAAATGGGAGGCGGCGGGCGCGAAGCGACGGGAGTTGCACGAACGGCTCGTCGGCGCGACGACGTGCTACGAGCAGGCGAAGCGCGGGCGCGACGCGATAGAGGCACGGATCACGCAAGCGGTTACGGGGGCAGAGGGGCTGGAATCGGCGTTTCGTGGCGAGGTGGCAATGTTGCGCGGGGATTGCGACCGGTTGGCAGTGCAGGTGGCGGGGTTGCAGAAACTGCTCCGCATCGTCGAGGGCGAGGAGAAGCGGGCGCACTCCGTGTGGAAGAAGCACCACGACGCTTTGTTCGACCGCGACCGTCCCGGAGTTTACGACGGCGAGATGCTCGCGTTAATGGCGGAACGCGGCGAAATTTGTGTAGGGCATTGCGTTTCGCTCCGGGACGAATCCGACGACAGACGGTTCGACTGTGTTTTGACCGATGGCAATACGCCGGTGGAACGTGCGGTGCGCGGTCGCTCCGTCGGCGACCGGGTGACGGTGGACGCGCCGGGCGGGGCGTATGTTTGCTGCATTGTTGCCGTTGCGAGGGCGTAGACGATTTTGGGAGGGTGCCGGAACATGCGGAAAGAGATAACGCCGATTGGCATGATGGGGTGGTCGCCGCCAGCCGAAACGTGGGCGAATTCGGGCGGCGTCGCGCCGGTGCGATGGACGGTGGACCTGTATTACGCCGCGATGGAAGCCGGGATTCTGTACGAAGGGGCACGAATGGAGTTGGTGCGCGGGCAGATCGTTCAGATCGCCGAGCGACCGTCGCCGCGATACTACCACGCGGTCGGGTGGCTAACGGAACGATTGTGCGACGTTTTCGGGGACCGCTGTACCCGGACGCGGGGCGTGCTACGCGTGTCGGACGACACCGAACTGGAACCGGAAGCATTGGTGACGCGGCACTCCTGGCGACACTACACGACCGACCATCCCGCGCCCGAGGACGCGTTGCTGGTCGGCGAAGTGGCAGAAACGACACACGGCTTTCTGCTCGACTTCAAATCATTGATATACGCGCAAGCCGGAGTGTCGGAGTATTGGGTAGTAGACACTGTCACACGTGAATTGGTCGTCCACCGGGAACCCGGCGAAAACGGTTACTTTAGCGTAGTATCGTCTCGTGAAGCGGATGCGGTTTCGCCGCTCGCCGCGCCTGGTATCAGCATCGCGGTTTCCGACCTGCTTCTGCCCCCGGAATAAATCGCTATCGCCATTTCGCCGGACGCTTTGCCCGTTACGGGAAACATCGCGCCCGCCGGACCCGTCTTATAATCAATGATCAAACGTTTGCCACTCGGAGAGCACACTTGTAAGGAGTAATCAACTTTGTCGGATTCCTATTCGCTTTCTACCGATGCGTGGGACCTGCACCGCCGTGCGGAGCGGGACCGCGCCCGCCACAACGAAAAGGTGCGCGAGATTCTGAAAAAGTCGCTCGGGGATGTCGTCGCTAACGAGGACATCATCACCGCCGACAAAAACAAGATCGTCAAAGTGCCCGTGCGCGGCTTGGAGTTGCCGCGCATCCGCTTCGATCCGAACGACCAGAAGCGCGTCGGACAGGGGCAGGGCGGCACCCGGCAGGGCGACGTGATCGGTCGGGCACCGCTACCGGGCGAGGGCGAAGGCTCCGGCAAGGAAGCGGGGCAACAGCCCGGCGTGGATTTCTATGAAGCCGAGTTCACCATCGACGAATTAGCCGAGATGGTCTTCGCCGACCTGCACCTGCCGAACATGCTCGACAAGGGCGCGAAACAGGTGCCCAGCGAGATCATGGACTTCAACACGATTACGAAGCGCGGTCTCGCCGGTAACCTCGACCGCAAGCGCACGATCCTGCAGGCGATGCGCCGCCAGGCGCGCGACGGCGGCGACGGCTCCGGCAAACTGATCATCACCGAGGACGACAAGCGGTTCAAGTCGTGGGAGATGGTCACCGAGCCGCAGCGCAACGCAGTGATCTTCGCCATGCGCGACGTTTCCGGGTCGATGGGCGAGTTCGAGGCGTACATCTGCCGCTCGTTCTACTTCTGGATGCTCCGCTTCCTGCGGACCAAGTACAACTCCTGCGAGATCGTGTTCATCACCTGCCACACCGAGGCGAAAGAGGTGACGGAGAACGCGTTCTTCTCGCTCGGCGAGTCGGGCGGGACGCGCATGTCGTCGGCGTACTCGCTGGCAATCGACATCATTGGCAAGCGGTACAACCCGCGCGAGTGGAACATCTACCCGTTCCTGTTTTCCGACGGCTACAACTGGGGCGATCAGGAGTGCGTCGAACTGGTGCGCCGGATGCTCAAGTTCGCCAACCTGATCGGCTACGGCGAGATCGGCAACGATTCGTGGCACTCGTCGTTCGGGTTCGCCCCGCTCGGTCAGGCGTATGAGGACGCGTTCAAGAACGACAAGCGGATGGTGCTGTGTAAGATCAACGACAAGGACGACGTCTGGCCCGCCCTGCAGAAGTTCTTCTCGAACAGCCCGCACGCGATGTCGGCGGCGACCGGAGGATAACCCACGATGACAATACTAACACCGATCCGGACGCCCGTTGTTTCGCCCGAAGCGGCGGCGTCTGGCGAGTACGATCTGCGGGGACTGGAAAAGTATGTGCGCCCGCCGCGAACCGAGGCGCGCTTCCAAGTCCTCGCCGATGCACTGGTGGCGCGCGTAGACGGCGATTTCGCAGTTTCGACGCCCCGCCCGCTGGAAAGACACCATCGGCGCATGGCTGGAAGGGCACGAGTCGCAGTTCGTTTCGCACCTCGCGGAACTGCTAACCGGCGACGACGCGCCATCGGACGCCGCCGCGCACGAAACCGCCGCGCAACTCCTGCGCGACGCGACGATCCAGAACGCCCTGCGCCGACACGCCGCCGAACGGATCGCGCTCCGCTGGTGCGCGCGGTTCTATCCGCAGGGGGCAGAATTAGGAACGGCTTACGTGGTCGCGGCGGGATGGGAAATGCCGGTTGTCCGCTGGGACACGAAACGGCGTCTGGGACAAATCGTGCTAAATCGGGAAGGAAACGTACTCGAAAGCCTTTCGTTGTCTAGTGATCAATTGTGCGAGGCGTACGCACGGAATGCTTGATGTTCAACCGCTCCGAAGGCGGAATCCGGTGTCGAACCGTGGCGGGGATGTACCATCCTCCGGTGGAAGCCTTCGGCTTGGGTTTCCTTCGGAAACGGGGCTTGCTGGTTTCGTCCGGCGGCCCCGTTGAACGTTTCTGTTCCCGCAGGGAACGCAAGCCGAAGGCTTCCACCGGAGGATGGTACATCCCCGCCGTGGCTCGGTGGCGTGTCGCCGCTCCGGATGTCGGCGTACCTGAGCGCGGTCAGTTTCGGGTTGGGCTGGTTTCAAACGCGAACGCCGTGCGCGGCGAGCGGGGAAGTGATGGGATACGGCTTTCTCCTCGGTGTCACCGCGCTCGTTCTGGCGGCGACGCAACGCCGCCGGACGGCGACGCGCTGGCATAGTGACGCACTGATGGTGGTCGCGGGTGTCGCGGCGGCGTTCAATATAATGATGGTCCACTGACGCGCGGTTCGGTAAAAGGATCAAATGACCAGAATAGAGCCGGTTTATGACGGGTACTTCGCCGACCCGTTCGTGTGGGCGGCGAACGGGCGGTATTATGCGGTCGGCACGGGCGTCGTGGAGGCGGACGGCACCGACCTTTTTCGGAACGGGTAATCCCTCTGCTGGTATCGGACGATCTGAAACACTATCGGTCCCGGACACAACTTTCTTGTCACCACGCCGGGGAACGAGGACTACATCATCTATCACGCCTGAAATCCCGAACGCACTAAACGCCAAAAGTACATCGAGTGGGTCGTCACTTGGCGGCGGCGGCGTCCGGACGGTTAAATAGTCTCCATGAGCGATTTTCCCCGCGCGGTATTTCTGCCGGACGTGCAGGCGGCGTACCCGTTCCTGCGCGCCCGTGTCAAGCATACGCCCCTGATCGAGTCCGGCGGCGTGTGCGAACGGGCGAACTGCGACGCGTTCGGCGCGTCGCTGCGCCTGAAGATGGAAAACCAGCAGCGCACCGGGGCGTTCAAGATCCGGGGCGCGACCTGGAAAGTGGCGTCGCTGACCGACGGCGAAAAGGCGCGCGGCGTCGTGTCGGCGTCGGCGGGCAACCACGGGCAGGGGGTCGCGCGGGCGGCGCGCGACGCGGGCGTGTCCGCGACCGTGTTCGTGCCGCGCACCGCGAGTATCGCCAAGATAGCCGCGATGGAAGGCTACGGCGCGATAGTGCGGCTCGACGGCGCAGAGTTCGCCGACGCCGACGCGGCGGCGCGTTTGTATGCCGCCGAAACCGGGGCGACGTTCATCCCGGCGTTCGACGACGACGCGGTGATCACCGGGCAGGGGTCGCTCGGTCTCGAACTGCTTGCCGACGCGCCGGACGTGGACACGGTGCTCCTGCCCATCGGCGGCGGCGGATTGTTCGCGGGGGTCGCGACCGCGCTCAAGGAAACCAACCCGAAAATTCGTATCATCGGCGTACAAGCCGAGGGCGCGGACGCGGCGGCGCGCTCGTTCGCGGCGGGTCGTCTCGTGCCGCGCATCGAACCGGTGGATACACTCGCCGACGGCATCGCGGTCAAGTCGCCGTCGCCGCGCACGTGGGAGTATATTCAGCATTACGCGGACGCCGTGGTGACGGTCGCGGATACGTCCATCGCCGAGGCGATCCTGCTCCTGCTTTCCCGCACGAAAAATCTGGTCGAGCCGAGCGGCGCGGCGAGCCTCGCCGCCCTCCTGTCGCAACCGCACCTCGCGCAGGGGAAAACCGTCTGCCTTCTGTGCGGCGGGAATCTGGATCTGCGGCTCCTGTCCGACCTGATCGAACGCGGCTTGATCCGCACCAATCGCTACTTCCGGTTCGTGTCGGCGTGCGGCGACAAACCGGGCGGACTGGCGTCGCTCTTGACGGAAGTCGCGACCGGCGGTGGGAACGTGATCGAAGTGATCCACAACCGGCTTTCGGCGACGGTGCCGTACGGTCGGGCTGGCGTGGATCTGCTGGTCGAGGTCCGCGACGAAAAGCATATCGCGGATCTGACCGAGCGTCTGGAGGAGCGGGGCTACCCGGTCGCCCGACTGTCGTAGTGGATGCGTTGAAGGAGAACGTTTATGCCTTATATGGGTGTGGCGGTCGTTGTGCTGATGGCACTGGTAATATGTGGCGCAGGTATTATTGTCGCCGCGATAGGACGACTCAAGAAATCCCGCTTGCTGGTCGGTGTCGGGCTTACTCCGGTCGGCATCGCCCTTACTCTTGTTTTGCTGGCAATACTGGAAAACCACCTGCCGCTCGATTGGCGCGCCCGCTTGCACATGTCGCTCCCGTCCGAGGCGCGGGTGGTGCGATTCGAGAGCGATATGGATAAGATGGAGATCGTTTTCCGGCTTCCGGGCGGGAACGCGGACGGGCTTGACGCTGAGGCGTTCCAGGCGATCTGGAAAAGAAACGTCGGTTCGTATACGTACCCGTGCCCCGACGTGGGAAACTCCGTGATGCCTGAACCCGGAATCGCCTGCGCATGGTATGAGCGTGATCCGGACGGGGGCGAAAGGCGACTGAGTTTCTACGCGCGGACGCACACCTATTGCTACAGCGCGAGGTGACGGGGAGCCGTGAGAGCGAATTTTTGGGACAACGCAACAGCCCCGGGGGTTGGCAGACCCGCCAAAAGGTCCGCGACGCAAGTAGCATCCCGGACCTGATAGTGCGTTCGGGGGGACAGAAGAGGCGGTCCCCCGGCTGTTCAAATGCGACGGCTTACGGTCTGCCGCCGCCGCCCATCGCGCCGCCCATTCCACCCATGCCTTGCTGTTGTTGCATGGCTTGTTGCTTCCAGGTGTTCATTTTCGCGCGTTGCGCGGGCGTGAAGACAGCTTCCATCTCTTTCTGCATCTTGGTGACAACCGGGGTCGCCTCGGCTTGATACTGCCGTTGCAGGGCTTCCATCTGCTTCTTCAGGGCTTCCATCTTCGGGCGATACTTCTTGTCGAGGGCGGCGGACTGCGGCTTGTACTTGCCCTCGATGGTCTTCATCTTCGTTTTCTGCGCGGCGGTGATGCCGAGTTGTTTCTCGGCTTCGGCTTGCGAGGTCGGTAATTGGGCAAAGGCGGACGAGACGGCAAAGACCATCGTCGCCGCCGAGAGCGCCGCAGATGCGGCGACGACGTTTAATAACTTCACTTTAGGGTCAAACTTCCTTCCGGTTTACGATTGAAACGGGGCGGCGATTTTTGGATTTTTCGCCCCATTCGTTAATACCACTCCCTTACGCCGGTATCCTGCATTGCCGTTCCCATATGCCGAACTTTTCCGGGAGCGCGGCGAAGTCGGGGGCATCGTCGCGAGTCTCGTCAGAAGCGCGGGAATATTCGACGAGACCCTCTACGCCCTGATCGTCGCGATGTCGCTCCTGACCTCGGTAATCGCCCCGCCGATTTTGACCCACCTTCTGTATGGTGGTCCCATTTGTCAAGACAGTGGACGAGCCATTTTTAAGAAATACTTCTGCCCTCTATGGGCGGTTCCCTTCGTAGATTTGAGCAGGCGTAACGTTACCTAACGCCTGGTGCGGGCGTCGCTCATTATAGAACGATAAGTAGCGACTCAATCCCTGACGCACCTCTCGCGGACAAGAATATTCCGTGAGATAAACTTCCTCGTATTTCACCGAACGCCAGAGACGCTCCGTGAAAATATTATCCACGTAGCGACGGCGGCCATCCATGGAAACGCGGACTCCCGCTTCCAGAAGACGACCCGTAAAACGTTCGCTTGTAAAATGACTCCCTTGATCGCTGTCGCAATCGCGATCCGAATTGACTATCTCAGGCACGGCGCGGGTCAGGGCGACCTGACAGCAATCAGTGACGAACGGCATCTTGCGAAAGTTGCCTGAAGCAACTTTGCGCGTCCAAAGTGTCGGACAACTCCCAGGTAACCACATAGCGAGAATACCAGTCCAGGAACGCTACCGCGTTTGCACACTTGCAAACCAGATACATCCAGCCACCAGTCATACGAATATAGGTTATGTCTACTCCCCAAACCTGATTGGGGCGATCTATGACTAACCCCCTTAGCAAATAGGGATAGACCTTATGGTCGGGGCTATTTGTAGGTTTAGACAGATTGGGCTTCGGATAAAGCGTCTCTAACCCCATTTCCGACCGATAACGTCGGATTCGCGCAAATGGCGGAGCCATTTCGCTACGTGTGCCTGCCCACCGAAATACCTTCGGCGGCGAGTAAAGTAACAATCTTACGCGACCCCAGAAAAGGAAACTCGGTATACAATCTGTCCAGATGATGTTTGATCTTTACTTCCTGATCTTTGGGGGGCATCGGTTGATAATAAAGATGCCCACGACTCAGCGAAAGCAGATCCGCCTGCCACGAGATCGGTATATCTCCCTCGGGTTGCCAATCGAGCAGAGCGACCCGTTCACTGCGCGTCAGGTTCGAGACCAGATTTTTTTTTCAGCCAGTTGACTTGCGTGGTCAACCGTCCGATCTGCTCATAAAGCTCCGCGACCTTCTTTTCTTGCGCCGCCGCGTTTTCCTCGCGTTTGGCTCCGCGTTCGAACACATCGAGCAAGCCACTGACTGCCTCAGTTCTCCATTTGGTAACGAGGGTCGGATCGCGCAAACTGCGTAGCAGTTTCGCCTGAATCTCGTTTTCGGCAGCGATCCGGGTGAGCGTTTTCGTCTCGCGGAGCGCGGCGATCACGACTTGGGTTTTGAAAGACGGGCTGTGTTGTTTTCTCATTATGACTATCCACTTTCTTAAGATAGCCCATTTCACTGTCCGAATTTATAGGACCATTATATACTTCGCATTGGGTAGCACCATTGGCTACAGCACGGTTGGATTTACCTGCCGCGTTTCCGTATTGCCTATCGGTTGCCCTCTTTGCGTCGACGAGGGATGTGCTCTACAACTCGGGACCTTACGGGACTGAGATGTACGCAAGTTGCGTTGCCGGTTGACTTGTGCGCTGTTACCTGCGTACCATGTAACGCGACTCGGATTGTGTGAACAAGGGCGTTCATTTGACGCCCTCGTTCATAGGGAAAAAACGACCATGAAAAAAAATGGGAAGATCGTGCTCATTGGTACCGCCTTGCTGATTGCCGTCTGCCTAGGTGTACTGATAGGAGGAAGACGAATGGGAGACACGGAGGGAAGAGCGACCAGGAATGAAGCGGCTGGCATCATGACAAAGCAGGATTGGTACGCTGTCGAAGGCTTGATACATAAGTATGACGGAGATCGAAAAGCGATTTCCGAGGGCGACTTCGAGATTGTCATGGCTTTACTGAAGAAAGGTGCCCTGGAGAGAGGGAGGGATAATACGAAACAAGCCGCCCACTTCGGGACAATCGCCGGAATACTCTCCAGTGTTGATATGTCGGACCCGCAAAAACGGGTGGTCGTCGCCACCATGCATGATGCCTTTCGGCAACCGGATACCCCGCAGGATTTGATCAAATTCTTCGTACTTATGATAATGAAGAGTGTCAAGGACGATAGCCTCGTCCAAGATGCACTTCCTTACGCGAACGGCAAAGATGGCCCCACACGTACAATGGCGCGGCAGTATCTGGAATCTGTCGGTTACAAAATATAGTCGCCGAACCCGCTACTCTTTAAATTAGGTCGTTTTTGATGTCACGCTTCATCCCGCGAACGAGTCAAAAGTTAAGACTTGACCGGTATTCCTTCCTTCACGGCGCGGCAGATCGCCTCGATGTAGCGAACGTCATGTAAGCCTTCCTCGCCGGGAGTCTTAGGGGGGCTTGCTGGTGCAAACACACTCCGCGAAATGATCCAGTTGAAACGCGAACTGGTTCTTTTCCGGCAAAGCGAGTAGATGCCGATGTTGGGGAGCGAACCGCCCCCGGACAGTGCCTTTTTCAGGTGCCACCGGTCGCGCTTTTCGGCGGGGTTCGCCGTGCGCCCGTGATCCGAAGTCACCGACACGATCCGCCCCAACTTCCCGGTGCGGCACATTTCGATGGCGCGCAGATTGTACGGCTCGTACTGGGCGCGGCAGCCGATCATCAGCAGTTTCTTCGCGTCCGCGCAGGCTTTGATCATCGCCTCAGCGTCCTTCGAGTTCGTAGCCATCGGCTTCTCGCAGAGCACGTGCTTCCCGGCTTTTGCGGCGGATTCGGTATGCTCGCGGTGCAGGGCGTTCGGCGTGATCACATACACCGCACCAGAAACCCGAAGAATCCTTGTACGCTCATCCCATTTCCCCCTCCCCTTTATCGTGTAAACTGGCTACGGCGTTCCCTCGCTACCGTACCCGCGAAAGCCCTCGGAACGCGCGACGCTGTCGCGGATCTCGTTGGTCAGCCGCCAGCACAGGTTGCCGTTCGTAAAGACGATCACCGCGTTGCCCCGCTCCGGGTCGGCATCCAGGTGGCAGAAGTACCCCTCGGTATTTCCGCCCCGATAAAGGTACGGGAATCCCTGCCGCGTGTCGATCCCGAATCCGATAGACTGTCGGGATTTTTTGCTTTCCGGGATCGGCGCGACGAGCAGTCGCGCCGTCTCCGGTTTCAGGTACGTCCCGCCTTTCCCGGCGATATTGCGTAACAGTTCGGCAAGCCCGCCCGCGAAATCCGACGCCGTCGTCCACAGCCCGGACGCCGCCGATTCGGGGTACACGCGCCAACCGCCCGGAAGCGGTTCGCCCGACTCGGCATGCCCGACGGCGACGAACTCGCGCGGAGGGATTAGAAACGTGCTGTGCTTCATCCCGAGCGGCGCGAATACCAGTTCGCGCATCACGTCGTCGAACGGTCGTGCGGACTGATCCACGGCGATCTGCTGGAGCACGGCGTAGTTTTCCATCGCCAGATGGTACTCGCTCCCCGGCGCGGCGGTAACCACGGTCGGCGGCGTTTGCGCGGGTTTCGCGCCGGTCAGCACGTCGGTGATACCGGGTATTACCGCGCCCGGTACGTATCCCATGTACTTGTTGTTGGTAAATCCGCTCCGATGCATCAGCAGGTCACGTACCGTGATCAGGCGCGCCGGGTCGAGCAGGGGACTCGGCGGAACCTTCCACGAACGGAGCAGGCTGTCTATCGGGGCGTCGAGCGCGATCTCACCGTTCTCGGACGCCTTCAGGGTCGCGGCGGCGACCAGGACTTGCCCCATCGCGCCCGCCATATAGCGAGTTTCCTCTCCGATAGGCTTGCCCTTAGCCGCCTCGCCGTAATGCCCGACCCACGCGACCCCGAAGTTTTTGATCACGGCGACACTGACGCCGGGCACTTTGTGAAACGCCATCCTTTCGGCGAGCGAGTAGGTTTTACCGTCCAGAGTGACCGGGATATTCGACGGTGCGGGTGTCATCACCGCCGCCTTCTCCGGCTCCTTCTTCGCCGGGGGCGCATCGACGGCGGCGCGGTTCTTCTCGGTGCCGACAATCGCGACCCGAACCCCGACCTCCTCCGCGACTTCGTTGGTCGGGACGCCCTTCGCGATCCCAAAGTCCGCCCGCTTGATTACGAACTCGCAGCGCACGACTAACAGGTCGCCGTCGAAGTCCGGGTACCGCTGTTTCGCCACCCCCGGCAAGTGCGAAACGCGGATCGGGACGACCATCGCTTTCGTTACGCCGTGGCACGTGAAATCGACGGCGACCGTCCCCGTATAGACGCCCGGGCGAACGGTCTTGATAGTTTGTATCTTTTTCAGTTCGCATACCACCTGCGGAAATTTCTTCTCCTCCAGCGCGTAGAACCGCGCGGTCTGAGTGTAGCCCGGGTGCGAGAATTTGACGCTGGAAACGTCGGCGACGATCTTGCCAGTGGTCGCCTCCGGGCGCGCGGGGTCGAAATGCGCCGTGCCGGAAATACCGTCCGCGTATCCGACGACGGGTTCCCACGGGGCGTCGATGGAAAGCGAGACGGCGTTCATCTCTTTGGGGTCTTTGAAATCGAACAGTTTCGACGCGGAGTAGGCGAGACCGGGCAACGCCGCGAGGCAGAACAGGGCGGCAATACCGCCGAACAATAACGAACGGATCATACGATAGGGGTTCCTTTCCCGAGAACAAACAGGGTGCTAACAAAAAAATCCCGCCGCCGCGATTGATTCGCAGCGGGGGGATTTCGTGCGGACGGTGATCGGACGCTGAAGCGTTCCGCTGGGAGCCTTCGGCTGTAGACGCTTCGCGTCACCGGGGGCGGCACGTTCGCGCGGTAATCAAACGACTTCCTGACGCGAAGCGTCTACAGCCAG
>JAYULM010000097.1:0-17602 GCA_043763605.1 Armatimonadota bacterium | reverse complement strand
CTTGCTGAACAAGGGGAAGAAGCTTTTCGTGCAATTCTTGCCAATAGGGAGCCAGTTGGTTTGATATAATGGGTTCGTTGGCGTTCGATTCGTTTTGGTTTTTCACATTCTCCTTTTCGATACTGAACGCCAATTGCCTTCAATTTTCCAATCCCTATTTTTGAAAGAGGCTCTGTTCATAAATAATTTGATATTCGGAATGGATCCCGGTGGGTTTTTGATGGAAACACGAATATATGCATGAGGCGCGACAATTCGGTATGCCATCGATACGGCATCCCGGAAACGAAACCGGAGTGAACCGGGGTATAATACCTGCGGCGGATCGCGCCAGAACCGTTAAGGAATCAACCCGCTATGTTCCAACCCGACCCACAGAAGATCAACAACCAGAAATCGATTGCAATGTTCGTTTCCCTGCTCGCAATAGGTGCCGTCGCACTTACCGCCGCAGTTGCTGTAACCGGAAACAGCGTCCCGGCGGTTGCCGCCATTGAGGAAGTAAAAAAAACTATGATAGGTAAACCTGCCCCCGACTTTACCCTGCCCGACCAGAATGATAAGCCGGTCAAACTTTCGGATCAGAAAGGCAAGTGGGTCGTACTCGCGTTCTACCCTGCTGACATGACAGGCGGTTGCACGATGCAAAACCGTTCCTACACGGAGCATGCCGCCGAGTTTGCCCCGAAGAATGCCGTCATCTATACTATCTCAACGCAGGACACCAAAAGCAAGCGTGAATTCTGCACACGCGACGGTCTGAAACACACCCTCCTCTCCGACGTGGGCGGCGTGGTCGCGAAACAGTACGACGCCCTGATGGAAGATAAGACCTACTCGAACCGCTGGACTTACTACATCGCGCCCGACGGTACGATTGCCTACATAGACAAAGCCGTGAAGGTCGGGACCGCCGCGCAGGACTCACTCGCGCGTCTCGAAACGTTGACAAAGGGGACGGAGTAAGCAGTGACTGTCTCGACTCGATTCGCGACTGGTCTGGCGGCGGCGGCGATGGTGGTTTCGACAACCTTCGCCGCGTCCACACCCGTTGCCGCTGCGGTGCCGACGCTGGATGCCGCCGGACTGAAGAAACAGGTTGCGGCGCGCAAGGGCAAAGTCGTCGTCGTCAATCTGTGGGCGACGTGGTGCGGTCCCTGCGTCAAGGAGTATCCCGCCCTGATTCAGTTCGGGAAAACCAACGCCAAACGCGGGGTCGCTCTCCTCACGCTATCGTTCGACACACCGAAGCGCGACGACGCTAAAGTCTCGGCGTTCCTGCAAAAGAACGGACAGAAGACGGGCGCGTATATCAACAAAGGCGGACTGGACCCGGACGGCTATCCGCAGGCGTTCGAGCCGAAGTTGCCCGCCGACGCCGATTTCCCACTCCCGCGCACCTATATCTTTGATCGCAAGGGGAAACTGGTCAGGATCTTGACCGGTGAGCAAACGGTAGCGACGTTGCAGAAATCGGTCGCGGCGTATTTGTAACGTCCGGGTTGTGCGCCGCCATCGCCGCCGCGCGACCCGGACGCATCCGGCGAGTTGCCTGGAATCTTAAACTGCTTCAGCCCCTGTTGCCGTCGCCGCTTCTACCACTGTTTCCTCCGTCGTATCGTCGGGCTTCTCCGCGTCGGGTACGAACGTGAACCCGTCCGGAGGCTCGATACGTCCGTACACCGCGACGGTCGCCCCGACACGCACCGCCCACGCCGAATCGCCGTAACTCCAGTGCCACCATTCCTCGCGACAGTTCGAGAACCCGGCACCGGCGAGCGCGTCGATGATGATCATCCGGTTGTGCCGCGCTTCGGGACCGATCTTATCCGACCAGGTGTACGCCGCCTCCCAGCCTTTGGTCGGCGATGTTACGTCGGCGGTAAAGCCGTCCGGCAGGATCAGCGCGACATCCACCGCCGCGCCGGTCGTGTGTCCCGGTGGGGCAGGATAATCCGGGGCGGCGAAGTATTTATTCGTGATGCGGCGGAGCGCGGACGGTGGCAGATGCGGCTTTTCCCCGGCTAACCTGTGATAATTCTTCCAATACATTTCCGCCTGCATGGTCAGCGTTCGCAGTGCGGACCCGGCGCGGAACCGATAGCCGGGGGGAAGCGAGTCCTGCGCCCGGTTGAGCATCGCCGCGACGGTACGGCGCAGGTACGGCAGGCATCCGGGTGCGAATTCGATGTCGGGGCACGCGTCGCGCAGATCGACGAGCGGCTCCCCGATCTCTCGGATGGGGACGCGGTTGAGGCGGGCGAACGGTTCGGGCGAGCCGACGATGGCGATTCTGGGCATGAGCGGTCTGGTTAGCCAGTATACCGGTTCGCGGACACCGCAAACAATCCCTGTAACCAAACCGTGCGCTGAGGGGACGAACAGGAAACGAAATGCGCAACGCGATACGAAGACAGGTCGAGCCGACGCCGCGACCGCGAAACTGCCTGAACTGCGGAGTAGCGGTATCGCCCGAGAACGTCTTCTGTGGGCAGTGTGGGCAGGAGAACGAAGTCACCCCGGTATCGTTCGCCGGGCTGGTGCGCGAGGGCTGGGACGAGTTTATTAAAGTCGATAAAAAACTGCTCGCCACACTTGGCCTGCTCCTTTTTCGTCCCGGCTATCTGACCGGCGAATATGTGCGCGGTCGTCGCGTCGCCTACATTTCGCCGTTCAAACTCTATGTCGCCGTCAGCGCGCTGTTTTTCCTGGTGTTCGGCTTGCTGGTGCCGTTCGACCGATTAAACACGATCAATGCGAAGTTGGATACCGCCGCACGGAAGATCGCCGCGCAGACGAAAAAGCGCGACAAACCGGCGGGAGTCCGCCTTTTCTCGGACGGCGTGGTCATCGGGACGAACGACACCGACAAAGAGAGAGGTTTCCCGGAAGCGTGGCAAGAGTTCCGCAACGCGCCGATCCAGTTCTTCGGAAGGGAGATCGCCTGGAGCCAACTGCCGCCTACGGTGAGCGAGTACCGGGACAACGAGGTTGAGAAACCGGCGGCGAAACGCGACGCGCCGTTGCTCCACTTGTTTAAGGAGCGTCTGATCCGGTTCCGTAGCGATCCGGCGGGCGCGGCGAAGTCGCTGTTTTCCACCGGTCTGCCCTTTTTGCTGTTGATCCAGTTGCCGCTCTTCGCCGCGTTCATGCGGCTGATCTATTTTCGGCAACGTCGGTTGTATGTCGAACACTTGATCTTTCTTCTGCACACCCACGCCTTTTTCTTTTTGTTATTCGGGACCGTCTGCACGGCGGATGTGCTGGCGCAGAGTTTGGGGCAGAGCGGGATGACGCTCGACCTATCTATCACCTGGATTCTTCTGACCGCCGCCGTGACGATTTATAATCTGCTGGCGTACAAACGGTTTTACGGTCAGGGGTGGGGGAAAACGCTGGTGAAGGGGTGGTTCTTGTTGAGCGGGTACCTGTTTCTGTTCGGGTTCACGTCCGGGATCGCCGCTGTGTTCGCGGTCCTTTGGATGCTTTTCACGCCGGGGGGCTGATTTCTGTAGCCAGTGCGGCCCGTTTCCGATACAATAAGCGGCTGTAAAGGAAACGTTTTTCACGCTATGCCCTCGTCCCGTTCGCCCAAGTCAAAGACTGCCTCGCCCCCCAAACGCTCCGAGAAAACTCCGGCTGATCCGCTCGACGACCTGTTTAACGACGTGTCGCCAGAGGAGTTGGCGCGCTCGCTCGCCTTCGAGTTGCTCGCCCCGGACGCCGCTGAGCCAGTCGCCGACGCGAACGTGTCCCTCCCGAAACCGTCGGGCGCGGCGCGGCGGGTGCGGCGGGTCAAAAACAATCGGGACCGCGCGGGGGCGATCCAGGTCTTGCCAATGATCCCGGTGCGCGACACCGTGTACTTCCCGCACATGATCTTCTCGCTGTTCATCGGGCGGGATAAGTCGCTCAACGCGCTCGAATCCGCGCTCGACGGCGAGCCGGGTGTTCCGCGCCGGATCATCCTTGCGACGCAAAAAGACGTGGAGAACGAGGACCCCGGACCCGACGATATTCACGCGGTCGGGATTTCTGCCGACGTGCTTCAGGTGCTCCGCCTGCCGGACGACACCGTGCGCGTGATGCTCGAAGGCGGTCCGCGCGTTCGTCTCGAACAGTTCCTGCAGACCGACCCTTTCTTCATGGTGCGGGTCCAACCGGTAACGCAGGTTCCCGAGATCGAGAACGTCGAACTGGAAGCCACCGTTCGCAGCATCGTCACCGAGTTCGAGCGGCTGGTCAACGAGGGGCGGCAAATTCCGCCGGAGGTCATGGCGGGAGTGTTACACGTCGCCGAACCCGCGCGACTGACCGATACCATCGTGCCGTACCTGAATATCTCGGTCGCCGACAAGCAACACCTCTTGGAAACGTTCGGCACACGCGAACGACTGAACAAACTCGCCGTGATCCTGCGCAAGGAGAACGAGATACTCGAAGTGCAGAAAAATATCCGCTCGCGGGTCGAGAAAGAGATGGGCGACCACCAGCGTGAGTTTATTCTCCGCGAACAGATGAAGGCGATCCGTCAGGAACTGGGAGACGGGACCGACATTTCCGATGGCGGCGAAGCCGGAGAACTGCGCGAAAAGATCGAGGCGGCGGGGATGCCGGAGTCGATCAAGGAGCGCGCCCTGAAGGAGTTGGAGCGGTTCGGGCGCACCCCGAGCGCGTCCCCGGAGTCCGGCGTCATCCGCAACTATCTCGACTGGCTGGTCGCGATGCCGTGGGACAAGCAGAGCGAGGACAAACTGGACTTAGCCGAAGCCGAACGGATTCTGAACGAGGATCATTACGGCTTGCCGAAAGTCAAGGAGCGGATTCTGGAGTTTCTCGCGGTGCGTAAACTGCTCTCCGAGCAGGAAAGCACGGAGTCGAAGTCGCCGATCCTGTGTTTCGTCGGACCCCCCGGGGTCGGCAAAACGTCGCTCGGGAAGTCGGTCGCGCGCGCGCTGGGTCGCTCGTTCCACCGGATGTCGCTCGGCGGCATGCGCGACGAAGCGGAGATCCGGGGGCACCGGCGTACCTATATCGGCGCGCTCCCGGGGCGCATCGTGCAGGGCTTGAAACAGGTCGGGGTGCGCAACCCGGTGTTCCTTTTAGACGAGATCGACAAGATCGGGCAGGATTTTCGCGGCGACCCGTCTTCCGCGCTGTTAGAGGCGTTGGACCCGGAGCAGAACGACACGTTCGCCGATCATTACCTCGAAGTGCCGTTCTCGCTACGCGACGTGCTGTTCGTCTGCACGGCGAACACGACCGACACGATCCCCTACGCCCTGCGCGACCGGATGGAAGTGATCTCGTTTTCGGGCTATATCGAGGCGGAGAAACTGGCTATCGCGGAAAACTACCTGGTCCCGAAGGCAGTCCGGGACAACGGTTTGAACACGAAACTGATCGGGTTCGAGTCGGACGCCCTGCGCAAACTGATCCGCGAGTATACCCGCGAAGCCGGGGTACGCAACCTGGAGCGGGAGATCGGAGCCATTTCGCGCAAGGTTGCCCGAAAAGTCGCGGCGAAGGAAGTGATCGACATTTCCACGGTGACTGCCGATTCGCTCGGCGGGTATCTCGGCGGCAAGCGGTATACGTGGGGCGTCGCGGAAGAAGCCGACGAGACAGGCGCGGTGACGGGATTGGTGTACACGGAATCGGGAGGCGACACCGTGACCATCGAAGTGGCGGTCACGCTTGCCGCCGCCGCGACGGCGGAGCCGCGCCTGCAACTGACCGGGCAACTCGGCGACGTGATGAAAGAGTCGGCGCAAACCGCGTGGACTTTCGTGCGCTCCCGCCTCGGGTCGCTCGGATTGGAACCGGGCGCGATTGTCGGGAAAGAGTTTCACGTCCATGTGCCCGCCGGGGCGGTCCCCAAAGACGGACCGTCGGCGGGGATCACGATGGCGACCGCGCTGGCGTCGGCGGTGTCCGGGCGTGCTGTGCGCAAGGAGATCGCGATGACCGGCGAGATCACGCTACGCGGGAAAGTGCTGGCGGTCGGCGGGATCAAGGAAAAGATCATCGCGGCGCACCGGGCGGGCATCACCGAGGTGTTGCTACCGTTCGAGAACGAAAAAGACCTCGAAGAGTTGCCCGGCGACGTGCGCGACGCCCTGCGGTTCACGCTGGTCAAAGACGCGGACGCCGTGTTGAAGTTGGCGTTGATCGGCGGGTAGCGGTACCATATAGGCGTGCGACCTCGAACCCGTTACGCGCTGTGGGCGAGTCTGTTGGCAGTTGCTGTTTTCCTGCCAACCGTGTTCGCGCGTCTCAGCGTGGCGTGGTTCTGTGAAGGGCGCGTCTGCGCGACAACCGCCCTGTCCTGCTGTTGCGAAACGCCGTTCGGTCAGGACACGAACTGTGTTTCGGCGGATTCCGCGTCGGAAAACCCGCGCCTCTGCGCGGCACAATGCGGCTGTGAATCCGTCCTGATCGCCGACACCGACCCGAACACGCTTCCGCTCGCCCCGTCGCCGCTCCCGCTCCCGGTCTATGTCGCGCTCCCCGTGGTCGCGCCGCCCCCGGTCCCGGTAATCGAGTTCGTCTACCGCGTCCCGCTTTTCGCCGGGACTCGCGCGCCCCCGCTTGCGCCGTTCCTTTCCGTCATCTCGCTTCGCGCCCCGCCCGCCTTCCTGCCACACGTCGTTACCGCTACGAACGTTCCGGAAGCCGCTTAACCGCCCCCGCTCCCGAGGATCGTTCCCTTTTCCGATTCACAGGAGGCATTGTGATCTTCTTTTCTTTGATTTCCGCCCCGCCCCGCGCGGGGAACCGTAACGTGATTGCCACCGCAATCGCGGCGTTCATCGGCGGCGTCGGGCTTACGGCTTGGGGCATGACGCAGTGGCGCGGCGTACCCGCGCCGGGTACGATCGTCGCCGCGCCAGCCGAACCGCACGGCGACGAACACGGCGACGACGGACATGGCACCGAGGAACAGTCCGGCACGTTGCATCTGTCCGCCGAAGGCGCGGCGGCAATCGGCGTCCGCGTCGCGCCGGTGGCGTACCAGAACCTCCGGGAGTCGTTGACCGCTCCCGCCGTGGTAGAAGTCAGCGCGGAGCGCGTGGCTAAGGTCACGCCGCCGGTCGCCGGGAAACTGTTGCGCCTTTCCGTCTCGCCGGGCGACTCCGTGAAAACCGGGCAGCCGGTCGCCGTGCTCGACAGTTACGAGATCGCGCAAGCCCACGCCGCCGAACACAACGCCGAAGCCGCCGTCTCGCAGGCGACGGCGTCGTTGCAAACGGTCCGCGCGGAAGCCGCGCAATCCCGTACCCGCCTGCTCAACGCACAAGCCGCCGCGAAAACACAGCGCGAACTCGCCGCCACGGGAGCGTTCGGACAATCGCCGCTCCAGGACGCGGCGGTCGCCGTCGCCGAAGCCGAAACCAGCCGATTAATCGCCGCGCAGGAGCAGGAAACGGACGAGGCACAACTCGCCCGTGCCGAGCGGCTTTTTGCGAAGGGGATCATCAGCCAGAACGCGCAGGAGCAAGCCCGCCTGGAAGTGCGGCAGGATCGGGCGCGGGTCCGGCAGGCACAGGTGCGGTTGAACGCGGCGCGGGTCGTGCTCGCCCGCGAGGAATCGATAGCGAAGAAAGGTTTGCGTAACCGGCAAGCCCTGCAAGCCGGGATCGCCGAAGTTCGCGACGCGCAGGGCGTGGTCGCCCGCGCGAACCGTGAGGAGTTGTCCGCGCGGGCGACGCTGACGGGGGCGCGGCAAGCCCTCGCCGGGGTGCGCGCGAATCTGGAGGCGTTGGAGGGAAGCGGGCATATCGAGGGCGAGAGTAGCCAGATCACGCTCTACGCGCCGTTCGATGGCGTAGTGACTTCGCGATTCGTGACCGTCGGCGAAACCGTCGAACGCAGTACGCCCCTGCTCCAGATCGAAAACCTGTCCAGCGTTCTCGTGGTGGCGAACGTCGCGGAGGGCGACATCCGACGCGTCCGCCCCGGCGCGCCGGTCACGGTGACTGCCGCCGCGTACCCCGGCGACTCGTTCCGGGGGCGAGTCGAAAGTCTGGCGACCCGCGTCGATGAAAAGACCCGCACCCTCGCGGTGCGTTGCCGTGTCACCAACCGGGGCGGCGACTTACGCCCGGAAATGTTCGCGACGGTGACGCTACCGGTCGGGCAATCGCGCCGTGTCGTCGCGGTTCCCGTTTCCGCCGTCGTGATGGACGGCGAAACGGCGGTCGTGTTCGTCGGCGGGGAGGAGCCGAACGAATACGAGAAGCGGACCGTCACGCGCGGCGACGAACGCGGCGCGGCGGTGGAGATTCGCGCCGGGTTGACGCCCGGCGAATCCGTGGTTATCGCGGGGGCGTTCGCGCTACTTTCCGAAAGCCGCAAACACGAACTGTCGGACGGACACGGACACTAAAGGAGCCACACATGATCGCCCGAATAATGGAGTTTTCGCTGACACAGCGGTTTCTGGTGCTCGCCGGTGCCGTCGCGCTGATTGTCTGGGGGATGATCGCGTTCGCGCGACTGCCGATAGACGCTCTGCCGGATGTGACGAATAATCAGGTGCAGATCAACACCGAATCGCCCGGACTTGCCCCGGTCGAGGTGGAACGGCGGGTCACTTTCCCGGTGGAGGTCGCGCTTGGCGGCTTGCCGGACGTGGTCGAAGTGCGTTCGCTGTCGCAGTACGGATTGTCGCAGGTGACGGTGGTTTTCGAGGACGCGACAAACCTATACTTCGCCCGTCAGCAGATCAGCGAACGCCTCGGTTCGCTACGCGACGAACTCCCCGCGACCGTTTCCGCCCCCGAACTCGCGCCGGTTTCCACAGGTTTGGGGGAGATTTATCAGTACACGCTCGACTCCGACAAGCGGGACACGACGGAACTGCGTACGTTGCAGGATTTCGTCGTCAAACCGGCGTTGCGCACGGTGCCGGGCGTCGCGGAAATCAACAGCCAGGGCGGGTACGAGAACCAGTTCCAGATCGAAGTGGACCCGAAGCGGCTGCTTTCTCGCGGCGTTTCGGTACGGGAAGTGGTGGATGCGGTCGAGGAGGGCAACGCGAACGCGGGCGGGGGATACATCGTTCGTGGTGCCGAACAACTCGTGGTGCGCGGCGTCGGCGTCGTCGCCGACCGCGACGACCTGCTCGACACTGTGATCGCCGCCGAGCGCGGAACGCCGGTCCTTTTGCGCGACGTGGCGACCGTCACCGAGACCGGCAACGTCCTGCGGCGCGGCGCGGCGACCCACAACGGTAAAGAGACGGTGCTCGGCATCGTGATGATGCGCAAGGGCGCGAATACCCGCACCGTCGCCACAGCGGTAGACGAACGAGCACGAGAGATACAGAAATCGCTCCCGCCCGATGTGCGACTGACGGCGGTGTATGACCGTACCGAACTGGTGGACAAAACCATCCGCACGGTTCGGACGAATCTTCTGGAGGGTGGGATTCTGGTTGTCGTCGTCCTGCTCCTGTTGCTGGGGAACCTGCGTGGGGCGATCATCGCCGCACTCGTGATCCCGCTCGCGATGCTGTTCGCGGTGATCGGCATGGAGCGATTCGGCGTTTCAGCGAATCTGCTGTCGCTGGGCGCGATTGATTTCGGTCTGATCGTGGACGGCGCGGTGATCATGGTCGAAAACTGCGTACGGCGTCTTGCCGAAGCGCGCGAAGCGAAAGGAAGTACGCTGACCGATGTGGAACGGCGGGGGACGGTCGCCGCCGCCTGCCGGGAGGTCCGGCAGGCGACCCAGTTCGGCGAGATGATCATCCTGGTGACGTATCTGCCGATCCTGACCCTGACCGGGATCGAGGGTAAGATGTTCCAGCCGATGGCGTTCACGGTGGTTTTGGCGTTGACCGGTGCCCTGATCCTTTCCCTGACCGTGGTACCGGCACTCTGTAGCCTGCTTCTGTCCGGCGACACGCGGGAAAAACCGAACTGGTTTCTCGCCGGTGCGGAACGCGTGTATCGCCCGGCGTTGTCCGCCTCCCTGCGCCGCCCCGCCGTAATCCTTTGCGCTAGCGCGGCGTTGTTCGCGGGGAGTATATTCCTGTTCTCCCGGCTCGGTTCGGAGTTCGTCCCTGAACTGGACGAGGGCGCGATTGCGATCCAACCCATTCGTCCGGCAGGCGTTTCGGTGGACTATTCCGTAAAAATGGTCGCCGCCGCCGAACGGGTCGTCGTTTCGTTCCCGGAAGTCAAGGACGCCTACACGCGGATCGGGAGCGCGGAACTGGCTACCGACCCGATGCCGCCCTCGTTCGGCGATATGGTGGTGACGCTGAAAGAACGGTCGCGGTGGCGGCGCGGGATGACGAAGGCGAAGTTGGTGGCAGAAATGCAGTCCCGACTCCCGCGCGAAGTGCCGGGGCAGGGGTACGCGTTCAGCCAGCCGATCAAACTGCGCACCGACGAACTGATTTCCGGCGTGAAAGCCGATGTCGCTGTGAATATCTTCGGGAACGATCTCGAAACGCTCGCACGACTCGGCGTCGAAGTTCAGACCGCGTTGCAAACGGTGCCCGGCGCGCAGGATGTTTCCGCCGAGCAGACTACCGGCTTGCCGACGCTGGAGATCACCGTGAATCGCGCGGTCGCCGCCCGGTACGGAGTGCGCGTCGCCGATGTGCAAACCGTGATCGAGGCGTTGATCGGTGGACGGATCGTCGGGCAGGTGATCGCGGACAACCGCCGCTTCGCCATCGTGGTCAAACTGCCGGAGCGGTTCCGAAACGACATCGCCGCCTTGCGCGAACTGCCCGTCGCCACGCCGGATGGGGGGACCGTGCCACTCGCCACTCTGGCGCGAATCGCGGTGCAGTCGTCCCCGGCGCAGGTCAGCCGCGAGGGGGGAAGTCGGCGTGTCGTGGTGCAGGGGAACGTGCGCGGGCGCGACCTCGGCGGTTTCGTCGCCGAGGCGCGGCAGGTCGTCGCCGCGAGGGTGGCACTCCCGACCGGCTACCGAATCGAATGGGGGGGACAGTTCGAGAACCTGCAACGTGCGCAAATCCGCCTGAACATCGTCGTCCCAGTCGCGCTGTCGCTCATTTTCCTGCTATTGTTCTGGACATTCGGCTCCGCGAAGCAAGCCGCGATGATCTTCAGCGGGGTGCCGCTCGCGATTACGGGCGGCGTCGTCGCGCTGTGGGCACGCGGGTTGCCGTTCTCTGTTTCGGCGGGGATCGGATTCATCGCGCTCTGCGGGGTCGCGGTGCTGAACGGCGTGGTCATGCTATCGGCGATCAACCGGAAACGTGCCGAGGGGATGTCACTCGCGGACGCGGTGCGAACCGGATCGATAGAGCGACTGCGCCCGGTCCTGATGACCGCGCTGGTCGCCTCGCTCGGGTTCGTCCCGATGGCGGTCAGCACCGACGCCGGGGCGGAAGTGCAACGCCCCCTTGCAACCGTAGTAATTGGCGGTATCCTATCCAGTACGGTGCTGACGTTGCTGATCCTGCCGACGCTGTACGCCGTTTGTGAGAAATTGCCGCGAAGGGGCGACAATAACCCCGACTCCAATAAAGGAGTCTTGCCGGGCGGCGGCGAAATAAGCGAGTAACCGTTGCCGGATACTCTGGTAGCGCGCCCGATTTAGTAAGGAGTGTTGAGAAGTGGTCTGCCCGCAGTGTGGAACGCAAAACGATAACCGGGGCGAAACCTGCCTTCGGTGCAAACGTCCCCTCCATCCCGCCGCGATGAAGGGGAAAATCCCCTGTTACGTCCACGCGAACCGCGAGGCGACCTCCTCCTGCGCGCTGTGCGGGAATCGGGTCTGCACCACTTGCGCCGTCGCCGTGAACGGCATCGACTATTGCGAGGGCTGCGCCCCCGCCAACGCCGTTCGGCAGTCGTACGACGAAGACTACGAGAAGTTGCCGGTGCTCGACACGACGCGGGTTCCCCTGGCGAGTTTTGACAGCCGCTTCTTCGCCGCGCTCGTGGACATGGGCATCGTTTTCGTTGCGGTGGTGATCGCCGTGATCCTGCTGTGGCTGTTTACGGGCGGATCGCTCGACTTCCTGCGTTCGGCGCAAAGCCAGCCGGTCGCGTATTATCTGTTGCGCTTCATTATCCTGCTCAGCGTGCCATTGTACCTGTTTTTGCCGGTCGCGCTCCACGGGCAGACGCCCGGACACCGGCTCTGTGGTGTGGTCTGCTTGCAACCGGACGGCAATATCGTCACCATCCATCAGGCGTTGATACGGTCTTTCATGCAAATTCTCTCCGCCCTGCCGTTCTTTCTCGGACTCGCCTGGATGATCTGGGACAAGGACAAACTGACGTGGCACGACCGTGTCAGCGGGACACGCCTGTTCGAGTGGCAAGCCAACACGTAGCGGGGCTTACTGCCGCGAACGGACGTTTTAACAAGTCATGTCCAACCATCCGACCGAAGCCCGTGCCGACGCGCCGGAAGCCTACGCCGCCGACAGTAACCACGAACCCGGGTTGGTCCGCGTCGATCCCTGGCTGGCTCCGCACACAGAGGCGATCCGCCAGCGCACCCGCCGCGTCGGCGAAACCCTCGCCGCCTTCGGCGAAACGGGCGGGCTGACCGGCGAAATATCGACCGGGCATCGCTACTTCGGGTTCAACCGGGGCGAGTCGCACGGCGAACCCGGCATCCGGTACCGCGAATGGGCACCCGGGGCGCGCTCCCTGCGGCTGATCGGCGACTTCAACTCCTGGAACCGCGATTCCCACCCGATGGCGCGCGACGAGTTCGGCGTGTGGCATCTTTTCCTATCCGACGCGCTCTACGGTGGCAGGATCGGGCACGACGCTCCGGTCAAAGTACATGTCGTCGGCGCGGACGGCTCGCGCCGGGACCGCGTGCCCGCCTACGCCCGCCGCGTCGTCGCGGACCCCCGGACGCACGACTATACGGCGCGGATATGGCTACCGGAAACGGTCGGGCGTGAGTACGCGTTCGGGCACCCGTCCCCGACGTTGCCCGGCGGCGAGGGGTTACGCATTTACGAGGCGCACGTCGGGATGGCACAGGAGGCGGGCAAGGTCGGCTCGTTCGACGAGTTCCGCGAGACCGTGCTCCCGCGTATCGCCGCGCTCGGATACAACGCGGTGCAACTGATGGCGATTCAGGAGCACCCCTATTATGCGTCGTTCGGCTACCACGTGTCGTCGTTTTTCGCCGTGTCGTCGCGCTTCGGGACGCCGGAGGAGTTGAAACGACTGGTGGACGAGGCACACCGCCACGGGATTCTGGTGTTCCTCGATCTGGTTCACAGCCACGCGGTGAAAAACATCAACGAGGGCTTGAACCGATTCGACGGGACCGATGGTCCGTATTTCCACGCCGGTTCGCGCGGGCAACATCCGGCGTGGGATTCGCTCCTGTTCGACTACGGCACGTACGAAGTGCGGCGGTTCCTGCTGTCGAACGTGCGCTACTGGTTGGAAGAGTTCCGTTTCGACGGCTTCCGCTTCGACGGCGTTACGTCCATGCTGTACCACGACCACGGGTTGGAACGTTCGTTCTCGTCGTACGCGGATTACTTCCCGCCCCATACGGAAGAAGACGCCGTGCTGTATCTGCAACTCGCGAACCTCCTCGCGCACACCGTGCGCCCCGGCGCGATCACGATTGCCGAGGATGTTTCCGGGATGGCGGGGATCGCCCGCCCGGTCGCCGAGGGCGGCGTCGGGTTCGATTACCGTCTAGCGATGGGCGTCCCGGATTTCTGGATAAAACTGGTCACGGACCGGCGCGACGAGGACTGGAATATCGGCGAGATTTACCGCACTCTGATCAACCGTCGGTGGACCGAAAAGCACGTCGGGTACGCCGAGTCGCACGATCAGGCACTGGTCGGGGACAAGACGCTGGCGTTCCGCCTGATGGACCAGGAAATGTACTGGAACATGGGCAGGGACTCCGAAAGTCTCGTCGTGGATCGTGGGATCGCCCTGCTAAAATTGATCCGCCTGACGACGTTCACGCTTTCCGGTGAGGGATACCTGAACTTCATGGGCAATGAGTTCGGGCACCCGGAATGGGTCGACTTCCCGCGCGAAGGCAATAACGAGTCGTTCCAGCACGCCCGCCGTCAGTGGTCGCTCGCCGATAACGACGGCTTGCGCTACGCGGGCCTGGCGGTTTTCGACGCCGCTTTGCAATCTCTGGACCGGCGGTATCATCTGTTACCCGACCCACTGGTGGAAGAGTTGCTCATCAACGAGGGCGACAAGGTTCTAATTTTCCGGCGCGGTCCGCTCGTTTTCGCGGTAAATTTCCATCCCACGGAATCGTATACGGGGTATCGCATCCCGGTGCCCGATCCCGTCGATTATGACCTGACATTGGACACCGACGCCGTGGCGTTCGGCGGGCACGGTCGGGTCGAACCGGGGACGCAGTTCGCCCGCCATCCCGAACTGTTCGGCGGGCGCGGGCAGAGCGTGTATTTGTATCTCCCGTCACGCACTGCCCTCGTTCTCGCCCCCGCGTGAGCAAACTCCTCCGCCCGGAGGAGACGCGTTTAGCCCCGCCGCCCCCGATATGATAAAACGGAAGGCGAACGCTTATGCCTGTCTTGCGCGAACTATACCTTTGCCTCGTTTTCCTGTTCGGTGCGTGGGTCGCCCTCGCGCCGTATCTGTTCGGCATCGGGGACGCGGTTTTCGCGTACCGCCCGGCGAACGGTTCGTCGGTGGACCTTCCGGTGTCGGTTTCGGTGTATGCGGGCTTGTTACTGATTTCCCTGGCCGCTTTCGTGTTGCGCCTTGTCACGCCCAAAACGGAGGGTGCCGTCCGTGCCGACTGACTCCGCCGTCCACCACCCGTCGCCTACGGCACTGGTTTCGCGCCTGCTGAACGGGCGGTACGATCTTCTCGAAGTGATTGCCGAGGGGACGTTGTTCGCGACGTTCCGCGCCCGCGATAACCGCGAGGAGCGCGACGTGATCGTCAAAACGCTGTTGCCCCGTCACGCCGATAACGCCGAGGTCGCCGCCGCTATCCGCGCCGGGGTGGGGGATGTGCTGGCACTAGCGCACGTCGGCATCGCCCGCCCTTTCGATGTCGGTGCGGATGACGCACAGGGCGTTCCCTGCTTTCTCGCCGAAGAGTACGCCGCCGGTCTCGACCTGCAGGAGCGGATTCGCCGGAATGCCCCTTTGGCGAGTTCGGTCGCAGTCGAGGTTCTACTCAGTCTGGCGGACGCCCTGGAGTACGCCGCTACGCGCGGCGTGCGCCACGGCGACGTGCGCCCCGCACATGTCCTGACGGGACCGGAAACGCCGATCAAACTAACCGGGTGGGGAGTTTCCGAGGCGCAGTCGCTCGCCGCCGGAGAGAATCCGGCGTTGTTCCTGCCGTCTGCGCCGTACACCGCCCCCGAGGTGTGGGCGACCGGGACGCCGAGTATTGCCGGGGACCTGTACGCGCTGGGAGTGATCCTGTTCGAGATGCTCACGGGCGCGTTGCCGTTCGCCGCCGACGGGGATGCCCTCGCCGTCGCGCGCCGCCACGCCGACGAGACGGTTCCATCACCCATAGTACCTGAGGGGACCACACCGCGCGCTCTGGGCGGGGTGACGCGAAAACTGCTCGCCAAACGACCCTCAGACCGCTACGCTTCGTTCGCCGATCTCGCGAATGACCTGCGTACGATCCGCGACGCGCTCCGCTTGGGGCGGTCGCTTGACTGGTCGCCGCTAGATAACGTTCCCCGCCCCGCGCCGACTATCGGCGATTCGATCCGGGCGACGTTCGACGAAGCAGGAACGGCTGTGATGCCGGTCCCGGGCAAAGTAGTCGGTGGCAAATGGGTGGTCGGTGGTAGAGAACCCGGAACGGAACCGAAACTTGCCGCCGAAGTCGTAGTGCCTTCCCCCACAAACGAACCACTCACTACGGCGCACTTGCCAACGACCACAGAATTCATCGATCCGGAGGAGGACGAACTTATGGCTGCCGCCGTGCCCGCTCACAAACAACGCAAGGGCTTTTCGTTCAGTTGGCTATTGCCGTTGAACCTGTTTCTCGCCACCGTTTTCGTCGCAACATGCGGCTATGTGGTGAATCTGATGTTTCTCGCCCTCGAACCGCCCACCGATGTGATCGTCCCGAATCTCGTCGGGAAGTCGTTGACGGAAGCAAAATCGCTCGCGGTAGAAAGCAAATTTCTAGTCGAGATTGTCAGCGAGGAGTTTAACGACAAGTATCCCGAGGACAGCATTTACCAGATGCGCCCGGAGGCGGGAAGGCACATCCGCGAGAATAAAAAAGTGACGGTGTGGGTTTCCCGGGGACCGCGCATGGTTACCGTGCCGGACGTCTTTGACGTGTCGTTCGACAAAGCGCGACAGGTAATCGAAAAAGAAGGGTTGCGCATCGGCGAAAAGAAATATGAGTGGGATGTAATGACCGCGAAAGGCAACATCGTCCAGCAGATCCCGCCCGAGGGCGAAAACCGGGCGCGCGGCACCCGCATCGACCTTATCATTTCCAAAGGACCGGAACCTATCGAACAGCCGCAGGGGCCGGTCCCGGGCGATGGACCGGACCCCGACGAACCGGCACCGGACACAACCGAAGTGACCGAAAAGGATAAGGAGTCGTCGCTGACGCTACAGTATGACGTGCCGAACGACGGAAAAATACACATCATCCGGATCGATGTCACCGACAGCCGGGGCACCATCACCCTGATCACCGAGTCCCATAACGCGGGCGATAAAGTCCCGCTCGACGTGACCGGGTACGGAAACAAGATTACGTTCCGGGTGTACGATAACGACCTTTTGCAACAAAAGATAACCGGTCCCCCGTGGTCCGGTTCTGGAGAGAAAACCCCATGAGTTTGCCGCCCTTCGCCGTATCCGCGCCCCCGCGCACCGAAAGTAGCCCGGGGTTGCACACCCTGCCGCCCGGACAGGTGCGCATCGCCCCGTCGTTACTCGCCGCCGACTTCGCCCACTTCGCCGAGGGCGCGTCGGAGTGCGTACATGGCGGGGCGGACTGGCTCCATTTCGACGTGATGGACGGTCACTTCGTGCCCAACCTGTCGTTCGGTGCCGAACTGGTCAAAGCCCTGCGCGACGATCACCCGACCACGCCGTTCGACGTACATCTGATGGTCGAGCGACCGTACGATTTCATCGAACCGTTCGCGGCGGCGGGCGCGGACCTGATCACGATCCACGCCGAAGCGACACCGCACCTGCAACGCACACTGGCGGCGATTCGCGCCCTCGGGCGCAAAGCGGGCGTGGCACTCAACCCGGCGACCCCGCTCGATTCGCTCCTGTATGTTTTGGACGACATCGACCTCGTGCTCGTGATGACCGTGAACCCTGGTTTCGGCGGTCAGAAGTTCATCCCGGCGGCGGGCGACAAAATCGGCGACTTAGCACGTCTCCGCGAACGTGAAGGGGCGTCGTTCCTGATTTCCGTAGACGGCGGCGTGGACGACCGCACGACGCCGAACCTGGTCGGACTGGGGGCGGACGTTCTGATCGCCGGTTCGTACGTTTTCCACCACGGCGGCGGGGTCCCTGGCGGGATAGCCGCGCTGCGGGCGGCTGCCGCAGAGCATTAGGTGGGTCGCCATCGGGTGGCTCGGAGCGTGAACGCTTCCGTGCGTTTC
>JAYULM010000096.1:0-4596 GCA_043763605.1 Armatimonadota bacterium | reverse complement strand
TGTTGAAACCAGAAACGGCGGATTCGCGGGAAAACAGCAAGGGCTAACTCGGAAAGCGCGACGGCTAAAGTACGGACAGCACCGCAGGTAACATCGATGCAACGCCCGGTTGCCGCCGTCCGCGCAGGACAAAAGAAAGAAAACAAACAGGAAAAAGACGGCGTGAGCGGGAAGTGTAGTGCCTATGAATGTTGGAATCGTGATGCCTGCCGCCGAGCAACGCGGAGGCGCGGAAAAGTACCTGCTGGATATGATCCGTGCCGGGCGAAATAGCGACATAAAATGGCTAGTGATTCTGCTGGAAGCGGGACCGATGGAAGCCCAGATCGCGGAAATGGGCGTCCGGGTCGAAGTGATTCCCGCAAAAAAGTTCAGCAATATCGGCGATTCACTCTCGGTCGCCTGGAAGATCCGCGCGTTTTGTCGGGAGAACGACGTACGGTTTCTGATCGGTTGGATGACCAAAGGGCACATTTATGGTTCTCTGTCGCGCGTGTTGGGCAATCCCGCGTCCCCGATCCTGTTCCAGCACGGCTATTCCGAGCATCCCGAAGGGTTCGACAAACTGGCGTTGAGTATGCCGATCTCCGGGGTACTTTCCTGTTCGCAGTTCACGCTCGATTCGCAGATGGGGCAGTTAAACAACAAAGTGCGCGGCTTTGTGGCGTATCCCGGCGTAGAAGTCACGCAGTATTCCGCCAATGTGTTACCATCGCCGGAAGAATGTCGGGCGAAGTTGGGACTGCCCGCGCGGGTACCATTGATCGGGACCGTGGGGAGACTGCAGCGGTGGAAAGGGATGCACACCTTGGTGGACGCCTTGCCGAAGATACATGTACGATACCCGGACGCGCAGGTGGTACTGGTCGGCGGCGAACACAGTCTGGAGCCGGATTACAAGCCGTTTCTCGAAAAGCGCATTCGAGACGCCGGTTTAGAGGAGAAGGTGCATCTCGTCGGACTGCAACGCAATATCGCGGAGTGGATGCAGGCGATGAGCGTTTTCGTGCATGCGTCCGACGTGGAACCGTTCGGGATGGTCGTGATCGAGGCGATGGCACTCGGCAAACCGGTCATCGCGGGAACGAAAGGCGGACCACGCGAAGTGATTACCGACGGCGAGGACGGGCTTTTCGCCGGATTCGAGGACGCCGACGCGGTCGCGGCGGGCGTGATTCGCTACCTGGACGATCCGACTTGGGCGAAACAGGTCAGTGAAAAGGCACGGGTCCGTGCGCAGGATTTTTCGATGGAACACTGCGCCGCGCGAGTTATCGCCGCCCTGCACGCGTTCGCCGGGGCGAAATAGGGCGCGGGTGTAACCGGAGGTACGGTAAGCGTGTCCGATTAGGCGAAGGAGAATTTTCCCATGATGCGTTTTTCCGCTGTTCTCGCCGCCGCTTCCTGCACGTTTTTACTGGCGGGGTGTTCGCTGATGCAGTCGCCCGCCGTCGGCGATTGGTCGGGCAAAATGACCGCCGCGCCGCAGAGCGGCGTGATAGGCGCGCTCGCTACCGGGATGACCGCCGCGATGGGCGGCGACCCGACGGCGAACCTGACACTGAAAAGCGACGGCACCGGCTATCTAAAAGTGATGTCCGCCCCAGAGCAAGTCATCACTTGGAAAGCCGACGGCGAACGGATTCTGCTGTACGGCATGGGCGAACCGCCGAAAGGCAACGCGTCGCCCGCGCCCGAGGAGCCGATAATCGGGAAACTGTCGGAAGATAAGAAGTCACTGATGTTCGATCTCGGACCCGTGCAGTTCAACCTCGCCCGGAAGGCGAAGTAAGTCGGTGTCAGGTTTTGGGTGTTTGGTGTTTGGTGTTAGGTGTTAGGTGTTGGGGTATGATTGGTGGGCGTGTTTCGGAGCGTGAACGCTTCCGCTATGCGCCTTCGGCGGGAACCCTACGGGTTTGGGATGCGTCGCGCTCGCCGAATCTCCCGCTCGCAGAGCGTCCGCCGCAGGCGCATAGCGGAAGCGTTCACGCTCCGAAACACCCAACACCCGACACCCAACACCAAATCCGATGCTCGAACTGCGCCGCTTCGCCGCTCAATACCAGACCGTCAGCGGGTGGATGATCCCGCTCGGGTATCTCGTCGTCGGATTCATGGTGGGTTGGTTAGTCAGTCGGCTGCTGGTGCCCCGGTTGCGGCAGATCGCGTTCGCGACGCCCTGGCGCGGCGACGGGGCGATTGTGCGGGCAATCGGGCAGTTCCCGACCCTGTGGTGCGTACTGATCGGGGCGTATTTCGCGGTGCTTCATTTGCCGATGACCCTCTCCCCGATGGTGATACGCTGGCTCGGCAACACCGTGTTCGTGATCGCAGCGGTATCGGCTACCGTCGTCGCGTCCCGCCTCGCGGTCAGTGCGACGCATTACGCGGCGGAGCGATCCGGGACCGGGCGGTCGTCGGCGACGATCTTCGACAGCATCGTCAAACTGGTCGTGGTCTGTGTCGGCATCCTGCTCACCCTGCAATCGCTCGGGATCGCCATCACGCCGATCCTGACCGCCCTCGGCGTCGGCGGTCTCGCGGTCGCGCTGGCGTTGCAGGACACACTGGGCAACCTGTTCGCGGGCTTCCAGATACTCGCCTCGCAACACGTGCGCCCCGGCGACTATATCAAACTATCTTCCGGCGAAGAAGGGTATGTCCGCGATATAACGTGGCGGATTACGACTATCGAAGCCCTGACCAAAGTCACGTCCGTCGTCCCGAATAGCAAGTTAGCGTCCGCGATTGTTACGAACTACTACCAGCCCGACAAGGTAATCGCCATTCTGGTGCCGCTCGGGGTCGCGTTCGATTCCGATCTGGAACAGGTCGAGCGGGTCACGAACGAGGTCGCCAAAGACGTGATGCTCACCGTCGAAGGCGGAGTGCCGGAATGGGAACCCGTGGTACGCTACAATAACTTCGACTCCAAAGAAGCCGCGATCACCTTCAACGCCGTTTTGCGGACCCGCGAGTTCGCCGAGCAGTATCTGGTACGCCACGAGTTCATCAAGCGACTCCAGAAACGGTATCAGGCGGAAGGGATTCGGATTCCGTATCCGGTCCAGACCGTGCGGCTCGCCCCCGCCCCCGACGAAAATGAAACCAAGCCCTGACCTTCCCCCGATCCCGTTCGTCCACGAACTGCCCGACTGGGGACGACTGCCGATAGCCGACAACGACGAACCGCTGGTACCGGTACCGACGACCGGTCGGTTGCGCGGTCATTCGATGTATTTCGAGATGCAGATCCCGGAAGCCGCGCCGACGATAACGCTCCGCGCCGGGGTTCTGAATCGGCTCGAAAATGTGGTCGCGTCGCTCCCCGAAACCGTGTCCCTGATCGTATTCGACGGCTACCGCCCGCTCGCGGTACAAAAATGGCTTTGGGATAATTACCTCGCGATGATCATCGCAAACGAGCCGCATCTTTCACTGGAAGAAGCCGACCGCAAGGTACGACAGTTCGTCGCGTTCCCCGCCGCCGACCCGACCCGCCCGCCGCCGCATCGCACGGGCGGCGCGGTGGACGTGTATTTAGTCGACGATACCGGCACCGAACTGCCGATGGGGACCGCGCCGGACGCCATCGCGCCCGAATCGGTGACGCGCCATTTCGAGGACGTGCCCGAGGAGCCGTTCACGACGAATCGCCGCCTGCTCTGGCACACGATGACGGACGCCGGGTTCGCGAACTACCCCGGCGAGTGGTGGCACTTCGAGTACGGCAATCAGCGGTGGGCGAACATCACCGGCGCGGAAATGGCAGTGTACGGGTTGCCGGGGGACGGCGAGATCGGGTTGTAGATATTCTCCCTCCCCCGCAGCCCTGTCTCGTTTTCTCCCTCCCCCTAACGCCCGCCTCGTTTCTCCTCCCTCCCCCTAACCCCCTCCCTCATCGGAATGAGAGAGGGGGAATCAGAGACGATCCCTTAGCGTGATGCCGAACGGTACCTCCGAACTGCTCCGGGTTCGCGGAAACTGCGTTTCCGCTGTTCCCCCTCTCTCATTCCGATGAGGGAGGGGGTTAGGGGGAGGGAGGAGAAACGAGGCGGGCGTTAGGGGGAGGGAGAAAACGAGAGCGGCTACACCTTCACTTCCCCCGTCGCCTCCGCCCCCAACGCTTCCCGCGTCCACGGCACCCGCCGATACTCCCGCCGCGCGGCGAGCGGCAACTGGTCCGCGTAGTGCGGCGATGCGGGGTCGTCCGAGTTGCCCCACGGGAGGCACGCCCAGATATGCGGGTTGCCGTCCGGGGAAAGTTCGACCACGCTCCGAAACGATGTACCGAACGTCACCGTGGTTTTGCCGTCCGCCTCGTTCAAACGCCCCCCGAACGGGACGAGCGAGTCCAAGCCGCCGTCACAGGGAAGTTCGACACTCCCGCGTCGTAACCGATGCAGTTCGCACCATTTGACATCGAGCGGGTATCCATAGGCGCGAAGCCATTGGGCGGCATCCACAAGTGCCTGGACACATTCCGCTGGGAACCGTTCGGCGAGCGTTGCGTTCTCCGCGTAGTTTGCCGGAAGGTACGTGCCGACGAACAACTCTTTCCATACGAACGGTTGCAGGAGCCACGCCTGGAAGATT
>JAYULM010000095.1:0-17681 GCA_043763605.1 Armatimonadota bacterium | reverse complement strand
TGTCGAGTGCATCTACAATGCGTTGGCGTAGGTCGAGGGAGAGTGGCTTCATGCCTGAAAGGATACCTCACCAGCAATACTTTTGCCGAAGACTATAGATATTACTTGATAGATGTCTACTTCGCCGACAATCAGAATTGCTCGTCCGTTGTTTTGCGTGGTCCGAAAGACGACGATTATTACCTTCAGAAGTTGTTCTATTATTTTGGTGGAGGAGATGAATACAACCGCCCGACAAAATACAGCCACATGGTTGTTAATGCCAAGCGATCCGATATCATTGATTTCGATAAGACCCCTAGGAAATACACCGATTCGATAACTTTCCCGTTTGAAATGGTGGGTTTTCTGAAGAATGGGGTTGTTGTTAATGGGACAGGTGTATCCCGGTACAGCCCTTGGAAAGTTGAAAAGACTTTCAACACACAAAAGGATGCTTGGGATTACAATGTTTTTAAATGGGATCGTTTTTCCCCATACCGAGTTACCACTATCACTATCTCCAAAGAGTGGAAAGCTCCAGACTATTCAGAATCTTATAAAGTGCCGATAAAATAGGGTGCGCTTTTAACTCGTTTGGACCGCCCCACTCAGGAGTGCAAAAAGCTTCCTGACCCTTTTCCTTAACTCGACGTGATTTCGGGCTTACATTCTCGTCGAAGAATATCATCTGCCACAACCTTAATAGGGTTATATTCTTCATGATACGCCATGAAACCAGTGTCAAAAACGGTCGTTTTTGGAACGATGGCATTCTATTGTCCAAGCAGATCAATTGAAATAGAGAAACAGTATCAGAACTCGTTTCATAATCAAAGTATCAAAATATTGATGTGATTAATGAGTTTTGATACCATTCAGCATTATGAAGGTTAGATGTGCCTCATTACGGAGTAAATTCTCTTGCTACCGCCCGCCCATTCCCGAAAGCGATACGCCCTCGATGAAGTACCGCTGGGTGAAGAAGAACAGGACAATGATCGGCATCACGACCATCGTCGACGCCGCCATCATCAAGCCCGGCTCGCCGCCGTGCTGGGTCTGGTAAAGTTGCAGGGCATACGCGAGCGGCATCTTGTCCGGCGACGACAGGTAGATCAGCGGTCCCTGGAAGTTGTTCCACGCGCCTAAGACGCCCATGATCGAGATCGCCGCCAGCGCGGGCTTGACGAGCGGGAGCATGACGCGCCAGTAGATGCCGAACGGTCCGCAACCGTCGATCTTCGCCGCGTCCTCTAACTCGCCGGGAATGCTCATGAAGAACTGCCGCAATAGGAAGATGTTGAACGCCGAGCCGAAGAACGCCGGAACCCAGAGCGGGTTGAGCGTGTCGTACCAGCCGAGCGAGCGGAAGATCAGGAACTGCGGCATCATGGTCACCGCACCGGGAATCATCATCGTCGCGAGCAACACGCCGAACCAGATCTCCTTACCGGGCCAGTTCAGCCGCGCGAACGAGTACGCGACCACCGACGACGACAGCACGGTGCCGATCACGGTCATCAATGTCAGAAACAGCGTGTTGCGCAGGAACACCAAGCCGTACTGCGTTTCGGCGGGCAGGAACGCCAGTGCTTCGGAGTAGTTTTCCCAGCGCGGCGACACGGCGCGGATCTTGGTCAATTCCCCCCGCTTGACGGTGAACTTGTCGCCCTTGCGCTCCGCCGGGGTAATGACTTCCGCAATTATTTCGCCGGTCGGCAGGTCTTCCGTCTCGATCACGGTCAACGGAGCACCGCCTGTCGGCGGCGTATAGGTGGACAAACCGGCGGGCTTGCCATCGCCCTTGAACCGCCCCGGTGCCGCGACCTGTTGCGTCGGAATCCAGCGCGGCGGGAAGACCGCCATTTCGTCGTCCGGCTTGAGCGATGTGGACAGAAGCCATGCGAACGGCGTCAGGAACAGGAACGACCCGGCGAGAAGCGTGATGTGCGCCGCCGCTAACTTCGTACTCTGGCTGGCATGCTGGGCGTTGCGCGTGTTCTGCCGCAGAATCCGTAGCCCCGCAAACCCGGCGGCGACCGACATCAGGATCAGAAGGAGCGGCAGGCGGAAATAGAACCCGCTGACGAGGATTCCGAGTCCCATCACCGTGGCGAGCGCGAACCCCACCGCGTTCTTCCGCGCGGCGGCGGCGACAACGGCACTGACGACGAGGATCATCGCCGCCCAGCCGCACAATATACTGATTATCCAGAAAACCGAGGTCATAGTTTATTTCAATCTTGCGCGAGTCAGGGAACCCTCACCCCCCAATCCCCTCTCCCTTCGGAGGGAGAGGGGGTTGGGGGGTGAGGGCATTCGGGAGACACTGTCCACCGACCACTAACCACTGCCCACTTACTCACTTCTTATCCGTCTCGTAATGTACCCAGTACTTCTGCCCCTGCCATTGCAGAGCCGTCAGCATCAGGATCAGCACGAAGATTACCCAGGCAATCGCGCTGGCGTAGCCCATCTTGAAATACCGGAATGCGTTATTGAACAGGTACAGCACCGGCGTCACTAGCGAGTCGAGGGGACCGTAGCCACCCTGCCCGCCGCCGAGGATGTATACACGGTCGAACTCCTGCACCGCGCCAATCGTGCCCATGATCAGGTTGAAAAAGATGTACGGCGACAGCATCGGTAGCGTCACGTGACGGAACTTCGTCCAGCCCCGCGCCCCGTCGATGTCGGCGGCTTCGTACAGGTTTTGCGAAATGCCTTGCAGACCCGCGAGCCACAGGATCATGCCGCCGCCCGCGCCCCACAAGCCTTGCAGGATCAAGCCCGGCTTCGCCCATTCCGCCGCGCCGAACCAGCCCGGCGGCTGGATCGCGAACCAGTCGGTCAATGTCGCCCGCCATGCCGCGTTGATCAAGCCCTTGTTCGGGTCGCCCGCTAAGAGCCATGCCCAGAGCACGGCGGACGCGACGCCGGGGACGATGCTCGGGATATAGAACGCCGTCCGGTACCAGTGCATGCCGCGCACTTTCAGATTCAGAAGCATCGCGATGGCAAGCCCGGTACTCATGCCGAGCGGGATGCCGATGACCGACAGGTATGCGACGTTGCCGAACGCTTTCATCAGCAGTTCGCGGTCGTCCGTAAATAAAGTCTGGAAGTTATCCCACCCGACATAGCGCGGCGCATGGAGCACATCGTAGTCGCAGAACGCGAACATGATCGACGCGATCACCGGACCGCCCGTCAGAAGCAGGAAACCGAACAGCCAGGGAGCCGCCATGATGTAGCCCGCCCAAGCCTCCTGACGCGCCATCCGGCTTTTCCCGACGTTCTTTCGGATCAGGTACACGCCGTAGGCAAGGAGCGCAGCCGCGACGACACCCATTCCGACCAGCACCGGGACGACGTTGAAAAGCGGCAGGGTTTCGCGCGAGTACGACTTATCCAACTCCTTTTGCACGAGCCGTTGCTGCTCCTCCAACGCGGCGCGCGGGGTCTGGGCGTGTGCGACGGCGCGGTCGAACGCGCGGACGTGCGCGTCCCACAATGTTTGCCCGATGAACGTCACCGGGCGATACTTCGCCGCCGGAAGCAGTTCCACGAAGAGTTTTTGCGCCTCGAACAGATTCGGGTTTTCCGGCGGGAACTGCGCGAGCAAGGCGTCGTTGACACGCCGGTTCGCCGACAGCGGGAACACATACGGTCGCCCCATCTTGCGGTTGTACGCCTTTTGCGCTTTGGCATTGATCAACGCCGCTTCGGGTCCGCTCATGTAGCGAATAAACCGCCACGCCTCCGCCTGATTTTTCGCGCCTTTCGGAATCGCGTAGGCATAACCGCCGATCCAGGTAATGTATGGGTCCTGATTCGCGAAAATACCCTCGCCACGTAGCCGCTCGGCGGGAACGGGGGCGGGAACGACGCCGAAATCCATGTCGGGGGCGTACCGGGCGAAGCCGTCCAGGACCCAGGAGCCGTTGATCACCATCGCGATCTTGCCGGTGAAGAACGGATCCTGCTCGCCCGCCTGGAAACTCGACTGGAACAGGTTGACCTTATCGTTGCCCCCGACGGCGTCGTAGATCTTCACCATGTATTCGAGGGCTTCGACCGTGCGGTCGTTCGCCAGTGTGGTCGTGCGCCCGTCCGGCGACATGAATTCGCCACCGTTCTGCCACGAATACAGATAAAGCCAGGAGTTGCCGAAGTTGGGGATGAAACCGATCTGCTGGTAGGTGCCGTCCTTGTTGAACCTGGTCAGTTTCTTGCTGTATTCCAGCAGTTCTTCCCAGGTGCGCGGCGGTTTGTTCGGGTCGAGTCCGGCTTCGCGGAAAAGTTTCTTGTTGTAGAAAAGGAGGCGGTCGTCAATGCCGTTCGGGATCGCGTATACCTTGTTCTGATACACAGCTTCGCCCCAGGGCGCGGGATAGAAGTTGTCTTCCTTGACGCCGTCCGCTTTTCCGGTTTCTCCGGCAAGGAGTTCGTTGAGCGGTTGGAACGTTCCGCGCGACGCCCAGTCGCCGATGGTAAAGCGGTCCTGACTGATCACGTCGGGCGGGACGCCGCCGACGATGCTGGTCATGAGTTTCTGCGGGTTCATGTTCCCCGCGCCCATGCTCATAACAGAAACGTCGATGTCGGGGTTGCGCCGTTCGAACTCGGCGATCTGCGCTTCCAGACCGGCAGAATCCTTGCCGAGTTGTAAGCCCCAGACAACCAGTTTGGTCTGCTTGCCTTCTGAAGACCCTGCCGGAGTCGTCTGCGCCCCGGCGGTACCTGCCAACGCAAGGAGAAGAAACAGGAGCACGACATAACGAAAGAAAAAAGGAGACTTCATAGTGTTGACAACTGGGACGTCGACAACCCCGCGACGAACGATCCCAGCATATCCCATACGCGTCCCCCTTGTCGAGTGTTACTCGTCCGGTCGGTTTACGGGTTGTCGGGGGATTGGAATCCCTCCGCTGTGCGCCTTCGGCGGTGGCGTCCTGCGGACGCGGGATAGTGCGGATCGTTCGGCAAGCGCGCGGGCGGTCCTTGCCAAGTGCGTCCGCAGGACGCCGACGCCGAAGGCGCACAGCGGAGGGATTCCAATCCCCCGACAATCTCCTCTACGGCAGTGCCTTCGCAGGCGCGGGCGGGACAGATGCCCCGGCGGGCGCGGTTCCCGGTGCCGTCTCTTTCTTCGGATCCAGGACTGTGACCGTCAGATCCAGCCGGTTCTCGCTCGCCATGATGCGCGGGTCGAACTCGAACGGCTTATCGGCGTCCAGGTCATCCAACCCCTTTGCGAACGCGGACAATGGGTCGGTTTTGTCGGCTTTGAGTTTTACCTCGATGGGTTCCGTGCGTAGTGCTATCAGCGTTATCGTCGTGTCGCCTATGCCCAAACCGGCGTCCAACGATAGATCGCCGCTGAACAATCCCGGTACACCCTCTTGCGGCTTGAGTTCAGCCACGGTACGCTTCTTATCTTCGCGGGCGAAGATGCGTATCTTCAGCGGCTGGTTTCCCGGAGTCGTCATTTTCACCGACAGTTTTACCGTCGATCCGGCGACGGCGAGTGCGGGTTCGGCGCGGGCTTCGGCGAGGAGTATCGCATTATTTTCGATCTCGCATTTCTTGTCGGTGGCGGCGACGGGTGCCAGTTTCACGGTTTCCAGCCATGCCTGTACCCCGATTTCGGGTGACTTGCCGTCCGACGAAGCGGGATGCGACGGTTCCAGCCAATACGCGCCCGCCTTATCTTTCAGGTCTTTATAGCCCGGCGCGACCACGGAAAGGAACACCTCACCGGGCACCAGTCCCGCCCGCTTTTCTTTCGGCGTCGCCTGTCGTTCCCCGAGGACGGCTTTCGCGGTGCTTTCTCGTGCCTGCATCGCCGCTTGCGCGGTCGCGCCGTTCGCCTGATCTTTGACCGCCTTGCCCGCTGCGGTGACGGCTTGCGCGGCGACGGGTGCCGGATTCGCCGTGACTGCCGTAATGATCGCGGCTTTCGCCGTGCCGACCGGGTCCACCTGTTTGACGACATTCGCGGCGACTTTCACCGGTGCCGCGACGACCTGCCCGACACCCCGCGCTATATTTTCCAGAAGCCCGCGACGGCGCGACGGGCGCAGTTGTAACGCGGTCAGCGAGTCCGTCGCCAGCGCGTACTGCCCCTGCGCGTCGGTCTTCGCCCAGGCAAGCATCTTCCCGTTTTTGTCCTGCAGTGCCACGGTCGCGTTCGGAAGTGGCTGACCGGTGACGGTGTCGATCACGCGCCCATACAATGCTCCTTTGCGCCAGTCCGGCGCGGCGGGCGCCGGTGCGGGTGCTGTTGCCGCCTGCGGTTTATCGTCCGCCGCAAACACCGCGATTGGCACATCAGACGTACCGGCGATGCCGAGCAGGAGCGTCCAGACCAGGGGAAAGGCATTCGGGTTCATTCCAGCGCATCGATCTATCACAAAGATGATATACCGCGTCCCGCGCTGTTTCAATCGTGACAGCCTTTTTCTGCTATCAAACCGGAAAAAAATAAAAGGAGCCGACTTCGCCCTGAAGTCGGCTCCCGGAGAGGGTGTCTGTCCCGCGCCTACTCGACGCTGGCAATAGTGATCGCGATTACCTTGTTGCCCGCGCTATACGGGTTTTCCTGTTGCCCGCGCTGGTTCAGGAACTGGAAGAGAACGTGATTCTTGCCCTTGTAGGAGGCGATCAGGCTCCGACCGACGCGGAACTGCTCCTCGGGAACGCCGTAGCGGAGCACGACATCCTTGTAGGTCGTGCCGAGCTGGACGCCTTTCTTGGTTCTGATGTTGCCGCCCGCGTAGCCGATGGTGCGGATCTGCGTCACCGCGCCGCCCTGTCCGACGAGGAACTCGTAGGACACGACATCCTTCCCGGCGCGGCGGTTGTAGATCCAGGTCGTTTCCTGTTGCGGGGTCAGGTTAGACACGGTTTGCCCGAACTGCCCGACTGCGCCGCCGCCACCGGGCGTGCCGCCGCCGAAACCGCCAGGAAAGCCGCCGCCGCCGCCGCCACGGTCGTCTTCACCGCCGAAACCCGGGGGCGGACCGCCGAAGCCGGGAGGGGGACCGCCGAAGCCCGGAGGCGCACCACCACCGAAAGTCGCAGGCGCGCCACCACCGACAGTTGCAGGCGCACCACCAAACCCACCGCGACCGCCGCCCGCACCCAAACCGCCGCGACCGCCCGGGGCACCGAAACCGCCGCCGCCGCCCGCCTGCGCCCCGGCTTGACCGGCACCACCGGCGGGAGCCTCGCGAAAGCCGACATCCCCGACGACGACATCGTTCGGGTTGCCGTAGATTTTGAGCACCGAAGTCGCTTTGCTGTTCAGGCGAATCTTTGCCAACTCGCGTTCGTATTGATCCTTTTGCGCGTGCGCAGTCTGGGACGGCAGTGCGATCACCGCTCCCGCCGCGACCAACGCCGCAAGCCCTGTTGCTACCAATTGCTTCCGTAAAATCATTGTTTTTGCTTTGTATCCTTGCGTCGCCGCTTGACTGCCGCCGGGGTAGGTCGGGCGACCTTCCCGTAAGAATGTCGCTGTTATTTCTACACCCGGTACGCTACTTCCTTCTTTTCGGTTATGAAGTATTATACGGTAAAATGCGGTTTCACCGCACAAAATTATGTCTGCCGCCCCCCCAACCGAAACTACACCACCGCCCGCCCCCGTCGGCGTGGCATCGCTACGCGCGCGACTTGCCGCGTTGCACACCGAGCGCGACCTGATCGACTTGATCAAGGCGGAGCGAGAATCCCTCCTCACGGACGCCGCGCGGGTGCGCCTGGACCCACCGGACGGCGGGCGCGAGTGGATGCACCGCCACGCCGACCTGATCGATTCCTGCCTGCGCCGCATGCTCTCACTCGCCTGCGAACGCACCGGGCAAGCCGTCAAGACCGGGATCGCCGTAGTCGCTACTGGCGGCTACGGGCAAGGGACGCTCGCCCCGCACTCCGACCTGGACATTACGTTCCTGACCACCCGCGACGACGATTCTCCCACGCTCCGGTCGCTATTCGGGCTGGTGATGGATGTCCTGATGAGCGGGGCGAAACTCACCGTCGGCTATGGCTATCGCACCCTGTCCGACGTGGAATCGCTCGGCGAGACGGGAACCCTGCCTTACGACCATCAAACTCAGACCGCGTTATTAGACGCGCGCCTGATCGCGGGCGATTCCGTTTTATTCGCCCGGTTTGACCGGCAGTTTATCGCGCGCCTTCAAATCGCCGATTTTTTATTCCGGAAACATACCGAATGGATGCGGCGGCGCGAAAAATTCGGCACCACGCCGCTGGTCGGAGAGCCGCAACTCAAGGAGGGCGCGGGCGGGTTGCGCGATCTGCAAACGGCGGCGTGGATGGCGCGCGTTCGCTACGGCAAGCACCCCGGTAGCATCGGGTCGGGGGAATTGTGGCGCGAAATGGTGCGCCGGAAAGTCATCACAGAGGGGGAGCAAGCCGCGCTACTGTCAGACCGTGACTTCCTGCTTTGCGCGCGGTGCCTGTTACACCGCACCGCCGGGGAGCGCAAGGACGCCCTGACCCGCCCGCGCCAGGAGAAGGTCGCCGAACTCGCCCGCGCGGACCTGGAGCAGTTCCTGCATCGATATTACGCGTCCACCCTGCGCATACAGCAGACCACGGAAAAGATCATCGCCCGCTGTCTGGAGTCGCCGCTCCCACTCCCGACGCCGGGACTCGCGGCGGCGCGACGGCAGGTAGTGGTCGCGGAACCGGAGCGCGTCGACGAAGACCCGGCGTGGCAGATCCGCGCCGCCGGGTACTGTCAGGCGTACAACCTGCAACTCGCGCCCGCGACCGAGGAAGCCATCGAGCGGAGCGTTTCAGCGCGGGAGGCGGAAGGCGTCGCGACCGACGCCAGCCTGCTCACCGAACTGCTCGCCCGCCCCGGCGACATCGGCGCGACCCTGCGGCGTTTGCACCGCACCGGGCTACTCCGGGTTCTGCTTCCCGAACTCGCCGCGTGCATGACGCTCCCGGCGTGGGATCCGGCGCATCTTTACACCGTGGGCGAACACACCCTTCGCGTACTGGAAAATCTGGTGCAGTTGCGCCCCCGCGAAATCATCGCCGTCGGCTATCATGCCCCGACGCCGCCCCCGGAGTCGCCGGAGATTTTACCCCTGCGCGACCTGCTCGACTCGCTGGACTCGCCGGTGCCTCTCTATATCGCGGCACTGTTACATGACATCGGTAAGCAGACGCGGACGATGCGCGACGGTACGCCCGCCCCGCACGAGCGGACCGGGGCGGAGATGACGCCGCCGATCTGTCAGCGGCTCGGACTCGCGGACGCGCAGGCGGATGCGGTGATCTGTCTGGTGCGGCAACACCTGCTGATGGCACAGACCGCGCGGCTTCGGGATCTGAACCTGCCCGAAACCGTTCGGTCGTTCGCGGAAACGGTCGGTAGCACGGAGCGGCTGAAGATGCTCTACCTGCTGACATGGGCGGATACCAATGCCGTCGCACCGGGGGTGTGGACGCCGCTCCAGGCACGGCAGATCGCCGAACTGTTCAACCGGGCGTTCGAGTACCTGCAGGAGCGCGACGAGCGAGGGACGCCGGAAGATTTGCCCGACGAGCCGGAGGAGCGCATCAAGGCGGTCCGCGCCCGCGTCCGCAAGCAACTCGCCCGCGAAGCCGAACTCGCCCTGCCGAAGGAGGCGCGCGGTGCCGGTCAGGAGGAGCGCGGCGAGGCGGCGCGGGCGCACTCGGAAACGATGCCCGCCGCATATCTGCTGGCGACGCCGCTCCCGGTGATGGCACAGCACGTCCGCATGGTCGTTCGCCTGCAGGAAACCGGAGGGCGACCTGTGGTAGACCTGCGCACGACCGCGCCGGATGCCGATACGACCGACCTGATCGTGGTCGCGCACGACGACCCGACGCCCGGTATGCTGGCGAAGATCACCGGCGTACTGCTCGCCTACGACGTGCGCGTCCACTCGGTGCAGGCATTCACCCGCGAGGAGGACGGTAGCCGCATCGTGCTCGACACGCTTTCGGTGAACTATCACGAGCGACCGTTGCCGCCGCTGAAGCGCGCCGATGTCGCGGAAGCGATGACGCAGGTGTTAGCCGGGGAAGTTTCCCTGACGGACCTGCTGAAGCGGCGCGGGCGGGCGAACGCAGCGAGTACGCCGCTCCGCGCCCCGGTGCAGGTGCTGATGGTGGACGAGGGCGTCGGGCAGGATTTGACGCTCCTCGACATCGCCGCACCGGACGAGATCAGCATCGTCTACCGCCTGTGCGCGAACCTGACCGCACTCGGCACGAATATCCGCTCGGCGCGCATCTCGCTCTGGGGCGGCAACGCCCGCTGCGCGTTCTACGTCACCGCGCCGGACGGCGGACCGATCCCCGCCGACCCGCTCAAAGACGGTATCGAGGCGGCGTTTGGGGAAGGGAGTAAGGAGTAGGAAGATAGGCAATAGGGAGCAGGGTGTAGGGAATAGCCAACGTATCTTTGTAGCCAGAAGAGAATCTCTGTAAGATCAACCGTGACTTGTCTAAATGTGACTTGTCTAAACATGATTAGATGATTTATAATCAGGCATGACCGCCGGATACCTGGCACAACCCAGCCCGTTCTTCAATCGGGTCAGAGAGCTTGCCACTCTGGGGCAGGCGTACCATTCGCCACAACCGGCGGGGCAGATGCTTCTGCTCTATGGGCGACGACGTCTCGGAAAAACGTATCTGTTGCAACGTTTCTTCGCCGGTGCGCCCGGCGACACCCCGAAGCCGCACTGCTACTATTTAGCCGATCAAAGCACCGCTCCCGTCCAGCGACACGCCCTCGGCGAAGCCTTGCTTGCCGCCTTTCCCGATGCCGGAGTTTCCCTTGGGGAGATCGCGGTTTCGTGGAATACTCTGTTTCGCTTTGTCGGTTCACAGGCGCGAAAGGCGGGGGACGCGCCGCGCATTGCCCTGATACTCGATGAGTTTCCGTATCTGGTAGATCAAACGCCGGAGTTGCCGAGTGTCTTGCAATCGTGGTGGGATCGAGAGGGCGTACACATCCCGCTAATGATCGCCTTGTGCGGTTCGCAACTGTCCGCGATGGAGGCACTCGGCGCGTCTTCCGCGCCGCTCTATGGTCGCTTTACTGCCGGAATCGTGCGCTTGTATCCGCTCGGTTACAAAGATGTCGCGGCGTTTTATACCGGCAGCCCGCTCTATGATACGGCATCTATCCTGACCGCTTACGGCGTTTTCGGCGGAACACCACGCTACCATGCCCTCGTTGACAGTCGCCGTCCCTTCGGCGAGGAGATGGTTCGGCTTCTTTTGACGCGCGGGGGGGCATTGGAGAACGAGGTCGCATTTCTTCTCGGGAGCGAGCAACTGCGTGACCCCGCGCCCTACAATGCGGTGCTTGCGGCGATTGCCGGGGGAGAAACGCAGTTCGGTAATATACAGAACGCTTCGGGAACCGACCGCTCCCGCCTGTCTTATTACCTCGGTGTGCTGACCGACCTCGGGTGGGTCAAACGCGAGTTCGCGTTCGAGGAAACCAGCGACAAACGCGCCCTGTATCGCGCCGGCGATCCGTTCCTCGCGTTCTGGTATCGGTTCGTACACCCCTTGCGAAGTGCACTCGCATTTAGCGATCCGCAAGCCCTCTACGACGGCCGGATCGCGCCGTTTTTGCCTGACTACATGGGGCGGTACGTGTTCGAGGAGATTTGCCATCAGTGGCTTACGAATCACGCCCAAGCCCGTCTCGGTATTCTGCTGGCGAGCGCGGGACGTTGGTGGAGCCGTGACGGGCAGATCGAACTTGACCTTGTGGCAAGCCCGCTGACCCCCTCGGACGGCTATCTTTTCGGAGAGTGCAAATGGAGCGCGACCCGCCCCGTCGGCACGGGCGTTTACGCCGATCTGCTGGCGAAAGTCGCCCGCGCCCCGAACAATGATTGGCGCAAGTATCCCCCGCGCTACTGTTTGTTCAGCGTCGGCGGCTTTACGCCCGAACTACACGCCCTCGCGAAAGACCCGGACCAACGGCTCAGCCTTGTCGGTGCGGACGATCTTTTGGGACAACCCGATTCTGTGCCGACGTGATTTTCAAACCGCCGGGGAGATAAAACCACAGAGACACAGAGGACATATAGACCGGAGGGAGGGGGCTTGAGTTTTATGCCCCGCTCGTTTTCGAGGCGGCTTTGCGAAATCGACACACCTCAAATCTCAAAATCTTGTCTCCTACGGTCTCTGTGTTCTCTGTAGTTTTATCTCCTCTCTTGGCGTCTTGGCGGTTTAACTTTCGGCGTTCGCGGGGCGGTTCGGGAGGCAGACGCGCACTTTTCGGATGCGGCGTCCGGTCATTTCGGCGACCGTGAACGTCGATTCGCCGTAGCGCAGGGCGTCGCCGATGCGCATCGGGAGGCTGCCACCGTGCCGCGCCGCGAGGATGAAGCCGCCGACGGTTTCGATTTCGGTTTCTTCTTCCGGTCCGAGGAAATCCAGCGTCCGGCGCAGTTTGTCCAGCGGCATTCGGGCGTCCACGAGGAAGCAGTCGGTGCCGACCGGTTCCAATTCCGGCGACGTGCGGTCGAACTCGTCCTGGATGTCGCCGACGATCTCCTCAATGATGTCTTCCACCGTGACGATGCCCGCCGTGCCGCCGTATTCGTCCACGACTACCGCCATGTGCCGCTTCTCGCGCTGGAAGTCGCGCAGGAGGGCGTCAATCGGGCGCGTTTCGGGGATACGCGGCAGGCTACGGGCGATGCGGCGTAACTGTTCGGCGTCGTCGGCTTCCGTGCGCCGCGATGTCAGGGCGAGCAGGTCCTTGACATGGATCATGCCCGCTAACTCGTCCGGCGACCCTTTCTCGCACAGCGGGTAGCGCGTGTAGCCGTTCTCGTCGGCGATGCGGATATTTTCGCCGACGGACAAGCCGGTGGACAGGAAAACCACGTCGGGGCGCGGGACCATCACTTCGTCGGCTTTGCGGTGCGCGAAGTCGAGCACGCGGTTGATCAGGCTGTGTTCGCTCTCCTTGATCTCGCCGCCCTCCCGGCTTGCCGACACGATCAGGCGCAACTCCTGCTCGGAGTGCGCGTCGCCCTCATGTTCGCCCGCCGCCTCGATCCCGAACGGTTTGAGCACGAGCGAGGCGAGTTTGTTCATCCCGGCGATGGGCATCTTGAACAAACGGTAGAAAAAGTCGAGCGGATAGATGATCGCGAGCGCGGTTTGTTCGGACCGCTGGATGGCAAGCGACTTCGGTGCCAGTTCCCCCAAAACGATGTGGAGCATGGTGATCACGGTGAACGCGATCCCGCCCGCAATGATATGCTTCCAATTTTCCGGCACCCTGCCGTCGAAGAGCGGTTCGAGAAGATGTGCGAACGCCGGTTCGCCGACGTAGCCGAGACCGAGCGAGGCAAGGGTGATCCCGAGTTGCGTCGCCGAAAGATAGGCGTCGAGGTGACGCACCGCGTCGAGGGATTTTTGCGCCCCGAACTGCTTCTTTGCCGCCAACTCTTCCAGCCGGGTCGCCCGCACTTTGACAAGCGCGAACTCCGCCGCGACAAAAAAGCCGTTCAGGAATACTAAAAACAGAGCGAATAGTAAAAGTAAAGCGGAGCGTAAGCCGTCCGACATGGGTTTTCTCGCTCCCATTGTACCCGAATTGGAAGGATAAGTGATGAGTGGTCAGTGGACAGTGGTCAGATAGTAAACCCTTACGCCGTGCGAGTGGGCGAGATCGGTCACCGCTCACTGCCCACTGTCCACTGACCACTCATCACTTATCCCCCTTCTGCGTGAACAGTTCGTAGAGCAGGATGCTGGTCGCCATCGCGAGATTCAGCGAGTCGGCGGTCGCGGTCGGCGCCATCGGGATACGGACGAGGTTATCGCACTGCGCCATCTGCTCGTCGGTCAGCCCTTTGCGCTCGCCGCCCATCCAGAGGACGACCCGCTCGCCGTAGCGCACGGAGCGGAAATCCTCGCCGGTATGGGGCGAGGTTCCGACTAACCGGACGCCGTGCTTTTCCCGCCAGTGTTGCCATTCCGTCCCGCCGGTCCGGGCGAAGCGCAGGGCGAACGTGGACCCCATTCCCGCGCGGACAACGACCGGGGCGAACGGGTCCACGTCGGGCGCATCGGGTTCGGCGGGGGGCAGGCACATCAGCCCCGCCCCGCCGACCGCTTCGAGCGTACGCAGAATCGTGCCGACATTGCCGGGACTTTGCACGGTGTCGAGGGCGATATAGCACAGACCGGCATCGGGCGGCAGGCGGTAGAGCGGCGTCCATGTTTGCTCCACGACGGCACCGATCCCCTGCGGTTCGGGCGACTGCGACAGGCGGGACAGGACTTCGGCGGAGATAGGGAACAGCGGCACGGTCGGGTGACGTTCGCGAATCCGGTCAATCGTGCTCTGGACACCCGGATGGCGGCGCGACGCTTCGGGGGCGTAGACGAACAATCGGGGGCGGACGTGGCGAGCGGTAGCGGCTTGGTGGACAAACCGGATGCCGTCGCAGTAGAACAGGGCGGTTCGGTTGCGCTCCGCGCGGTCCTCGACGAGGCGGTGGAGGAACGCCGTGAGCGGCTTCGGGTTGCGCGGGTTAGAAATTAAGGACGATAAAAAGGCGGTGTTGTTGCATGGGGTCATTTCCCTTCGTGAGCATTTGTCGGCGGCAGTGCGCGGCGCGACGGGCTGCTCCTATCAAGCCCGGCGTAGTCGGTGCGATCCGTCATCGAGGCGGGATTCGCGGGTGGGTCAATGGCCGGCGCGGATTCACGTGTCGCACCGTACGATTATCTTATCAGACACCCTGCGCGCGGCTACTGAAGCCACCGGGCTTGTATCCTGTTCCCACCCGCGAACGTCCCAGATGGCTTCTATCATCCATTCCAGCCAGCACGGGGGCGGCGGGTACTTTCGGAAGAACGCGATCCGTTGCCCTTCGTCGAATCGGCACGCCTCCCACCAATTATGGAAAACCATCACGTAAGCTTCGCCGGAACCCATCCGCCATTCGATACTGTAAGGGTGGCTATCCTGCGAAAATACCCACGGCGGAGGAATGTCGCCGTGTTGCGTTGTAAGTCGCTCGATCTCACGCTGAATCCAGTGTTGTTCAGAACCGCTCATCGTACTCCTAATAGAGGAACCTACTTTTTGTAAAACATTACGGCGTATCACGCTGGTTTGTGGGAGGCGTGGGCGGGAGCCGACGTTCGAACTCCAGCATCGCTATCCGAAGTTGCAATGCGAAATTCTCACGGTCTTTTGCCGTATCACGGCGTTCGGAAACCATTTCCTGCCGGAGCAACGCCAACTCACCCGCAAGCCGGATCACTTCGTTTTGTGTTTCCTTTAACTCGCGGCGCATGTCCTTGTTTTCTTACTCCAACTCTTTTTGACCTTCGCTCAAAGCCTCAATATCGTGAAGCAAGGTTAACGCCCTGCTCGCGTTACCGAATATGCTTTCGAACATCGGCTACTTAATTTCCCTTATATTGGTAATAGTCGAACGAATATGTGCCAACAACTGCGCGGATTCGCCTTTTAACTGCTGAGCGTCGCGGCGCAGAAGTGCCGCCTCCGCCCGATTTCGTTTGATGCGGTTTTGGCTCGCATCCATCTCTGCCCATATCTGTTCCAACTCGGCTTTTTGAACCGCATCGGATAGCGATGGGTTCGATAGTACAGCTTCCATAGTACAGCTTCCATTTATTCTCCCTCCCGCATAAATAGACCCGGTTCGGGTTCGTCGGTTGCACCACGGCATTATCCATGGACGAAATCTGTCACGCCCACGGACAATTTGCTCATCCTTTCACGCTTCGACGACTGCTTCCGGCGCGTAGTGAATATCACGCGCGTTGATCTCCGCCAGCAATTCGGCGATGAACGCGTCAATCGGCTTCGGTCCTAAGTCGCCGCGCTCGCGCTGGCGCACCGCGACGTTGCCGTTCTCGATGTCGCGGTCGCCGATCACGAGCATGTAGGGCACCTTCGCGACCTGCGCTTCGGCGATCTTTTTACCGGTCTTTTCGGAGCGAGTATCCACCGTCGCGCGGACCCCGGCTTCGATCAGCCGTTGCTTGAAGCCCTCGCACCATTCGATGTGTCGGTCGGCTATCGGCAGAATCCGCACCTGCTCCGGCGCGAGCCACGTCGGGAACGCCCCGGCGTAGTGCTCGATCAGGAACGCGATCATGCGCTCCATCGTCGACAGGTAGCCGCGATGGATCATCACCGGGCGGTGCCCTTTGGAGTCCTCGCCGATATACTCAAGCCCGAACTGATTCGGCAGATGCCGGTCCACCTGCACCGTGGAAACCGTCTCCTCGCGCCCCAGAACGTTGCGGAGTTGAATATCGACCTTCGGTCCGTAGAACGCCGCCTCGCCGAAGCCCTCGTAGTACGGCAGATTCAGTTCCGCGAACACTTCGCGCAGTTCGTTTTCCGCCTTTTCCCACATCGCGGGGTTGTCGACGTACTTTTCGCTGTTCTTCGGATCGTGGAGCGACAGGCGGTAGCGGTACTCCGTCACACCCAATCGCCGGTACGCGTCCTCGATCATCAGGACGCTTTTCTTGATCTCGTCCTTGACCTGATCCTCGCGGCAGAAGATGTGCGCGTCGGAGAGCGTCATCGCGCGGACGCGGCTCAGACCCGCCAGTTCGCCCGCCTTTTCCCAGCGGAACATCGTGCCCAGTTCGGCGTAGCGTACCGGCAGTTCGCGGTACGAGCGCATTTCGTTCTTGAAGATCTGGATATGGTGCGGGCAGTTCATCGGGCGCAACACGAACTCCTCGTTGTCGATCGTCATCACCGGGAACATGCCGTCTTTATAATGCTCCCAGTGCCCGGAAATCTCGTAAAGCTGCTTGTGCGCCAGGACCGGCGTGTAGACGTGCTCGTAGCCGTGGAGCAGTTCCATGTCCTGGATGAACCGCTCCAGCGTACGGCGGATCGCGGAGCCGTTCGGGAGCCAGAGCGGCAAGCCGGGACCGATGACATTCGACGTGGCGAAGATGCCGAGTTGCTTGCCGAGCACCTTGTGGTCGCGCTTTTTCGCCTCCTCCAACCTCTCCAGATGTTCCGCTAACTGCGTCTTTTTGTTGAACGCGACGCCGTAAATGCGCGTCAGTTGCGGGTTCTTTTCCGAGCCGCGCCAGTACGCCCCGGCGATACTCATCAGTTTGAACGCGCCGATGCGACCGGTGCTTTCGATGTGCGGTCCCTTGCACAGATCCGTGAAATCGCCCTGCGTATAGAACGAGATCTCGGACTCGTCCGGCAGATCGTCGATCAGCATGACCTTGAACGGCTGTTTCGTCGCCTCGAAATGGGCGCGGGCTTCGGCACGCCCCATCACGGTTTTCGTCAGCGGCAAGTTTTCCTTGACGATACGCGCCATGCGCTCTTCCAAAGCGGGCAGATCGTCGGGGGTCAACGGGCGTGAAAACTTGAAATCGTAGTAAAAACCGTTCTCGATCACGGGACCGATCCCGAACTGGGTATCGGGGAACAGTTCTTGCACGGCTTGCGCGAGGACATGCGCGGTGGTGTGGCGCATCCGGGAAACGAAATCGGAGGGGGCGGATAGTTCGTTGTTCAAACCTTCCGCAGGTTCAAGGGCATCAGACATAAGAGGGTAACTCCCACACAACAGGATAACGTCAGTATAGCGCGGGAAGGGAGATTTGAGAAG
>JAYULM010000094.1:0-17819 GCA_043763605.1 Armatimonadota bacterium | reverse complement strand
TCGTATCGTGGATAGGTGACCGGTTCGCTCTCGGTGCGTCCAAAGGACGCTCGGCGTCGAAGGCGCCCACAGACGTGGGATTCATCCCGCGTTTCAATTAGCAATGAATCTACTAAAACGCTTCGCCATAACTGCCGTCGTGATGGCGGTCTTACTCGCGCTATCCATCGTCATGCCGCGCTTTATGCAGGACGTGGTGTACCGGGTCGTCATGCTGTCGGGGATCGCCATCATCATGGCGGTGTCGCTCAACATCGTGAACGGCTTTACCGGGCAGTTTTCCATCGGGCACGCCGGTTTCCAGGCGGTCGGTGCGTACGCGTCGGCGGCATTGACCGTGTACGCGCATAACGCCCTGTTCGCGAACCTGCCGAAAAATGGGGTATTGCCGCCGACGGTCGAAGGGTTTCTGATGGGCGCGCCCGCGATGCTTTTTGCGATGCTGCTCGGTGGATGTCTCGCGGCGGGCATCGGGTACGTCGTCGGCTTGCCCTCGCTCCGGTTGCGCGGCGATTATCTCGCGATTGTCACACTCGGCTTCGGCGAGATCATCCGCGTCATCGTCGAGAACACCGACGCCATCGGTGGACCGCGCGGTTTCGCCGGTCAATTCTTCGAGGGGCAGGGCAAGATCGCCATCCCGGCGGTGGCGAACTTCTTCTGGGTGTACGGCGTCGTAGTCCTCGTGATTCTGGTCGCGTACCGGCTTCGCTTTTCCGTGGAAGGGTTGAAATACCTGTCGGTGCGCGAGGACGAGATCGCGGCGCAGGCGATGGGTGTCAACACCACACAGATCAAGGTCAACGCGTTCGTATTGGGCGCGTTTTTCGCCGGGGTCGCCGGGGCACTATTCTCGCACTTCGACCAGAACGTGCAGAGTACGTCCTTCGGGTTCGTGCGCTCGTTCGACTTCGTGACCATGATCGTGCTCGGCGGACTCGGCTCGATCACCGGCGCGGTACTCGCCGCCGTGGTGCTGACCGCGCTCCCCGAGATTTTGCGCAACTCGCTCACGTCGCTCGGTCCGCAGTTCAACCAATACCGTCTCGTCGCCTATGCGATCCTGCTGATTGTCCTGATGCTGACCCGACCGCAGGGAATCTTCGGGCGCGGCGAGTTTTCGTTCGGCGGTCTATTCGGCAAGCGTGACAAAAAACCGCCGTCCGCGCCGCTGACCCCGGCGTAATGACGCGATTGAAAACCGCGAACGATTGGAGGAATGGACCGCGATGTTTTTTTCCGTCCTGACCGTAGTTCACGTCATCGCCGGGATCTTCTGTCTCGGGGCGGGCGCGGTGTCCACTCTCGCCAAGCCGAAAGGCGGGCGGTGGCATCGGTTTGCGGGTAGGGTCTTCATCCGCGCGCTCGCAGTTTCGGCGGTCACGGCGGCGGTTTTGCTCTGCTTCCGCTTCCAGCCCTTCTTCTTCGCGCTGTCCGTACTCTCATTCTACTTCGGATTTTCCGGCACCCGCGTTCTGACGCGGGGGAGGGCGGCGGTCGGCTCGCCGTCCGCGCGGGCACACGTCGGCGACTGGCTGGCGGCACTCACGGTGCTCGCGGTCGCGGTACTCGCCGCCTACTGGCACCGGATCGGCATGCTCGGTGGGGACGCGGGCGCGGTGCTCGGGATGCTCGGCTTCGCTGTGACCGCCGCCGGGTATGACCTGTGGCGGTTCGCGTTTCCCGGTGTCCGGGTCCTACTCGACTCGCTTCACGTTTTCGAACACCTAACCAAGATCGGCGGTGCCTATATCGCGGTCTGGTGCGCGTTCACCGCGAACGTCGCGCCCGATGGGGTGCCGGGCATTTGGACCCAGATCGCCCCGGCAGTGATCGGAACGCCGATCCTTCTCTTTGTCGCCAACCGGTACTTCCGCCTCTGGCGGCGGCGGCGACATGACTGAACGATGACGCAAAGAAAAGCCCGGTGCGAGTCGCCTCGCACCGGGCTTTTCCGGGGTAACGGGGTTAGCCGTTGCCCCCTAATTGGCTTTCGAAATAATGACGCGTCTGGGTGTGTCGGCAGGAGCCGCACTCATAGCGAACCAGTATCTCGTCGTCCGTCATTCGCTCACGCACCTCTTCGCGTGAAAGCGATCCGCAGTGCCGACAGCGCACGGTACGCGGAATCCATTGAGTCGCCAGAAGATGCGCGGGCAAGCCGTTCACCGCTGGCGTAAGGGTCGTCTTCGATCCCATCATATTCAGTCACCTCCGTAAGTAATGTCGCAAAACCGGCGCGCTTATCTGCCGATCCTGTCTAGTCGCTCTGACAGTTTTTTAGAGTGCGCCGTTGTTGGCCTCCCCGGTACGCGGCGTAAAATCGCTTTATACGTAAAAACACGTCTCTCCCGGTTCGTCGCCAGCACGGCGCGGCGTCACTGCCACATCAGTATATACCGAGTTTGTTAAGCCTTTGTTAAAGGTCGGGGCGTTTTCCGCCGATTTTTTTCGTGCCAGTCAGAGATTTATTGGGATAAGTAGGCCCCTTGTTTAATCTGGAGTTACGAGACCGTTGCGAGACTGGCGAAAGTCGCAGTCGCCGCTACTTGGGAACCATTCACCATAGTCGGCGGGAGTCGGACCCGATTGACGGAGGCGCGGAGCGTGGCTTGGACCTATTCGCAGGCGGTTGCCTTAACCTTCTCAACCGCCTGTGCCGCTTTCGCTTTGGCGGTTAGATCGGTCACGGCGATAGAGAACGCGGTTTTGCGGACGGTCGGCGGCGTGACAACGGCGGGGAGAAGCCAGTTGCGGCAAGGCTGCCATTCAAAACAGCGAGAAAATTGGTCGGAAATCGTCGAACGTAACGTCGTTTTGCGGAATCTAAGACATGGCATGGTCGGCTACTTTAGTTATGACTAAACCGTCTGGCGAAACGTGAACAACGCGGGGGGAAATGAAAACGCCTGCACCGTTATCGCTACTCCCTGCGTTGTTCGCGGGGCAATTAGCGTCGTTGTGCGAACGACGTTCGGCGACTGTGCGGGCACATTCGCGACTCGTGAATGTGCGAACTGAAGGACAAGGGCGCGATCCCGGATCGCGCCTTTATCTATCGCATTTGATTTAGATGTATACTATTGAGCGACTATTTTGACTTCGGTGCCTTCGGGAGTCCACTCGAAAAGGGTAGCAGCATCTCCGTTCGGCAGACCGACGCAACCATGTGAACCCGGATTTCCTATGCCGAGATACTTTTGGTAGGAGTCCCAGCGTGCACCCTTTCGCTCATGGATGGCTATCCCACGATCAATATTAAACATCATAGTATAAGGCATCGGAGCATTATTGTATTCGCGACTATGATGTATCACCTTTTTCCAAGCCACTTTGTGCGTACCAGGCTCTGTTTCATAACCAATCCTGCCAGTAACACAGTCAAATGTGTACACTACTTCCTCAGTGCCGTTCTTAACCTCATAAGCAAACAACTTTTGCCGTGCGACATTGACTACAATCCGCTTCTTCGCCCTATTATGCTTGATGGTTCTCGCGGTCGCTCTGCTTTTGGATACTACTTTGTTTACACTGCGGTTGACTTCAGATGGGTCATATATTCCTCGATAAGTGTCAATTTCACCATTGTCATTAACAGTGACGACATACGGAATTGCTGTAGCCACGCCGCAGGAGGCGAAGAGCACCGGTTCAATAGTGTACTCACCTGTTGGTGCTTCACCAGACCATGTGATGTTCTCGTTATTTATGTTGTCAATGCTACAGCCAGCGTTTGAATCCAAATCCAAACTTCCACCTGTGTCGTCGCTACGATTGGCGAAGTAGATTGTCCTTCCTGTCGGGGTCATCACGTGTAGATCAAGGTCTACCGGTTGCGACCAAGTGAGCGTGAATTGAAGCGAACCGGAACTCTGCGCGGTCTGATTGACTGTAACAGCCTGTTCGGAGCGAAGGCTACTATCGGCACCGACAACGGTCTGAACGTTCACTCTGAAGTCCGCCACGGAAACGTCTGACGGCACGGACAGAACCACTTGATACTCCGTACCCGTCGCACGACCGTTGCTACGGTTAGCAGACCGCGAGACGATGATGTCCCGCACCGGATATTTTTCCGCGAGCATCGTTTTGGAATGGCACGGCGCGTCCCCGCAAGGCGTAGCATGGGTTACTTTGCCGCTACCAATGTTCCTGATTGCCCGCGTTCCTGTGGTACCTACATCCAAGCGGTAGTAGTCGGACTGTCCCCCGATTCCGATCAGCAACGCATCAACGGGTTGAGAAGTAATAATGGACAGAATGACCGAGCCACCGCGAACGATGGTGCTGACCGTCGCGGACAGGTCCGGTGCTGTGAGCGAGCCTTCTGCGGGCAGATTGCCTTCGACCGGAGTGACGGGCGCATTCGTGCCATCATTTCCAGCGACAGAGATAGAGCGCAGTATCCCACCACCCGGATAAACGACCGCGATGTTTTCGGCACTACTTGTTTTTCCGTCAACCGTCGCCGTGACGCTCGCCGTGCCGGTATCAAAGCCGGAAGCCGTACCATCCGGCGCAACGTCCAATTTATCGTCACCGGAAACAACCGCGAAGGAAGCAGAACCGGGAGTGAGGGCAAGGAGTTTTGCCGGAACGCTCGTGTCTCTCACGGAGAAGGCAACACTCTTCGTCGCGCCAACCAGAACTTTTTGATTGGGGTCTATCGTGACAGAAGCAACCGTACCGGAAGTCGCAAGGTCGGCGATACCGGTTCCATCGGCGGCGATAGTTACACTCGCGTCAACCACGCCGACGACATCACCTTCTCCGTTAGCCTGTGCATGAAACTCGACCCGTAGAGGCCAAGTTCCTGCGAACGCATTGTTCGTGGAAGTTAGCGACACGGAATGCGATTCCAACCGGCTGGCGTCACGGTTGATAGCAGGTGCGAATGTGAAATCTCCCCCAGTCGGGGCGGCTCCACGCAAGATGAGAACTGCTGATAGTGCTGAGGCGGGACCAGAAAGGGACCGGGTACGACCTGCCCAGTTCAATCCTACTGTGACCGGTGTTTGCGCCCTCTCAGGGACGGAATTATTGTCATTCCCTCCCCCTCCACACCCTATTAGGGTGAAGAAAGACAGTGCGAACATAATCGCAAAAATCGTTACCGACATGAGTCCGTTGCTTTTCGGCAACACAATACGATTCGTTTTCATTTGATCCCGCCCTTCCAACAATTCCAACGTTTATAGAATCCATCGTTCCTGCCCTGCCGCTTTGTGAGCATGATTGCGATATTTTCTACGTAGCAAAGGGTCATACCTGCTAACTTGTGAAAACAGTTTTAAGAAAATTTCCTGTCAGTTGAATTTCAAGCGTGGCTCGGTATTGCTCAGCCCGCCGACACCGGTTGGCGATATACTATGGCACGATACTTATCTGAAAGGAACCCGTTTAATGACGCTGACTATTGAATTGCAAGACGCAATTGCGAAGGACGGCGAAGTGCGGATTCACGCGCCAAACCTGACCGACGCCGGGTTTTACGAGTTTTGCCGCAACAATCCGATGTTGCCGATTGAGCGCACCAAAGAGATGGATATTTTAGTGATGATGCCCGCCGACGGTTTCGGCGACAGTCGCAACGCGGAAGTGATCGGCGACCTGATTATTGGGAACCGTGCTTTAGCGACGCGGGGTATCACCTTCGGCGCGACGGCGGGGTTCACGCTTCCTAACGGCGCGGTGCGTTCCCCGGACGCCGCGTGGATTACTGCCGATAAGTGGAACGCGCTACCCGCCCCGCTCCGCGCCCCGTTCCCGCATATCGCCCCGGATTTCGTGGTGGAAATCATGTCGCCGTCGGATCGGTTGACAAAGGCGAAGGACAAGATGGACGAGTACGTTGTGAGCGGCGTCCGCCTCGGCTGGCTGGTGGACCGGGCGAACCGCATCGTGTACGTGTACCGCCCGAATATCGCCGTTGCGACGCTCCTTAACCCGGCGACCGTGAGCGGCGACCCGGAACTGCCGGGACTTGTGGTGGACATGGCGCGTGTGTTTCAGGACAGCCTTTGAACCGCCACAGTTAAAGACCGGGGCGTTTCCGATGATTTTTTTCGCGGCGGGGAATCATGTCCCCGGCAGGGAACGCAGATCCGCGCTCAGATGGGAGCGGTCGCCCAGTAGCGTGAGTTGAGGACCGTACTCCCCGAACCGGACCACGCTGACCGACGCCACCGGTGTCGCGATCCGGTCGCGATACCGCCCCAGATCGATGCCGAGCAGGCTACATAGGATCAAACGCACGGTTGCCTTGTGTGAAACGATCAGTACGTTGCCGTCCGTGTGCGCCGCGAGTATCTCCGTCACCACCGCCGACGCCCGCCCGGTGACCTGTACTGCCGTCTCGCCGCCGGTCGGGGCGTTCCAGGCGGGTTCGGTCTCCCAGCGGGAGTAGTCGTCGCCGAAGCGGTCCCGGACCTGTTCGCGTGTCAGTCCCTCCCAGTCGCCGTAGGAAATCTCTTTCAAGCCGTCGCGCAGGGTTATGGGAAGGGTGACGGCGTCGGCGAAGGGTTGCGCGGTCGCCCGGGTGCGGGACATCGGGCTGACATACGCCGCCTCCCACGCGCGGTCGCGGTAGGCGTCCGCGAACTGTTGCGCCATTCGCGCACCCTCCTGCGTCAGTTCCGGGTCCAGATTTCCACAGAACTGGTCGGTCCGGCTGGCGGACGTTTCCCCGTGGCGGAGCAGATATAGATGAAGACCGATGGGAGCACCTCCTGATGACGATTCACTCGCCTGTAAATGCTACCCCAACCGAAGGCCGTTTTGTCGGTGCGCGCCGCCCTAAGTGTCCCGTAATTTTCTGTGCGCCCGGAACAGACGCGGATAACGTCGCGCCGGTTGTGCCCGAATCATAAGATCAGGCGGGCGGCGACGCGCGCCATGCTTTCGCCGGAAACGGCGAAGTTCCAGGCGGCGGCGCGGATCATCTTGCGCAGGGTGGGCGTGAAGTATTCGTCCCACTCGCCGTTACGGACCCCTTTTTCCACCTGTATCCGGAGCGCGTCCACGTTGCGGTAGGCTTGTGCGGCTTGCGTCGCGGCGGTCTCGTCGCCGGTCTGTACTGCGTAAGCAGTCCGTTCCGCCACCGCGACAGCGGCTTCCGCCATCGGGACGAGCAGGTTCAGGGCTTCCGCGCCGCCATTCTGTTCCTGCCGCAGAAGGAACGCGATCTGTACGGCTTGTCGTGCGCCGCGCGCAGCGGTGCGCAGGTCCCCACTCATCTTCATCGTGTTGGCGACGATTTCGGTGTGGACGGCGGACAGGTGTGAGTTGGCGAGAAAGCCGCGCGAGGTCGCCTCGACCGCGTCCGCAAGGGGTCCGTACCCCGGCATCGTCCCGATCACCCACAGATCTTCGTCGCGATAATGTTGCGCCGCTTTCGCCATCCCGTCGGCGCAGGCACACGTCAACGTCCCGAGATCTCGCCGCAGTATCGCCAGTTCCGACGCGAACGGATCGTCCTTCATGGGCGCGTTGGCGCGCCGCATTCCGAGGGCGGGGTGTGCCTGTGTCATTATCGGGTCGTCAGATAGAACGGACAGCATAAAACATTCCTTGCCACACACGGGAACAGTAGACGAAACGGCGTAGTCCCCCAACACGTTCATTGCAAGATGTGTGCCGGATTATCGGTTGTCCGCGGTCTTGTTTTCGATGTCGGTCAGGTTCCCGTCCCGGAGCATCAAAATCGCGTCGGCATTCTGCAACATGTCGCCGTCGTGCGTCACCACCACCACCGTCCCGCCGCGCTCACGCCAGCCGGATAACGCCTCGATCACGCGGAACCCGTTCGTCCGGTCCAGCGACGCCGTCGGTTCATCCGCGAAGATCACGTCCGGCTCGTTCATCATCGCCCGGACCACGGAAACTCGTTGCTTTTCGCCGCCCGATAATTGCGACGGTTGCTTGTTCTCTAATCCAGACATGCCGAGATGAGTCAAAAGTTCCATCGCCTTGTTTTTCGCGGCGAGATCCGCCTTCGGCGCGGCGGCGACGATATTTTCCAGCGCGGTCAGATACGGGAGCAGGAACGGTTGCTGGAACACGAACCCGAACCGCTGGCGGCGTAAGTCGGTCACGGCGGTTTCCGAATTCCGGTTGTAGACGAACGAGCCGAACCGAGCCGAGCCGTGTGTCGGCGGTTTCAGTCCGGACAGCACGTACAAAAGCGACGATTTTCCCGACCCGGACGGTCCCATGATGCCGTAAAACTTGCCCGGCGGCAGGGCAACCGACACTTCCTTCAGCGCGAACGTCGTCCGCCCGGCGTCCAGATATTCCAGCGTCGCCCCTTCGCAGGCGAGTGTACGTTCCGTGATTGATAGTTCGTTCATAGTTTTGATTCGAAGCCCTCACCCCCCAACCCCCTCTCCCTCCGAAGTGAGAGGGGGTTGGGGGGTAAGGGTCGGCGTCGTGCCGATCACCGCCGCTCGATGATCGTCACCGGGTCGAGATTCATCAGGCGGTAAGCGATGGTCGTCACCGCGAACGCCGTGATCGCGAACGGGATCGGGATCGTCCACTTGTAGGCGTACAGGTCTTGCGGGTTGATGATCAGTCCGCGCGGCTCAAACACCGTGGTTTTGAAGATCGTCAGGAACGTCACCGTCACGATTGCCCCGACCGCCCAGCCGATAGTGGTAAGCAGGGCAGTTTCCAGCACGATGCGCCCGATCAGTTTCGAGCGGCGGTACCCGATGGCGGACAGCACCGCGAACTCGGAAATGCGCTGGGTGAAATAGATGTTCGCCAGCATCCCCGACATCAGCGAGATCACGAAGATCACGGTGCCGTTGACCACGCCCATGATCAGGAACATCGACGACAGCGAGTCGCGCAGTTCGGCGACCAGATTCTGGTACGAAAGGAGATTGAGTTTACTCGCGTCTAATTTGCCGTTCTGTTTATTCTGGTTCGGGAGCATCGCCGAATTGACCGCGAACAGGTCGTCGGGGTTCTTGGTGGTGTAGATTATCGAGCGCGGCGTGGTGATGAACGTCGTGTCGCAGAACGATTTCGAGGTCACGGCGAACCAGACCGGACCTTTCAGAATCCCGACACAACGCACCGGCACCGGCGAGCCGGAGATCCCGCCCGCGTCGGTCGGTCCCGCGATAATATCGCCGACCTTGATTTTTTTGTTCTGTGCAATCGGCTCCGAAAGCGCGGCTTCCGGCATCCCTTCGGCGGGCATCCGCCCCGATTTGAGTTCGGTACCGACGCGCTTCAACAGGTAATCCCGGTTGTCCTTTGTCAGTCCGAGGACCACGAACGGGAACCGCCCCATAACGGTTTTGATGTTGGTGAAGAAGACGCTCCCCTCGAACACCCGGTCGATGCGCGGGTCCGCCTCTATCACTTTGATCTGATCCTCCGGGATACGCAGGGAGACACGTTGCGGGATCGCGTACGTGAACGAGCGTGTGTAGCCGTAGATGGTCAGGATCGTCAGGTCAATCGAGTTGACCATCGTGGCGATAGACGCGATCAGGAAGACACACAGCACGATCACGAAACCCATCGGCAATACTTTACCGGGGTTCCGCTGGAAATAGGTGACGGGGGATAAGGGGTTGCGCATACCGTTCCCTTCTAACGGCGTTTCGCCCCCGTTCGTTCCCACGAGAACGCGATACCGTCAATCAGTTTCGCGCTATCCGTTTCAGCGGGACGATTCGCGCGGGGGCAACTCCTCCCGTGCTTCGGCGGAAGTCAGGGTAGCACCGTTCGTCACGCGCACTGCCTGACGTAAAACCAGTACCACAGGTAACATCGGTCCGACGTATTCGCGGAATTCCGTATTTCCGAGTGCCCGATTGCCGCCCCGCTACCTATAGTCCCCGTTAGGACGGCGTCTTGCACGGGGGGCGCGAGAAATCGTCGGTCTCACTCGTGCGCTTGCACTATCAGGGGCGACGACGAATTTTTGACAGTGGTTCGCGCGTTCGTTCTGCGGTAGCTAAAGGATGTTGGTGATCGGGAAGCATTCGACGCCCATGACCTGCGCCGAACAGGATAGTAGAACGCTTCCATACCGGTTCGGTTCGATTAGATGCGGAACCAAACTACCCGAGCAGGGTGCGGAAGGTGGTTTCCATACCGGTTCGGTTCGATTAGATGCCAACTCCGACAGGGAGAGGGTAGAAAGTAACTGTTTATTTCCATACCGGTTCGGTTCGATTAGATGTAATTGGCAGTACTGACAGCAAATCATGACCCAGAAGAGAAAGAATTTCCATACCGGTTCGGTTCGATTAGATGCCCGCCGTTCGGAGACCCGAATCAGGGACTAACGCATTTCCATACCGGTTCGGTTCGATTAGATGTAGGATGCAGGAAGGCGTTTTGCCCGTGATCCGCAATTTCCATACCGGTTCGGTTCGATTAGATGCGTAACCATCAAACCGGAAACAATCCGATTCCTGCAAATTTCCATACCGGTTCGGTTCGATTAGATGATTACCTGCGCGTCTTTGTTCTCTGGCTTTGGCGGGGATTTCCATACCGGTTCGGTTCGATTAGATGCGTCCGCGCCGCCGCATGACTACTATGCCCAGTTCAAATTTCCATACCGGTTCGGTTCGATTAGATGCATTCACAGCGACCGTGGTTGGCGGGGAGAATCGCGAATTTCCATACCGGTTCGGTTCGATTAGATGGACGGGGAAAGCGTATTGGAGTGTTGGCGCGTGTGCGATTTCCATACCGGTTCGGTTCGATTAGATGACAAGCTGCTCCGCGCGACGCCAGCGCGGGCTGACATCATTTCCATACCGGTTCGGTTCGATTAGATGGCGCCGGGGGTGCCGGATTCACTGTACTTTACTTTTGATTTCCATACCGGTTCGGTTCGATTAGATGAAATCCATTTCGCCCATTACCGCATTGTACTACGCGATTTCCATACCGGTTCGGTTCGATTAGATGCTGTTTCCTCCTGACGAAGTAGGGATAGAGGGAGATTTCCATACCGGTTCGGTTCGATTAGATGCGAATTATCCTTCTCGCGTCCAACAGGCTATTCATCAATTTCCATACCGGTTCGGTTCGATTAGATGGACCACCGCGTCGCCCGCCCGGCTCCCGATGTCGTATTTCCATACCGGTTCGGTTCGATTAGATGGCGGTGCCGAAACGTTCGAGGGGTACCTGCGACGCATATTTCCATACCGGTTCGGTTCGATTAGATGGCTCAGGTCGCTTCGTTAGGATCTGGAACGTGATGCCATTTCCATACCGGTTCGGTTCGATTAGATGCACCCCAGACGCGGGTACAGCAGTCGTCGAAACCTCATTTCCATACCGGTTCGGTTCGATTAGATGCCACAAACTCCGCTAAGAACTCCGCGCCGAACTGTATTTCCATACCGGTTCGGTTCGATTAGATGGCTTGCCGTTCAGGATGATGATTTGATCGCGCTTGTAATTTCCATACCGGTTCGGTTCGATTAGATGTTGCTCTATTAGTTGACTGGCTCCGTATCACCTTCATTTCCATACCGGTTCGGTTCGATTAGATGAGTGCCTCGTCCGCGTACTCCCGCCCCCCGTACACATTTCCATACCGGTTCGGTTCGATTAGATGATATCGCCGCCGCCTCCCTATCATACCCAAGCATAGGATTTCCATACCGGTTCGGTTCGATTAGATGCAATCACCGGGACCGTGAGCGACAGGAACCGACAACATTTCCATACCGGTTCGGTTCGATTAGATGGGCATATTTGCGTGCGCTCGGTTCCCGCTCTACAACATATAGTACCTTCTCGCAGGGCGGTGTGCACGGTTGAGGGAGAATGTAAACGGATTGCGGCAAAAAAGTCGTCGGCCTCACTCGTGCGCGCGCACTATCGGGGTCCGACGACTGCTTTTGTCACGCCTTCCGCGCGGCGACTAAAGGATGTTGCTGATCGGGAATCGCTCGACGCCCATGACCTGACGGTCCGCCCAGCGCGCGTCGCGTAGCACCCAGATCAGCACCGAGTCGTGGTCGGTTTCGATGATCTTCCCCAGCCCTACTTTCAAGCGGGCGAAACGCGCCTCCGTGATGTCGCCCTCGAAGACCGAGTTCTGAATCCGCGTCAGGTAGGTGCGCAGGTAGTTGCAGACCCGCCCGACGCGCTCGACGCCGACATCGTAGACAATGATTACGTGCATTGTATGCCTCCTTTCACCACCACGCCCGGAACGCTTTGTAAGTTTCCAGACCGGTCAGATGCCGGATCAGTTTGTAACATTCCAGACGAATCAGATGCCGGTACGTTACCGAACGGTTCAGGCGGCGGTGCTTGACCGTAGTGTCCAGCTTCTTCTGGATCTCGCCGATGAACAGTGTTTTGCCGTCGTCGTTCAGAAAGCAGCCGTTCGTGTCGCGGTCGAAGTGGCTCTTCTTTAACTGCCCGGTGTTGAGCAGGCGGAAGATCGCGCGGTCCACGATCAGCGGCTTGAAGATTTCCGACAGGTCCAGCGCGAGCGAGAAGCGTTTCACCCCCGGCTCGTGCAGGAACGAAATCGTCGGTGTCAGTTGCGTCCGGTAGATCTCGGCGAGACAGACCGAATACAGCAGACCGTTGCCGAACGAGATCAGCGAATTGACCTCGTTGTCGGGCGGGCGACGTACCCGGCGCGAGAACGTCCAGTCGCCGACGAGCAGATGCTCCCACGCCGCGAAGTACCGCTGGCGCAGTTTGCCCTCGATGCCCATCAGCGACGCCACCGTGCCTTGCTGGTCAATCGCGTCGGATAACTTCTCCATCGACAGCCGGATACGCGACAGTTCGGCGGCGGATTCCGGGGTCTCGTCCGCGCCGGGGTCGTCGGGACCGTCCTCCGGCGGTGGCGGCGCGAACGGGTCGGTGTTCTCGTCCTCGGCTAAGGGAACGAACACCGCCGCGTCCACCGCGCTTTCCGCGTCGGCGTCGCGCGGGACCGCCGGGGGCAGGCGGGCATCTTCGGGATAGATCCCGACCTCGCCCGTCGGCTCGGTTTCGTTCGCGGTCGCCGGTTTCCCGCGCCGCCGCTCGTAATACAGGACGTTGCGCAGGAGCGAATGGGCGGCACCCTGTACGAACTCTTTCGCCAGGGCGACGCGCTTCGGCTCGGTCCCGTAATGCTCCGCCTGCCGCACGAGCAGGAAGCCGCTGTGCAGGTAGTCGCGCGGGTAAAAACTGCCGGAATAGAAGCCGTAGTAGTTGAACACATGGAGCGTGATGCGCTTCTGCGCCAGGAAGTTGAGCAGACGTGTGTTGATATCGATCTCGCCATACAGGTACAGGCTCTCGATGTTCTCGACCGGAAGCGGCGTCTTCTTGCCGTCCGCGTTTTCGATATAGACGGTGTTGTTTTCGCGCCGGACGCGCCCGTTTTTGAGTACGTAGTAATTGCGTGACATTTTTTTGTTTGAACCGCCAAGACGCCAAGTTCGCCAAGGTAGGAGAAGAGAGGAGAAGGTTTGAATTTTGAGGCTTACCGGTTTCGTCGGACTACCCTGTAGCAAGCGGGGCAAAAACTTTAACCCCTCTTTCCCCTTCTCCTACCTTGGCGAACTTGGCGTCCTGGCGGTTCAAAAACTCCTTATCCCCAGCAGAGGTCGTTGTAGGCGCACTTTTTGCAGATGCCCATCGGTTCCGCGACGGGCGGCGGGAACGGGGTCGCGCGGGCGGTTTCGACCTGGATCAGGGTTTCCGCGACGGTAGTTTCCTCGTCCGGCGTCAGGATCACCGCCTCGCGCCGTTTCTGTTTCGGGTAGTCGATCATGCCCTCCTTGATCACACCTTTTTCGTGTTTCAGGTAATACAGGTAGTACAGGATCTGCATCCGCGTCGCGGCATAGGCGCGGCTCCCGCCCTTGCTCTTTTTGACTTCGTGGATCGCGCCATCGTCGGCGAAATCGATGCGGAGCAGATTATCGATCAGGGCTTCCTTGTGCGGCTTGCGCTTGTACGATTCCTCGTGGAGCAGGGTGCCCAGCGCGACATTCTCCTGCCCGTCGGACGAGGACGCGCCCCCGGCATGTTCCTGTTCCAAGCCGTGCCGGTACCACCAGTGCTTGCGCGGGCAGAGGACGAAGTAAAACAGCTCCGTGCCGGTGAGTTGGAGGGCGGCGAGAGGGTTGTCGGCGTCGTCGGCTTCGGGTTCTTCGGTCATGATTCCTCCGATGCAGGGAATGACACTCCCCGTCTGGTGTCATAAAATTGGTCGATCACGCGATAAATATCTTCGGTGTCGTCTCCAACCCCGATGGATTCCTTCTCAATCCAACCGTTTTCTAATGCTTTATTGAACTCATAGATCGGAATGTTGATGGCACGACTCTGAGCATACTCGTTGAAACTGCCCCACGTCGGAAACGAAGCGTTTTCGCCACTTATGCCAATTTCCCACTGTGCGTACACGGTACGTTGCGGTCCAATATCGCGGCAACTCCATTCTTCATCTTCGTCCGCGTCCTCCGTCATCTGACGCATGGGAACAATAAGCCAGTTGCCGATACTATTCTCTTCCAGTTTGCGGCGATTGATTTTGACGCGTTCACTATCCTCCGCTACCTCGGGATATAAGCGGTCAACCAACACCACTAAGTCCTCGCGGGTGTACTCACCCTCTGTAAATAGTGTGCCGGTTTGGACCAATGCGTCTGACGCGATCCACCCCGATCCGGTGCGATATGTGCCATAAGGAGCCGGGTAAGGCTCCTCTTTTTTGGCAGGTTCAATGATAGTAATCTCGCCGACGTTTTCCCCGAAGCGGGATAATCGTCCGATGCGCTGAACCAGTCGGTCGAGCGGAGCCAAATCAGAAATCATCCGGTCGGCACTGATGTTGATGGACAACTCACCTATCTGAGTAAGAATGGCAATCCCACGGCTGGTTTCACTAGCCCATGCTTCCTTGCCGAGCATATCCAGAAGTTCGCCCTCGATACGTTTTTTATCGGTTTCCGTGAAGCGGCTATGATAAAGGACAACACTCTCAAAACCTTTTTCTTGCCAGTAATCAAAGTAGGCTTGTGCACGCGCTACTGTATTGGCGTAAATTATCAGTGGCTTACCATCTTCGCCTTGACTCAGTAAATCGGCGATGTCCTCCGGCTTCTCCACAAGAGAGTCATGGCGTACGACGTTGCAACGCGGGACAGTCGCCTTATCTTTGTCCTCAGAGATTGATTTAATCGCGTATCCAGATCGGGCGTATAGTTCGCGGAACGAGTCTGGCACTGTCGCGCTCATGATTAATACGGGAACCCCAAGAAGGCGTAAGGCACGTAGCAACACAACGAGGTTGGCTTGCGTAAACGCATCATAAAAGTCGGACTCGTCAATCACGACGCAGGAGTGAGCCAGTCCCCAAAAAATAGCGTGGTGGTCTTCGCGCCGCCCGGTCAGGCAGATACAGAGGTGGTCAACTGTGGTAACAGTGATGGGTGTTTCCAACAACCGAGCCAGTTCATGCTCTTTCTTGGCAAGTTTGCTTTTGTCATTGCGTTGCACCCACGCGCTCGAATGATACACGCCACTACTGCCGAGCGTATCCGACGTCGCGATGGCAAGCGCGGACGCCGTAAATCGGGTCGGCATGGCGATGACCAGACGGTCGGCGCGACCGTTTTCGATCTGATGCTTCGCCCATAGCAGAGCGGCATCTGTTTTGCCGGAACCGGTCGGGGCGCGAAGAATACCCACGGGTTCATCGTACAGTTCGGCGACGATTGACTGCACCCCGCGTAATGACAGTACAGGGTTACCATGTCCGTCTAAGACAACGTTTCCCTCCGCGTCTTTCGCCTTATATGGGAAGTCATAATGAAAAGTATCAAACGGTGGCAAATCATCTTTCGCTTCTTTGGCACTCGCCCGATGGTCGAATAGTTGAAGCAGGGCGCGAACTCCACCGAAACGGTATCGTTCACGGATGGCTATGTCGAATTCCCCGTAGTCCACGGTACCTTTAAGCCGCGTAAAACCACACCAGAGAGAGTGATACTTGCTGTCGTCATCGGTTTGCCAGCGTTCTTCGGCTTTGTAACTCAACTTGGCATGGTGCGCGGCAATAGCGACACGCACCGTTTCTGCAAGGGTACGCTTATTCTGTTCCGCCAAAAACAACGAGTGCATTTCATGGCGTATCTTTGTCTTCTGTAGATTCTTACCGGAAGTTTTCCCCTTATCCTTATACTCCGCATGATCGAGTTGACATGCTTTTTGCCATTTGTGATGTTGTTTGCCCGTGTCGTGCCAATCAATGGCACTACGGACGAGGGCGCGTAAATCCTCGCCCGTGCGTTCCTTGTATTTTGCAACCGGATACGGTCGAAGCGCGAAATACTCATCGGCTTGCTCATGCAAATGTCGGGTGTGATCCACGAGCAGAATACCGGAGGGTTTGGCGAGCACGGGCGTGGACATTGGATTATTTTTTCTTTGGTTCCGGTTGCGATTGTGCCTCGAACTGCGCTGTGGTTATCTCTTCGGTTCCGGGGGCGGGATCAAACAGGTCGTTGTTTTCCAGGAAGTCGAAGGCTGCCTTATATGCTTCCGCGACACTCTTAGCCTGCCGATCTGTGTCATCCCCAATGAAAATAGCCCCACCCCGCCCCGTGATTTCGGCGGTCATGCATTTTCGCTCCCACTCTGTCACTCCGTCTTTGTAATAGCGGCAGGCTTTACGCGACAGGCGTGTATCGAAAGCAATCAGCACTTTCTGAGGTTCGGCAGAAGTCGCATTTCGGGCATTATTGGCGTACTCAGTCAGCGCGGAAGTAGCTTCGAGGGCAAGATGAATCCTGCGTTTTCGCTCTTCTTCACTCGCATGACGCGCATACTTTGTTTCAAGGTGGACGCCTTGCGTCGTGCCTTGCGCTCCATATTTGTAGTATTTGCGGAAACTGACTGCCCCCACATCGATATGAAAACTCATTACCATCAAGTCGTCCTGACTGAACTCACGGGTAGCAAGTGCTTGACTTTTGCTCTCGTCATTGCCCGAAGTGACCTTCAGACGAATCAATAGGTCACGCCCGATCTCGCTTTGTGTCATTGCTACGGCGGGGGTCGCGGTCAACGGTGCGGAACGGCGTCCGCTGTAGTTCTCCTTGCTAGTGTGCAAGAAGCCGCCCAAATCTGCCCGCAGGTCGGTTTCAACCTCTGCAGAAATACCGTCGCCATTCGTAACACGAGTTTTCGGATTGTCATTGAGAACGTCGATTGCGCTGAACAGAGCATGGCGTTGCTTTTGACCGGAAATGTAAACGCGTCCATCAGGACGGCGTTTAATAGAAGAGGCGTTACCGAGAATTTTTTCACCGCCGTTTGCGATGTGATCGCTCATCGGTGCAACTGCGGTAACAAGGATACCTTTAATAGTCATTTTGTTTACTCCTGGGGGATTTCGGTGTCGGATATTTCGGGCAGTTCGACTGTGATAGTCTCTACCGGTTCGTCACTTTCCACGGCTTTCGTATAGACCGAACGTAAACGCATATATGCAACTAGCATCTGCTGGGCTTGAGCAAGCGTAATCGTACCGGTCATTGTGGCATCATAAAATTCTTGTGCTTGAAGTGGCGCGTCATAGCCAAGCAATCGTCCTGCCCTGACAGAGACGCGGCTGAGCAAGTCAGTTGGCTCTCTCGCGCTGAATACGGCACTTTCAAACTCGGCAAGGATTTTTGCTTTATCACGTCGGATCAATTTTTTTGCATCCGGCTTGTTTTCGTTTTCCTCGGCGGCAGTGCGATACGCTGCGCTGTTAATCCACTGCCCTAAAGCACGGGCGGCGGTTACTATTGATTCGGGAATGTTTTGTT